>NZ_JBLUQC010000013.1:0-174589 GCF_048068435.1 Pseudomonas sp. NY15437
ACACACCCAAACGCTCCGCCACATCCGCTACACGCAGGCCGCGCTCGGTAACTTGTCTGACCGCTTCGATTTTGAATTCTTCGGGGTAACGCTGGTTGCTCATGGCACCTCTGATGGGCCTCATTATGAGGCTTGGAGGTGTCTACGAAACTAGGGGCGATTCAATGTGCAAGATATGCAGGTAGCAGAATTCTTAGCAGAGAAACTTGGTAACGCTGTTATTGATGACTCTCTGGCTATGAATCCTTATCGTGCTGAGACTCATGCCAAAGCTAACAGGAATGAACGTAAGGCTGAAGCCGTGAGGATGTATTCGCAGGGCGTAGCTATCAAAGCGATAGCCCAAGCTATTAGTAAGAGTGAACGAACTGTTAGAGATTGGTTAAAACCATACAGACAGCTTGAGCACGTTGCTGCATAGATACCTTGAAAAGTATGTGTATGGAAAATTTCTCTTAGAGAATTCTCTAAGGGATTTTTTCCACACCCCATAGGTTGGCGAAATTTTCCTTAGAACACTCCCCAAGGAATTTTTCGTGTAATCATAGATACTTTACCAACACCTACTAGAACCTAAATTTTTAGAATCCAGAACACGATGATCAATCTACGCCCAGCTCTTAGCTAAAAGTATTCTCAAGAATCGGCACGATTATACATCAGGATACTGGCGTAGCCAAAGCTTTGATGTTTACCGTGCAGAGTCTTGAGACACGTGAGGCTTCTTGGGTTAGCACGTCAGATTCAGAGTTCTGCTCAAGTTTTTTACTTGGGGCGTGATCATCAGCCCCTTCTCTTTCTGTGCTGAGACTTCGACTCCTCAAAAACAACTTGCAGGTCACAATGCCGTAGGCGCTATCCTGCAATACTCTTTCATATATCGCAAATCATTACCTACACGCTCAACCGTGAAGAGACGTCACTTCAACGCCCTCATCTGGAACTACCCAAAACTCTTCGATATTCCCATGCAAAGAGTTCTGCATGAGCTTCTGCAATATCCTCCCCGCTTCGTCCTTGACAGGGTAAGGCCCAACCCTAAGGAATCTGTCGGTTTCAGAATGGACCGGTATCCCCGTCAGAATCAATCCTTCCTTAACCTTTGCATACTCAGCTTTAGTGCTAAACGGCAATGCTACAACCCAATGCCGAATAAGACCGTCCTTGTTAGGAATCCTATTTAGCGGATCAACATAAATAGGCTCTTCAGCTTTAACCGGCTCAACATCAGAACCACAATGCTTACACTTAATAGCTTGATTTTTAATCAGCTCTGCACAGAAGGGACACTGACGCTCCCCCACGCTGACAGCATTGCTCTCTGACTTTCCTCCAAAGATCGCCATGAGGATGCCAGCTATGAAGAACAGTCCACCCAAAATGGTGTAGTTCTGACGATCAGCCATCAGGCCAATATTATTGACCCTTCCCCCTCCCCCCGTCGCAACGGACACATCCATACTCAGGGCGGAGATGATCATAATAATCCCCACCACGATTGCAATTATCCCAAACTTGCGCATCACAGCTCCTTGTATGTTTTCTCAAAAAAATCTGGCTAATGCGTCATCGGATCGTAGCCCTGGGTAAGTAGATTGAACAGATTCTGCTTCCTGTTCAAATACCGATTGCACCAGCTATAGCCGCCACAATCGAATTTCCCTTTGATCGCATACTTCTGATCGCCAACCTTCTCTTTGTACACCTGCCCGTTCATGTAGCCAATCTTGGTAGTAGGGTAGGTTTGAAGGAAGCTATCCGTAGCAGTCATCAGCTTCATACCTGTGGTAGTAGAAATCGCTTCAATAGCCCGCCCCCACATCTTTGAACACTGCTCCTCTCCGACACAAACCGGAGTCGGCTGAACCTCAGACGCGGGTATGTCCGGCTCCTTAGGAGGTGCAGCACATCCCCCGAGCATCACGACCATCCCTAATGCCACCATCCTCAATCGCTTTTCCATCGTACCCTCCAAGGTGTGCGCTCCAAGCGTCCAGTCCAGGTGCTGCCCGATAGAGCGTCCTGGTGCAGCAGATGATGCCATTGCAGCTACAACATTACCAATATACTGTGAAGACCAAGTGGCAGCCAAAGCGGACAGTTCCTCCTCAGTAGAATGAGGGACTGGGTTTGGACGTTGCAGTAGCATTCGGAAAGGTGCTTCGACAGAAGCGAAAGGAAGCAGGTCTAACGCAGGAGGAGCTAGCTCTCATTGCTGACGTGCAAAGGAACTACGTAAGCTTGATTGAGCGTGGCGTCAACCAGCCGACCATCACAGTGATCTTCAAGCTCGCCAAAGCGCTGGGGTGCTCTCCAAGCGCAATCGTTGCCAGCGTCGAAAGGGCTATTTCGTCAGCAACCGAATAACTTGGCTAACTCATCCTCGCCGCACCTGGCTGTAGATGACACAGAGATCAAAGTCATCGCTTTACCAATGGAGATTCATCGTGGGCGCAGACGAGCTCGATATCGATAGCGACTGGAAGAAAGCCAGGGCATTCCTTTTAGCATACTCAACCGTTGTCCTGCTAGCGTGGTATTTTTCTGCCGACCTTAACTCCATTAGCATGATGGGGGTTTCTATAAAAATTAAGGATAACGCCCATAACGTCTGGGTGATAATCGCAATAATCAACATTTACCTGCTGCTTCGTTACATTCAAAAACTCCCAAAACAAAGTATCATTCCAAACGAAACCATGAGACGAGTAACTGAGAATGTCTTAATGGAAAGAGCAATAATTTTCCACAAAAGAAAATTGATAAAGGAAATAATGGAGAGCGAAGCTCAAACCGAATACGACCCCAAACTAGCAATTCAGAAAGTAATAAGAATACAGCCCTGCTGCCAGATGCTGTACCGAGAAAAGCATGAATTAATGAAGGACGCCAACTTTCCGCCATCAATTAACCAGCTCCGTCATCAATACAAGCACACCATATCACTTTCGATTCCATTCACTTATCAAGCAAAGGATCAGGGAGTAGTTACTAGCTCAGGCTATCAGACTGATCTGACCCCAAATGCTATTCTTGTAGCTTACTGCGAGATTTACGGCTTCATCAAAGGAGCATTATTTACCCCATGGCTTAGCGAATACATTCTCCCGATAATTTTCGCAATCGCAAGCTCAACTGCAGCCATATATTCGTGGCTCATCGTTAATGGAGTTATCTCTGGGACTCACTAAATTAACTATCGCCCCTTCAGCACGAGCGGGCTTTATCAGGCGTGTACATTCCCTCACAGCCCCCATTCATGCGTCCTCTGCACTCCGGGGGATAAGCACACTTCGCTCCACACTGATTGAGCCACCTTTACGGTGGGTAATTACGGGAAAACCAAGTAATAAGATAAATTCTCATCAAAAAAGAAGGATCGACAGTCAGAAGTCTTTAACATGTCAAACTTTTTATTTGCATGTCATTACAACTCTTGAACGATCGTTGTAACCGATGTAAAGTCATCCCATCGACAACAGATCGGAGTCACGAACATGGACGTAGTTGCTTACTACCGGGTATCTACCAAAGGTCAGGGTGAATCCGGCCTCGGTATCAAAGCCCAAGAGGAATACGTCCGTATCGCTGCAGAACAACAAGGTTGGACAGTAGTTGCTAAGTACACTGATTCGGGTGTATCCGGTTCTGTGCACCCTCTTGAGCGTCCTGAAGCATCCAAGGCGTTTGCACACGGTCTGCCTGTGGTAGTCGCTAAGCTAGATCGCATCAGCCGCGACGTTGAACACATTGCGGGCCTGATGAAGCGTGCTCAGTTCAAAGTCGCCACGATGCCCACTGCCGATACCTTCCAGCTTCACATATACGCCGTGTTGGCTGAGCAGGAACGTACTTTCATCAGCGAGCGCACCAAAGCGGCATTGAAGACGTTGGAGGCTAGTGCTGCTGCTGGTGATATCGACGCTATGCACAGTGTTGCCAACCGAGAGGATAAGCTTCGGAAGGGCCGCACCATGCTCAACCGCCAGAAGGGTCGTGACACACAACGGACTCAAGCTGATGAGCGCGCAGCCGAACTTAAGGACAAGCTAGAACTGTGCATTTTCAAAGGTGCACGTACTCTGCAAGCCCTCGCGAATTGCCTGAATGAGAGCGGTGTACCAACTGCAAGGGGCGGCAACTGGGCTCCGACCTCTGTACAGCGTGTTATGGACCGTCTGAGTCTTACCTTCCCTCAGTAACTCTACGCTAAGTGCCCTAGAATGCTCTCTGTGCAGTGCTAAGAGGAGAGCAGGACCTGACCCTGCCCGTGTCGATATTTGATTATTTCGGCACCCTAGCCCCCTTCCTAAGCCCTCGGGCACTAAGCGCCGATCCACACACGGGTCGATATTTCTCCGTGTATAAATAACGTTTCCGCTGTTAATGGTGCTGGATTTCCCAGGGAGATTATGGCCAGCGTTTCTTCCGTAGGACAGAACTTCTGTCGTCCCATATCCACTCCAGAAACTCCCCCATGAGTGGAACTTTCGATGCCGCCTTGCCGCTATAGTGATAATCAAAACTTATCTTGCCGAGAAGCTTCTTGAGGGGATAAAGTATATTCACTATTCGTAGAACGGCGTATCGTATAGCTTGCTCATGTAGTGCAGGCTGAGAGATTGTTTCTAGTAGGGATAATTGTTGCTGCTTTAGATCAAGCATATTTACGTGTGTTATATCCTTTATCTTATCTGAGACAAACTTCGCTCTAGCCATAATTTTAGATACTGTCGCCGGTCGTACGTCGCTTTTCAGAATGTCATAAAGGATGTTCTCCAACTGCTCTAGCGGATCGGTATTCTGTGATGGCGAATGCAGTTCATCAAGATTGTGATAGCGGGCCGTCTGTGCAAATTCGTTCAGCAGATTTATGATACTGTTATCTATTTTATCAAGGGAGCTGCTCTCATTGATTTTTATACCAAGAGGTTCTCCGATAGCTGCACAGGCGTCGTAAAGCAGAATCAAGCCATGTCGGTACTTGTCTTTTAATATTTTTCTTGTTGGGACGCTTCCTCCATTTTTCTGCATATGGTCAATTATCACAATTGCCTTCATCAATCTTTCCAGCCCGATAGAAAGGTTAAAAAGGGCTATATAGAATTCTCCTCTGTTATGGACATGAGCTTTTCGGAGCGCTGTTAACCCGGTTGAGAGGCAAGAGCGCATCAAGTATGCCTCCTGCATCAGTAGAACGAATGATTTTTCCATTCTATTCGCCCACTCTAAACATTGTTAAACTAGATTTTCGTCTTATCTTCCGTAAAACAATGGATCAGTAAAATCGTACCAAGGAGCACAGTTCTTCCATCTGACCGCTTGATAAGTCAACCCTCGTCCCTGGTTGAGTCGTTTCACTTCAGCAATGCACTCCGCAGATGCATCATTACCAAAGATCACCCCTACTAACGAATCTTTATAATCCAAGAACAACTCTTCGTCGGTCTTAGAGAAAAGCACGCAGCGCCACTCATTCTCCGCCCGCCAGTCAGTCATCTTCTCAAAGAAAAGTCGCTGATAGTGCGCATGAATGTGAGCTTCCGGATAGGAGGACCTCCCTAGTACCTCAAGAGCATCAAGATTAATCAGATACTGTTGATCCTGGTGAAAATTATCTGCAATTAGACGATCACGATACTCGACATCACCACCAATAATTAAGCAGCTTTCCTCATATTGAGTTATCACGTTGCTTAGCAGTTTTTCTCTATCAAATATTAGACATACGCCAGCGTGGTTTGCACCGTACTGTGCCCACATTCGAGGCTTGCAAAAACCTCTCTTACAGATATCAAGAAGATGGTTCCCCTCAAGCCCATCCTCATCACGAGAGAAGCATAAAACACGAGTTTTAGACTTTAGCTCTCCAGATAGCCACTTTGACAAGTCATCCCATTCTCGGACCGGCAGCTCAATACTTTTGCTGCTCCAAAGATTGAATTTCCACTCCTTTACCTCTTTAGGGTCATTAGTACAATTGTACTTTCCAAGCCTTAACTTCCCCGTCGGCAGGATATGTCTTATGGCAGTGTCGGCACTGCGGTAGTGGTATATGTATTTCTCGGAATCCTTGAGCCCAATAATCATATTTACTCCTCAAGCAGTGAAAGGTTTAACAATCTCAAGCCATCCGAGCATCTTATATACATTCCAGCTAGCAACCCCATACAAGATATAAGCAACCACTACAAGGGCGTTACTGGCGATGTTAGCGCCATGACCTATTCGCTCTTTCGCTTTATGCTCATCATAGAACGAGGAATGAAAGAAGTACTGCGCGACGTAGCTCATTCCGCTTGCAATTGCAGAACATAGAACTCCGATAGCCAGCAGAAACACGCTCAGAGAAAGCGCTTCTAACCCCTCAGGTTTTAATGATCGCCAAGCCGAACTGGCAAATGCTAATAACGCCGCAGCGGAGCCTCCACCAACCAAAATGCTTGTCTTTAGTGCGGCTTGCCCATTACCAATTACAGAGTCGAATAACCTCTGTGCAGATTGGTTGTTGAAATCATTTTCTTGCTTCTGGAAGTCTATGTTTATCTGATCAATGGACATGCTGTTCTCTATAGCAGCACTTAGGTCCTTTAGATATGCATCCAAACCGTCAACATTGACCTGATGCGTTCCTTGCCTCTTGAGAAGCGCGAGCTGATTGCGCACTTCCTCTATCGTCTGCTTGGCATTCAAGATTGGTGCGTCCCTGATCGAAGTGATAGCCCGATGCTAGCATCAATCACCAACCAGATTGCAGCCAGCCATTACTAGACAATGTGCCTGCATTCCAAACAGAAAGGCGACAGTTTCGTCGCCTCCCCTGTCTAAACACGCCTCTCCGCTAGCTCGTATGACATATATTGGAGCAGAAGTAGCACCCGTTTGCCCGATAGAATCCCAGGCGCTGCGCCTCAGCGACAGCACCAGAGCAACTCGTAAATACCCCGAGGTAGTGTCGGTTCAATGGGAGGAAGCGGCAGTCATCACGATGAACTTCATGATCACCATTGGGCTGAGCTTGGCGATTGACGTAGTAGTTTGTGTACATGGCATCAGCCCTCAGCGCTGCTTGTCAGACTGCGAGAGAACCGAGGCAGCGAGCGCCTTAGTCTCATCGCTGTACTTTTCCGACTGGAGCACCTTGGAAGCTTTCGTCTCCATCACCTTCCCCGTTTCCTTGGAGGGCGACGATTGCGAAAGGGCAGATGCAGCCAAGCTCTTCGCGATAGCCGAAGCATTAGGGTCGCGGAGAGTGTCAGAGGCGAGCTTAGATACGTCGCCAGAAGTGGTCTTGCGGTTGGTCATGACAATGAACCTCTTATCAGGCAGTCAAATGCTCGCCCAAATAGAGGAAACCGCTTAGCAGATTGCCCATTGACGACAGCGAGCAATACTAGGCTGAATACCCACCCCTATCAGGACCAGCGTCATTCCTGTCGCTTGGTTCAGGTGGTACGGGTGGTGTCGCCAAGTTTTGGTCGACGGAAGCGGCACTACCCGTAGTCTTACCTTCACTCAGTACGCAGGATGCAGCAGAAGCAACCACTACATCTTGGGTCGCAAATCGCTACAGACCACATGATACGGTGCCAAAATGCGTTTGCAAGGCGACCTAACGGGGGAGTCTTGTGGATAAAATGTGCGTGAAAAGTGGACAATATGTGATCAGCCCCACAGCTGAGATGAAAAATCCTTGCACATCCAAGATTTAAGAAGCCCAACGCCTCCATCTAATCGAATCGCCAATTAACTGCCGACGATTTGTAACTAGATATTTCATCACGAAAACGACCCAGATCGGTGCCAACTGGCGAGCCAGCTCATCGACAGCTTCTGGCGCTCAAAAGCTGGCTTTGCGGGGATTTCGAAGGCTATCTAGGAAGGGCAAAGGAAATGCTGTAGCGTGCAATCGCGGTGCACCACACAGGTGTACCAAGGCGCTGTCACACTCAGAGATTTTCAGGAGAGAAAGTCCTTTAGAATTAAGGACTTACGAAATGGAGGCGGCCCCGCCAGCCACACCCCGGCACACAATGTCCCCGCTATGGCTGCTTCCTTCCGGACCTGACCAGGTTAACGGGTAATCGTTGCGGGGGGACCGACAGGGCCACCATCGCGAGAACTCGCCAGATCGGCGAGCCGCGCCATTGTAGCGGCTTGAGCGCAACTTACAAGTACTTCAAGCACTTAGCGCTGCCCTTCAGGAAATTCCTGACCGTCATCACTAATCCGGGCGATTATTTCGAGAATCGCTTCACGCGCTATAAAGAAATTTCCTCTTGCGCCGACGCCCTGAATAGAGACCCCGCCAATCAAGGACGGGCCATTCAGAGCGAGAAAGCCATGATGTCCGTTGCCCTGCGTTCCACCACCCTTGCCGCCCTGCTCTGCTCCACCCCGCTGATGGCCTATGACGGCATCATCTACTTCAGTGGTGCAGTGGTCGAGCCGACCTGTCAGGTCGGGCTGAGCGACGTTACTGACCGCAGCGCACACGTGCAGCTGAGCGAATGCGGCCAGGTGTTGACGATGATGCTGAACGAACCCCGCGGCGCGCAACCCAGCGTGAGCTATCGGCTGACCGATATGCACGGCAAGGCGCTGGGCAGGGGCATCACCGCCACCGGCGATGCCGACAGTGTGATCCGCGAGGTCACCCAGGGCGGCGTCGCTGCGGGCCAGCGCAATGTGGTGCTGGTGGCCGAATACCTGTAAGGGCGTTATTGCCCCTGGAGCAAGCCCTCGGGCCGAGGCTGGGTGGAAACTTCCAGGTTCGGCCCGATGAACAGGTCCATCTTGCTGTAGCCCGGACGGGTGCTGAAGGTCGAATAGCGCTCTGCGCCCTGGTGGAACTGGAAGGCGACGCGATACTCGCCCGAACGCAGCAGGCGCAGCGGGAAGGCGCGCGCCTCACCCGGCTTGATCTCGCCCGCGAGGGTTTCCTCGCCGTTTTCCTTGAAGCTGTAACTCACCGCAGGGCCGCCCACGCCGTCGTAATGCAGGACGATCTGCGGGCGCTCGGTCCAGGCCACGTAGGCCCCGAACAGCAGCACCAATGCCGCCACGCCGAGCAGGCGCTGCTTTCTTGCCTTGTCCATCGTGCTCTCCGCTCACGGATGGCCCGCCCCGCACCGAATCCTCGCTGGGCGAAACGGGCCCGCCGATCAGTTCAGGCTGTCAACCAGCGCCTTGGCCGGCACCAGGCGCACCGCCTTCTTCGCGGCGATCTCGATGGTCTTGCCGGTCTGCGGGTTGCGGCCGGTGCGGGCGGCGCGCTCGCTGACCTTGAGCTTGCCGATGCCCGGCAGGGTCAGCTCACCGTCGTTCTCCAGGGCGTCCTGGGCGATCTGCGCCAGTTGCTCGAACACGCCGCGCACAGCGGCCTGGGTCAGGTCGAGGGATTCGGCGATATCGCGAACCAGTTGGTCCTTGGTCATGGGCATGGATTGACTCCTTGATGCGTTGATCGTGATTCGTTGATCGAAAGAAAGGCGTGTCAGGCGCCGATGCCGTGGTCGGCCAGCAGCGTGATCAGCTGCTCTTCGTCCATCACGGCGACGCCAAGTTCCTGGGCCTTGGCCAATTTCGAACCCGCGCCAGGCCCTGCGACCACGCAGTGGGTCTTGGCCGAGACGGAGCCGGCGACCTTGGCGCCCAGGCTTTCGAGCTTCTCCTTGGCCACATCGCGGCTCATGGCTTCGAGCGTACCGGTGAGCACCCAGGTCTGTCCGGCCAGCGGCAGGCCTTCGACCACCTTGCGCTCGCTGCGCCAGTGCATGCCGAACTCGGCCAGCTGCGCCTCGACCGCCCTGGCGCGCTCGACGCGGGCGGCATCCGCGAAATACTCGCGCACCGACTGCTTGGCCTTTTCGTTCACCCCTTTCAGGGTGCTGAGGTCGAGCCAGTCCTGGCTGAGGGTAACCAGGGCATCAAGGCTGCCGGTCCGGTCAGCCAGCTTCTCGGCGCCGGTGGCGGCGATGAAGGGGATGTTCAGCTTGTCGATGAAGCCGGCCAGCGTGGCGACGGCGGCGAACTCGGCAGACACCTCGCCTTCGTCCTGCAGCTCGACGCCACGCTCGAGCAATTGCGCGATGACCTCGCGGTTGTGCTCATCGTCGAAGAAATTGTGGATCTCATAGGCCACTTCGCCGCCGACATCCGGCAGGTAGGTGAGCACTTCCGGCAGCGCCTTCTGGATGCGCGCCAGGGAGCCGAGCGAGCGCGCCAGCAGCTTGGCGGTCTCCTCGCCGACGTCGGGGATGCCCAGGGCGAAGACGAAGCGCGCCAGCGTCGGCTTGCGACTGTCGGCGATCGCGGCGAGCAGGTTGCGCGTGGAGACTTCGGCGAAGCCCTCCAGCTCGATGACCTGCTCGAACGTCAGGGTGTAGAGGTCCGCCGGCGACTTCACCAGCCCCTTGTCCACCAGCTGCTCGACGATCTTGTCGCCGAGGCCGTCGATATCCATCGCGCGGCGTGACACGAAGTGGATGATCGCCTGCTTGAGCTGAGCCTGGCAGAACAGTCGGCCGACGCAGCGGTAGATCGCCCCCTCGCTGACCGACTCCTTGCCCTTGCTGCGCTTGACCAGCTGGGTGCGCTCGACCTGCGAGCCGCACACCGGGCACTGGGTGGGAATCTCCACCGGGCGGGCGTCCGCCGGGCGGCGCTCGGTGACCACCTGCATGACCTGCGGAATCACATCGCCAGCGCGGCGGATGATCACGGTGTCGCCGATCATCAGGCCCAGGCGGGCGACCTCGTCCATATTGTGCAGGGTGGCATTGGAGACGGTCACGCCGGCCACCTGCACCGGCTTCAGGCGCGCCACCGGCGTCACGGCGCCGGTACGGCCGACCTGGAATTCCACGTCGAGCAGCTCGGTCAGCTCTTCCCGCGCCGGGAACTTGTGGGCGATCGCCCAGCGCGGCTCGCGGGCGCGGAAGCCCAGCTCACGCTGGAAGTCGATGCGGTTGACCTTGAACACCACGCCGTCGATCTCATAGGCGAGGCTGTCGCGGCGGGCGCCGATGTCCTCGTAGTAGGCGCGGCAGCCCTCGACCCCCTTGGCCAGCTTCAGCTCGCGGCTGATCGGGATGCCCCAGCCCTTGAGCGCTTCGAGGATGCCGACCTGGGTGCCGGGCAGCGTGCCGCCCTCGACGCGGCCGAAACCGTAGCAGCAGAACTCCAGCGGGCGGCTGGCGGTGATCTTCGAATCCAGCTGTCGCAGGCTGCCGGCCGCGGCGTTGCGCGGGTTGGCGAACGTCTTGCCACCGGCTTCCATCTGCCGCTGGTTGAGCGCCTCGAAACCGGCCTTGGACATGAACACTTCGCCGCGCACCTCCAGCACCGCCGGCCAGCCCTCGCCCTTCAGGCGCAGCGGCACGTTGCGGATGGTGCGCACGTTGACGCTGATGTCTTCGCCGGTGGTGCCATCGCCGCGGGTGGCGCCGCGGGTCAGCACACCGTTCTCGTACAGCAGGCTCACCGCCAGGCCGTCGAGCTTGGGTTCGCAGCTGTACTCCACCTCGGCGCCGCCGCCGAACAGGTCCGAGGCCGGCAGCAGGTCCGCCAGGCCTTCGCGCACGCGGCGGTCGAAGTCGTTGAGGTCCTGCTCCTCGAAGGCGTTGCCCAGGCTGAGCATCGGCACTTCGTGGCGCACCTCGCCGAAGGCCGAGGCAGCCGCACCGCCGACGCGCTGGGTCGGCGACTCGGGGGTGACCAGTTCCGGATGCTCGGTCTCCAGCGCCTTCAGCTCGCGGAACAGGCGGTCGTACTCGGCGTCCGGCACGCTCGGCTCGTCGAGCACGTAGTAGCGGTAGTTATGGTCGTCGAGTTCGCTGCGCAGCTGGGCGATGCGTTCGGCTGCGGTTTGGGCGTCGGTCATGCGGGAATCTCGGGCGGCAAGGGGTTGCGGCTAGAAATGCGAAGCCCCAAGGGTTGCTTGGGGCTTTTTGTGCAGCGTGCGGAAAGCTTAGCGCTTCTGGGTCAGGGCGCGTCGCTCGAAGTCGATGATGCGCTGGCGGTAGTGCTCGATGGTCTGGGCGGTCATCACGCTGCGCTGCTCGTCCTTCAGCTCGCCATTGAGCTCCTGGGCCAGCTTGCGCGCGGCGGCGATCATCACGTCGAACGCCTGCTTGGGATGGCGCGGGCCCGGCAGGCCGAGGAAGAAGCTCACGGCGCGGGTGCTGAACTGGTCGATGTTGTCCAGATCGAAGGTGCCCGGCTTGACCGCGTTGGCCATGGAGAACAGCACTTCGCCGTTGCCGGCCATGCTCTCGTGGCGGTGGAAGATGTCCATCTCGCCGTAGCGCAGGCCGCTTTCGAGGATGTTCTGCAGCAGAGCCGGGCCCTTGAAGCCGGTTTCGTCGCGGCTGATGACGTTGATGATCAGCACTTCCTCGACCGGTGCCTGAGGCGCGGACGAGGTCGCAGCGGCCGCCGCGGGAGCGGCACGCTCCTTGTCCTTCTTGCGGTCCTTCCTGGGCTTTTCCTTTTCCTGCGCGGACTCGTCCAGCGGGTTGGGGAAATCCTCTTCGTCCAGCGGGCCGAGCAGGTTCGGGGCCGGGTCGTCCAGGTTCAGGTCGCCCTGGCGCGGTTCGCCACGGCGCTTGCCGCGCGATTCCTTGGCGCTGACCTTGGGCAGGTCTTCCTCGTCCAGTGCCGGTTCGCGGTGCTCGACCACCCGGGAAGGCCCGAGCAGTTCCGGATTGCTGTCATCCCCGTCATCGGGCTGGTTGGCAAACTGGCGATCCAGCTTGAACCGCAACTTGCCCTTGCCGCCCCGCATACGACGCCAGCCGTCGAACAGAATGCCGGCGATGACGATAAGCCCAATGACGATCAGCCATTCGCGCAGACCGATATCCATCTAATCCCGTAGCCCCTGAACAAAAAATGATGATGATGAAAAAAAGGACATCCTATCCCTTGAAAACGTGGAGCCAACTTCATGTTCTGACTGATGTTTTCCACGCGATACAAAAGTGGGCGTTAAGCTAACACGCTCTCACATAACTTTACACTGCCTGAAGCCATACTCCGCCGCGCACTTTGCAACTTTTCATAGCCGTCGCCACTTGCGCTTGCCAAATATAGCCTACCCCAATCAAATCAAGGCCTTAGGCTGAAAAAAAGCACCTGGCCAGCATCCTTCGAGTTGGCCTGCGCGATCACGCTTCGGCCAACGCAACAGCCTCTTCCACATCCACCGCCACCAGGCGCGAACAACCCGGTTCATGCATGGTCACGCCCATCAATTGATCGGCCATCTCCATGGCGATCTTGTTGTGGGTGATATAGATGAACTGCACTTTCTCGGACATTTCCTTCACCAGTCGTGCATAGCGGCCGACGTTGGCATCGTCCAGCGGCGCATCGACTTCATCGAGCATGCAGAACGGTGCCGGGTTCAGCTGGAAGATCGCAAACACCAGCGCCAGAGCGGTCAGGGCCTTCTCGCCGCCGGACAGAAGATGGATGGTGCTGTTCTTCTTGCCGGGCGGCCGCGCCATGATCGCCACCCCGGTATCGAGTAGATCCTCGCCGGTAAGTTCCAGATAGGCGTGACCGCCGCCGAAAACCTTGGGGAACAATGCCTGAAGGCCAGCATTGATCTGGTCGAAGGTTTCCTTGAAGCGGTTGCGGGTTTCCTTGTCGATCTTGCGGATGACGTTTTCCAGGGTCTCCAGCGCCTCCACCAGGTCGTCGTTCTGGTCGTCCAGGTAGCGCTTGCGCTCCGATTGCTGCTGGTATTCCTCGATCGCCGCGAGGTTGATCGGACCCAGGCGGCCGATGCGCGCGGCCAGTTCTTCCAGGCGCGTTTCCCAGACCCTTTCGGCGGCGTCATGGGGCAGCGTGGCGAGCACCCCGTGCAGGTCGTAGCCGTCCTCGTGGAGCTGCTCCTGCAGCGATTTGCGGCGCACGCTCAGCGCCTGCCATTCCATGCGCTGCTGTTCCAGCTGGCCACGCAGCAATTGCGACTGCTGCTCGGCCTGGGTGCGGCGCTTCTCGGCATCGCGCAGCTGGCGGTCGGCGTCTTCCAGGGCCAGGCGCGCGTGCTTGAGTTCGTCCTCGACAGCCATGCGCCGGTCGAGCAACTCCTCCAGGCGCATGCGCAGTTCTTCCAGCGGCGCAGCGCCCTCCTCCAGGTTGAGGTTGAGCTGCTCGCAACGCTCGACCAGGCGCACCGCCTGGCTGTCCAGGCGCTCCAGGGCCTGGCGGGTGGATTCGTGCTGGGCGCGCAGCGAGCCGACGCGCACGGCCAACTGGTGGGCGTGGTCCTTGTGCTGGCGGGACTCCTGGCGGATGCGGTCGAGCCGCTCGCGCATGCCGTCGCGCTCGGCCAGCAGCGCCTCACGGCGCTCGGTGTCCACCGCCATGGCGTCCAGCGCTTCCTGCAGGTTCAGACGGGCTTCGCCCAGCTGTTCCTGCTCGATGGCGTGCTGCTCGGCCAGTTCGGCCAGTTCTTCGTCCAGACGGCGGCGGCGGAGGGTCAGCTGCTCGACCTTGGCCTGCTGCGCGGACAACTGCGCCTTCAGCTCGCCCTGGCGGCGGCCTTCGTCCTGCAGACGGCGGCGCACCTGGTCGCGGCCTTCTTCGGCCTGGCGCTGCTCATCGCGCAGGCGCACCAGTAGTTCGTCGATTTCAGCCAGGCGCTGCTCCAGCGTCTCGCGCTCGGCATACAGGCGCTCCAGCTCCTGGCCGCGCGCCAGCACGCCACCATCGGCGGATTCACCGCGGCGCACGCGCAGGTAGTGGCGGCCGACCCAGTAGCCGTCGCGACTGATCAGGCTTTCGCCATCCCCCAGCGAAGCACGCTGGGCCAGCGCCTGCTCCAGGCTTTCCACCGGCCGCACGCGCCCCAGCCATTCGCTCAGGTCGACATTCGCCTCGACCTTCTCCAGCAGGCTGCCAGGGCGGGAAACGGCGCCGGCGGCCAGATCGAGCAGGCGCAGCTCGCCCTTCTCCAGCGCATCGAACGGCAAGCCCTTCACATCATCCAGCAGCACGCCGTGCAGGTCGGCGCCGAGCACGGTTTCCACCGCCAGCTCCCAGCCCGGCTGCACGCGCAGGCCTTCGGCAAGACGCGGACGTTGCTCCAGGCCCTGCTGGCGCAGCCATTGCGCGGTGCCATCGCCCGGATCGAGCGCCGCCTGCTGCAGCGCCTCCAGCGAGGCGATGCGCCCGTTCAGGCGTTGCAACTCGCCCTGCGCCTGGTGCTGCGCGGCGGTGCTTTCCTGCAGGGACTGGCGCACCTGCTCCAGGCGCTCGGCCAGCTCCTGCTCCTGGATCTGCGACTCTTCCAGCAGCAATTCGATGGCCGCCACCTGCTCGCCCAGTTCGAGGATCGCGGCGTCTTCCGGATCGGCGGCCAGTTGCGCGCGCTCGTCGTTCAGGCGGCGCTGGCGTTCGGCCTGGCGCTCCAGGCTCTGCTCCAAGTGCTGGATGCGCGACTGCTGCACTTCCGCCTCGCGGCGCGGTTCGGCGCTCTGCTGGTTGAAGGCGTCCCAGCGCTGCTGCCAGTCGTGCATGCGCTGCTCGGCTTCTTCCAGGCCGGCGCTGGCCTCTTCGGCGGCGGCGGCGCTGATTTCCTGCTCCGGGGCCAGGCGCTCCAGTTCCTCGCCCAGCGTGGCCAGCAGGGTGCGGTCGTGGCCCAGGTGGGATTCGGTTTCCTGGCGGGATTTCTCCGCCTCGCGCAGGTCGTCCTGCAACTGGCGCAGGCGCTGCTGGCCGTGCTGGATGCTCTGTTCGACGCGGGCGATGTCGCCGCCTACGGAATAGAAGCGGCCCTGCACCTGGTTGAAGGTTTCCGATAGCTCATGGTGGCCGTCACGCAGGCGCTCGATGCTGGCGTCGGCGCTGCGCTGCTCGGCCACCAGGGCCTCGAAGGCGACTTCCTGGTCGCCGATGACCTTTTCCTTCTGCCCGACCTGCTCGTTCAGGTCGCGCCAGCGCAAGGCGCCGAGCTGGGCCTTGAGGGTGCGTTCCTCGGCCTTGAACTCCTGGTACTTCTCCGCCGACTGGGCCTGGCGGTGCAGGCGTTCCAGCTGGCGTTCCAGCTCTTCGCGCAGGTCGGTGAGGCGCGCCAGGTTCTCCTGGGTGCGGCGGATGCGGTTCTCGGTCTCGCGGCGGCGCTCCTTGTACTTGGAGATGCCGGCGGCTTCCTCGATGAAATTGCGCAGGTCCTCCGGCTTGGCCTCGATCAGCTTGGAGATCATGCCCTGCTCGATGATCGAGTAGCTGCGCGGGCCCAGACCGGTGCCGAGGAAAATGTCGGTGATATCACGGCGCCGGCACTTGGTGCCGTTGAGGAAGTAGGTGTTCTGGCCGTCGCGGGTCACGCGGCGGCGGATGGAAATCTCGGCGTAGCTGGCGTATTCGCCCAGCAGGGTCTGGTCGGAGTTGTCGAACACCAGCTCGATGGACGCCTGGGTCACCGGCTTGCGCGTGTTGGAGCCATTGAAGATGACGTCGGTCATCGACTCGCCCCGGAGGTTCTTCGCCGAACTCTCGCCCATCACCCAGCGAACGGCGTCGATGATGTTGGACTTTCCGCAACCATTGGGGCCGACCACGGCCGCCATGTTGCTCGGGAAATTGACCGTCGTCGGGTCGACGAAGGACTTGAAGCCCGCCAGCTTGATGCACTTGAGCCGCATGCGCCCTCTTCCCCCTTCTTCTTATCGTTCAGCCAGCGCGGCCAGGACCAGTTGGCTGTTGTGCCGACCGTAGTCGAGCAGGACCGCGCGGATGCCCGCCTCGTCCCGGGCCACCACCGCGCGCAACAGGCTTTCGAAGCTGCCGATGAACTGGCTCATCTCGCCTTTGCGACGCTCCAGGGCCAGATGATAGGTGCGACTGATCGCCGGCAGGAGATTTTCCACGGTTTCCTGCAGGTAGGGGTTGGCGGCGAACGGGAAGGCGGCGCGCATGATGTCGAAGCTGGATTCGACGAACGCGTTGATGTCGCCGCGTTCGAGGTTGTCCAGCAGGCGCTGCTGGATCGCCATGAAGGGCGCCAGGTCAGCCTCTTTGCGCCAGGTCCGCGCCACGGCGCTGGCGAGCATGATGTACAGCTCCATCACCAGCGCGTAGAGGCTTTCGACATGGGCGGCGGACAGTTCGGACACCTGCGCGCCCCGGCGCGGCAGGATGACGACCAGGTGGCGGCGTTCGAGGATCAGCAGCGCTTCGCGGACCGAGCCGCGGCTGACGTTGAGGGTCTGGGTGACCTTCTGTTCCTGGATGCGCTCGCGCTCCTTGAGTTCGCCCCGGATGATGCGTTCGGCAAGGTGGTGCGCGATCTGCTCAGCCAGGCTGTCCGGGGCCTTGAACGTCATGGTTGTCCTTAAGAATCGGGGCGCTTTCGAGGGGGTGTTGCGGACGCCAAGTGTAACACAGGGTGTTACCGCGCCATCTCCTGCCTGGGGCGGACGACTGAACAAAGGTTGGTGCGTCCACTGCCCGGATCAGGCGCAGGATTGTCTGACAATCCTACACAAGAGACGTCTCGGGAGTCGTCCATGTTCGCCTTGTTCCTTTCCCCTGCCTGGATGTTGCGTCTCAAGAAAGCCGGCTACTGGATCTGGCTGGTTCCCGTCTTCGGCATTCCGGTCAGCTACTGGTGGTCCTACGGCAGCGACCATCCCAACGCCTGGGCCTGGCTGGTGATCAGCGTGGTGTTCGGCGTCATCCCGCTGCTGGACTTCGTGGTCGGCCGCGACCCGGCGAACCCCGACGAGGTGACGGAAGTGGCGCCCATGGAGCGCGAAGGCTACTACCGCTTCCTCAGCCTGCTGACCGTGCCGCTGCTGCTGGGCATGCTGGTCTACGGCGGCTGGGTGCTGGCCACCTATGACGCCTGGAACTGGGTCGGCCAGCTGGGCTGGATCCTCTCGGTCGGCACGGTGATGGGCGCCATCGGCATCACCGTCTCCCACGAGCTGATCCACAAGGACCCGCAACTGGAGCAGAACGCCGGCGGCTTGCTGCTGGCGGCGGTGTGCTACGCGGGCTTCAAGGTCGAGCACGTGCGCGGCCACCATGTGCATGTGTCCACGCCCGAAGACGCCTCCTCTTCGCGCTACGGCCAGAGCCTGTACGCCTTCCTGCCCCACGCCTACAAGCACAACTTCCTCAATGCCTGGAAGCTGGAGAGCGAGCGCCTCAAGCGCAAGGACCTGCCGGCGCTGCACTGGCGCAACGAGCTGATCTGGTGGTACGCGATCAGCGCGCTGTTCCTGGTCGGTTTCACGCTCGCCTTCGGCTGGATCGGCGCGCTGTATTTCATCGGCCAGTCGGTGATGGCCTTCACCCTGCTGGAGATCGTCAATTACGTCGAGCATTACGGCCTGCACCGCCGCCGCCTGGACACCGGGCGCTACGAGCGGACCACCCACGAGCACTCCTGGAACAGCAACTTCCTGCTGACCAACCTGTTCCTGTTCCACCTGCAGCGCCATTCCGACCACCACGCCAACGCCAAGCGCCGCTACCAGGTGCTGCGCCACTTCGACGAGAGCCCGCAGCTGCCCAACGGCTATGCCGGGATGATCGTCCTCGCGCTGTTCCCGCCGCTCTGGCGCGCGGTGATGGACCGCCGGGTGCGCGCCTACTACGCCGGCGAGGAGTACCAGCTGAGCGCGACCCAGCGGGCCTGATCCAAGAGTTCCACGCCTTGGCGGCAGGCCCTAACCCGGCTTGCCGCCTTTTTTCTTTTGGCTTTTGGCTTTTGGCTTTTGGCTTTTGGTAGGAGCGAGCTTACTCGCGAAGCTCTTCTACCCAGTACCACCCTCACCCCAACCCTCTCCCAAAGGGAGAGGGGGCGCATCGGCATGCCCGACTCGCACCGCGCCCACCGGCAGCCACGGCTGTTCGCGAGCAAGCTCGCTCCTTCAAAAGCGCGCCGTTGCTGGACGTACGGCGCATAACCCGGAACGGGTTGTAGGCCCTACGCCTCTGCTCTTCGTAGGATGGTGTGGAGCGCAGCGATACCCATCACGCCTCGCCCGGTCACCGCATGGGTATCGCCCAGGCTTCACCCATCCTACGGCCAGCTCCTATTGCCCTCTGGTAGGAGCTGGCCATGCCCGCGATCGCGCGCCTGGGCCGCTCCTACATAAAACCCAAACACGCCACTCATCATCCGTCGAAGAAATTTCTGACCATTGGGACAGAAATTTTATTGACTCAAAAGTCAGCTTTCCATAGATTCGCCATTCAGTGCCCTACCAAAAACAAGAACCAGCCTGGAGGCAAGCCTTGATCAGGTTCCTGCTCAATCGCGAGCTGCGTGTCGAAGACCGCCTCGATCCCAATCTCACCGTGCTCAATTACCTGCGCCAGCACCTGGGCAAGACCGGCACCAAGGAGGGTTGCGCCTCCGGTGACTGCGGCGCCTGCACGGTGGTCGTCGGTGAACTGGTCGGCGAAGAAGGCGCCGAGCGCATCCGCTACCGCACCCTCAACGCCTGCCTGACCTTCGTCTCCTCGCTGCACGGCAAGCAGCTGATCAGCGTCGATGACCTGAAGCACCGCGGCGAACTCCACGGCGTGCAGCAGGCCATGGTCGACTGCCACGGCTCGCAGTGCGGTTTCTGCACGCCCGGCTTCGTCATGTCGCTGTTCGCCCTGCAGAAGAACAGCGCAGGCGAAACCGCCGCAGCGCGCAAGGCCGAGGCCCATGAAGCGCTGGCCGGCAACCTGTGCCGCTGCACCGGCTACCGCCCGATCCTCGACGCCGCCGAGCAATCCTGCTGCCAGAAGCAGCCGGACCAGTTCGACATCGCCCAGCCCGAGATCATCGCCCAGCTCAAGGCCATCGCCCCGCGCGAGACGGCCGAGCTGAACAGCGGCGACAAGCGCTGCCTGCTGCCGCTGACCATCGCCGACCTGGCGGACCTCTACACCGCCAACCCGCAGGCGCGCCTGCTGGCCGGCGGTACGGACCTTGCGCTGGAAGTCACCCAGTTCCACCGCGAGCTGCCGGTGATGATCTACGTCGGCCACGTCGAGGCCATGAAGCGCGTCGAGGTCTTCGACGACCGCATCGAGATCGGCGCCGCGACGCCACTGACCGACTGTTACGAAACCCTGGCCCGCGACTACCCGGACTTCGGCGAACTGCTGCACCGCTTCGCCTCGCTGCAGATTCGCAACCAGGGCACCCTGGGCGGCAACATCGGCAACGCCTCCCCCATCGGCGACTCGCCGCCGCTGCTGATCGCCCTCGGCGCGCGCCTGGTGCTGCGCAAGGGCAACGAGCGCCGCGAGCTGCCCATCGACGAGTACTTCATTGACTACAAGGTCACCGCGCGCCAGGAAGGCGAATTCATCGAGCAGGTCATCATCCCGCGCCCGCAGGCCAACCAGGCATTCCGCGCCTACAAGGTCTCCAAGCGCCTGGACGACGACATCTCCGCCGTCTGCGCCGCCTTCAGCCTGACGGTCGACAACTGCAAGATCACCGCCGTGCGCACCGGATTCGGAGGCATGGCTGCCATCCCGAAACGCGCCAAGGCCTGCGAAGCCGCGCTGCTGGGCCAGACCTTCAACAGCGCTACCTTCGAACGCGCCGCACTGGCTCTGAGCGAGGACTTCGCCCCGCTCACCGACTTCCGTGCGAGCAAGGAATACCGCCTGCTCACCGCGCAGAACCTGCTGCGCAAGTGCTTCCTGGAACTGGAAGCCCCTCAGGCCGTGACCCGGGTGACCCACTATGCATAAGCCCCAGAAAAGCCAGGAAGAACTCGCCGCCCTGTTCCGCGCCGACCTCACCACCGGCGTCGGCCGCAGCGTCAAGCACGAGAGCGCCCCCAAGCACGTCAGCGGCGAGGCGATCTACATCGATGACCGCCTGGAGTTCCCCAACCAGCTGCACGTCTACGCCCGCATGAGCGACCGCGCCCACGCGCGCATCACCAGGCTGGACGTCAGCCCCTGCTACCAGTTCCCCGGCGTCGCCATCGCCATCACCAAGGATGACGTCCCCGGCCAGCTGGACATCGGCCCGGTGGTCGCCGGCGACCCGCTGCTGGCCGATGGCAAGGTCGAGTACGTCGGCCAGATGGTCATCGCGGTGGCCGCCGACAGCCTGGAAACCGCGCGCAAGGCCGCCATGGCCGCGATCATCGAGTACGAGGACCTGGAGCCGGTGCTCGACGTGGTCGAGGCGCTGCGCAAGAAGCACTTCGTGCTCGACAGCCACCAGCACAAGATCGGCGACTCGCAAGGCATGCTCGCGACCGCGCCGAACCGTATCCAGGGCACCCTGCACATCGGCGGCCAGGAGCACTTCTACCTGGAGACGCAGATCTCCTCGGTGATGCCCACCGAAGACGGCGGCGTGATCGTCTACACCTCGACGCAGAACCCCACCGAAGTGCAGAAGCTGGTCGCCGAGGTGCTGGGCATCTCCTTCAACAAGGTGGTCATCGACATGCGCCGCATGGGCGGCGGCTTCGGCGGCAAGGAAACCCAGGCGGCCGCGCCGGCCTGCCTGTGCGCAGTGATCGCGCGCCTCACCGGCCGGCCGGCGAAGATGCGCCTGCCGCGCGTCGAAGACATGCAGATGACCGGCAAGCGCCATCCCTTCTACGTCGAATACGACGTGGGCTTCGACGACGACGGCCTGCTGCACGGCATCCACATCGACCTGGCCGGCAACTGCGGCTACTCGCCGGACCTCTCCGGCTCCATCGTCGACCGCGCGATGTTCCACTCCGACAACGCCTACTTCCTCGGCAACGCCACGGTGAACGGTCACCGCTGCAAGACCAACACCGCCTCGAACACCGCCTACCGCGGCTTCGGCGGCCCGCAGGGCATGGTCGCCATCGAGGAGATCATGGACGCGGTCGCGCGCCACCTGGGCAAGGACCCGCTAGAGGTGCGCAAGCGCAACTACTACGGCAAGCACGAGCGCAACGTCACCCACTACTACCAGCAGGTGGAGCACAACCTGCTGCAGGAGATGACCGAGGAACTGGAAGCCAGCGCCGAATACGCCAAGCGCCGCGCCGAGATCCGCGCCTTCAACGCCAGCAGCCCGGTGCTGAAGAAAGGCCTGGCGCTGACCCCGGTGAAATTCGGCATCAGCTTCACCGCCACCTTCCTCAACCAGGCCGGCGCGCTGATCCACATCTACACCGACGGCAGCATCCACCTGAACCACGGCGGCACCGAGATGGGCCAGGGCCTGAACACCAAGGTCGCCCAAGTGGTGGCCGAAGTCTTCCAGGTCGACATCGACCGCGTGCAGATCACCGCGACCAACACCGACAAGGTGCCCAACACCTCGCCGACTGCCGCCTCTTCCGGCGCCGACCTGAACGGCAAGGCCGCGCAGAACGCCGCCGAAACCCTCAAGCAGCGCCTGGTGGAATTCGCTGCCAGGCACTGGAAGGTGACCGAGGAAGACGTCGAGTTCCGCAACAACCAGGTGCGCGTGCGCGATCTGATCGTGCCCTTCGAGGAACTGGTGCAGCAGGCCTATTTCGGCCAGGTGTCGCTGTCCTCCACCGGCTTCTACCGCACGCCGAAGATCTACTACGACCGCAGTCAGGCCCGCGGCCGGCCGTTCTACTACTTCGCCTATGGCGTGTCCTGCTCGGAAGTGATCGTCGACACCCTCACCGGCGAGTACAGGATGCTGCGCAGCGACATCCTCCACGACGTCGGCGCCTCGCTGAACCCGGCCATCGACATCGGCCAGGTGGAAGGCGGCTTCGTCCAGGGCATGGGCTGGCTGACCATGGAAGAGCTGGTCTGGAACGCCAAGGGCAAGCTGATGACCAACGGCCCGGCAAGCTACAAGATCCCGGCCATCGCCGACATGCCCCTCGACCTGCGAGTGAAGCTGGTGGAGAACCGCAAGAACCCGGAGCAGACGGTGTTCCACTCCAAGGCCGTCGGCGAGCCGCCGTTCATGCTGGGCATCTCGGTGTTCTGCGCGATCAAGGACGCCGTGGCGAGCCTGGCCGACTACCGCGCCCAGCCGCAGATCGACGCCCCGGCCACCCCGGAGCGCGTACTCTGGGGCGTGGAGCAGATGCGCAAACTGAAGGCCGCCCAGGCAGAGAGGGCACCGGCTCAGGTCGAGCCGGCGTGATGTGACCATGGGGTGCCGCCGGCACGGGAAGACGTCCCCAATCCCGTCCTCCCCCGGGCCAGCGGCGCCCCACCCTAACTCCCAACTGTAGGAGCGAGCTTGCTCGCGAACCGCCCAGCCACAGAGCTGCCGGGAAACTCGTTCGCGAGCAAGCTCGCTCCTCCGAAGAGCTCCACCCCAGAGGTTGAAGCCATGAACTGGATCAGTGCCCTCGCCGACCTGCAACAGCGCGCCGAAGCCAGCGTGCTGGTGACCATCATCGAAGAACGCGGCTCGACCCCGCGCAATGCCGGCTCGAAGATGGTGGTCAGCGCGGACAAGGCGTACGACACCATCGGCGGCGGCCATCTCGAATTCAAGGCCATGGCCATTGCCCGCGAGATGCTCCTCGCCCGCGAGCGTGAACCCAAGCTGGAGCGCTTCAGCCTCGGCGCCAGCCTGGGCCAGTGCTGCGGTGGCGCCACCGTGCTGCTGTTCGAGCCCATGGGCCAGCCCCAGGCGCACATCGCCGTGTTCGGCGCCGGCCACGTCGGCCGCGCCCTGGTGCCGCTGCTCGCCAGCCTGCCGTGCAAGGTGCGCTGGATCGACTCGCGCGAGGCCGAGTTCCCGGACAGCATTCCCGAGGGCGTGACCCGCGTGATCAACGAGGACGTCATCGACGAGATCGACGAGATGCCCGCCGGCAGCTACTTCATCGTCATGACCCACAACCACGCGCTGGACCTGGAGCTGACCGCGAAAATCCTGGCGCGCAACGACTTCGCCTACTTCGGCCTGATCGGCTCGGACACCAAGCGCGCCAAGTTCGAACACCGCCTGCGCGACCGTGGCTTCGCTGCCGACACCGTGCAGCGCATGCGCTGCCCCATGGGCATCAGCGAGGTGAAGGGCAAGCTGCCGGTGGAGATCGCCGTGTCCATCGCCGGCGAGGTGATCGCCACCTACAACGCCACCTTCGGTCAGCAGGCGAGCCAGGGCGAGAACACCGTGGCCAGACTGTTACCCACGAGCCGCCGCGCACGCACGGCCGATGGCGGCACCTGATTTCCAACGTGTCTGGCCTTGTGATGGGTATCGCTTCGCTCCACCCATCCTACGGAACCATGACCCGCTTTTTGTAGGATGGGTAGGACGGCGCTCCGCGAGCGAAGCGATACCCATCGAATAGCGTCCGAAGACGCGCTAATTCCGATTTGCGAGACATTGATGAGCACTCAAGCCAAAGCCTACCGCGCCAGCATCCTGCACAGCGTCGCCGACCCCGCCGAAGTCGGCGTGGAGAAGTCCTACCAATACTTTGAGGACGGCATCCTGCTGGTGGAAGACGGCAAGGTCGCCCGCCTCGGCCACGCTGCCGACCTGCTGCCGCACCTGGGCGGCGTGGACGTGGTGGAGTATCGCGATGCGCTGATCACCCCCGGCTTCATTGACACCCACATCCACTACCCGCAGACCGGCATGATCGCCTCCTACGGCGAGCAGCTGCTGGACTGGCTGAACACCTACACCTTCCCCACCGAGAAGCAGTTCGCCGACCCGGCGCATGCCGCCGACGTCGCCGGCATCTTCCTCAAGGAACTGCTGCGCGCCGGCACCACCACTGCGCTGGTGTTCGGCACCGTGCACCCGCAGTCGGTGGACGCGCTGTTCGGCGCCGCGCAGAAGCTCGACCTGCGCCTGATCGCCGGCAAGGTGATGATGGACCGCAACGCGCCGGACTACCTGACCGACACCGCCGAAAGCAGCTACACCGACAGCAAGGCGCTGATCGAGCGCTGGCACGGCAAGGGCCGCCTGCTCTACGCGGTGACGCCGCGCTTCGCTCCGACAAGCACCCCGGAACAGCTGGACGCCGCCGGCCGCCTGCTCAAGGAGCACCCGGGCGTGTACCTGCACACGCACCTGTCGGAAAACCTCAAGGAAATCGAGTGGGTCAAGGAGCTGTTCCCGGAGCGCAAGGGCTACCTGGACGTCTACGACCACCACGGCCTGCTCGGCCCGCGCTCGGTGTTCGCCCACGGCGTGCACCTGTGCGACGGCGAGTGCCAGCGCCTGGCGGAAACCGGCTCGGCAGTGGCCTTCTGCCCGACCTCCAACCTGTTCCTGGGCAGCGGCCTGTTCGACCTGGCCAAGCTGGAAAAGCACAAGGTCAAGGTCGGCCTGGGCACCGACGTCGGCGCCGGCACCAGCTTCTCCCAGCTGCAGTCGTTGAACGAGGCCTACAAGGTGATGCAGCTGCAGGGCATCAAGCTCGACCCGTTCAAGTCGCTGTACCTGGCCACCCTCGGCGGCGCCCGCGCGCTGGAGCTGGAGGACAAGGTCGGCAGCTTCGCCCAGGGCAACGAAGCCGACTTCGTGGTGCTCGACTACAAGGCCACCCCGCTCCTGGACTACCGCCTGCAGCAGGCGAAGACCCTGGAGGAGAAACTCTTCGCACTGGTCATCCTCGGCGACGACCGCACCGTGAAGGAGACCTTCGCGCACGGCCGCAACGTGCATCGCCGCGGCTGACCCCTTACGGCTCCGGCGCCGGGTCCTCGCTCAGGACCAACCCGGCGCCGGGGCCGCTTTTCTTTCGTGCTTCGCGCGACATTCCCGCGTGAATCCTCCCTTGTAGGACGGGGCCCTGCGCGCGGTCGCGGGCATGGCCCGCTCCTACAGGGAGCTCCACAGCCCCCGACATACGTAGGAGCGGACTCCGTCCGCGATCGGCTCCAGCCGATTGTTGGCGCCGTCCGCGGTTCGCGAGCAAGCTCGCTCCTACGAAGAGCGCGTCGGTGCGGGCCTGTAGGAGCGAGCTTGCTCGCGAACCGCACGGCACCCATCCGCAAACAGTCGCCCTACTCCCGCACCTCCACCAGCACCGGGCACGGCGCGCGCTCGATCACCCGCTGCCCCACCGATGGGTCCAGCAACCGCTCGATGCGCCCCAGGTGCCGATGGCCGATCACGATCAGGTCGCACTCCAAGCGCTCCGCCTCACGCAGAATGGCCCGCGCCGGATCGCCCGCCACCACCGTGCCCGACGCCTGGCAGGGCTGCAACTGCGCCACGGCGCTATCCACCAGGCCCTGCGCCTCGTGCTGCTCCTGCTCCGCCGGCGGGTACTCCAGCGCATCCTGACGGGGCATGGCGAAAGCACGGTCCACGGCGCAGACCACGTGCACCTGCGCCCCATTGCAACGTGCCAGCTCGCGGGCGGTCGCGATGATGCGGGGCGACTGCGCCGCGCCGTCGATGGCCAGCAGAATCCGTTTGAACATGCGTCTCTCCTTCGTAAAGCGAAATCCGCCGCCATTCTTCGGGCCCGGGCGCGGAGCGTAAAGGCACGCTGGGCGTAATGGACCATTGCATGAAACGCACGCTTGCCCATTCGGCCCTTCGCCAGGGAACATGATCCGCATCGCGCCTACCGTTCTGGAGTCACCATGGCCCTGCCCGATCTCAACCTGCTGGTCGCCCTCAATATCCTGCTGGAAGAAGGCAGCGTGGTCGGCGCCGCCCGGCGCATGCACCTCAGCGCGCCAGCGATGAGCCGCACCCTGTCGCGCATCCGCGAGGCGGTGGGCGACCCGATCATGGTTCGCGCTGGGCGTAACCTGGTGCCCACGCCCCGCGCGCTGCAACTGCGCGAGGAAGTCAGCGACCTGGTAGAACACGCCACGCGCCTGTTCAACGCCAAGGAAAACCTGCGCATGGACCAGCTCGAACGCTGTTTCGTGCTGCGCTCCAACAACGTGCTGGTCGGCGGCTTCGCGTCGCGCATGCTCGCGGTGATGAAGGACGAGGCGCCACGCTGCAGCCTGCGCATCGCCCCGGAGGCGGACTTCGACGACGAAGCCCTGCGGCAGAACCGCATCGACCTCTACATCGGCGGCGCTTCGACGCTGGAGCCGGAGATCCGCACGCAGACGCTGTTCACCACCAACTTCGTCGGCCTGGCGCGGCGCGACCACCCCATCTTCGACGACGAGATCACCGCCCAGCGCTTTGCCTCCTTCCCGCAGATCAGCGTGTCGCGGCGCGGGAAATCCCGCGGGCCGATCGACGAAGAGCTGGCCAACCTCGGCCTGCAACGGGAAATCCGCCTCACCGCACCGACGTTCCACTCCTCGATCTTCGCCCTGCTGGAATCCGACCTGGTGCTGCCGATCCCCGAGCATTCGCTGTGGCGCCTCGACCGCCTGGGCTTCGCCCTGCGCCAGTTCGATATTCCGCTGCCGCTCAAATCGGTGGTGATCATCCAGGCCTGGCACCCGCGCTTCGACAATGACCCGGCGCACAGCTGGCTGCGGCAGACGGTGAAGCGCGTCTGCATCGAGCTGCGCGAGACGTCCGGCTTGCTGAGTTGAGTGCACATTAAGTGCGTTAGACGCACTGATTAGCTGCAATCATTTCAATTTTCACAGCTATCGCCCTTCCCTAGACTCGGTCGCAAATACCCGAGTTGATTCCTATGCCTTGCACAGCACCGCCCACCGGCGGCGGCAGCGGCCACCCCCGTGGAGGCCGGCCATGACCGCGCTCGCCCCGCTTTCCACCACCCAGCCACCAGCGGCCAAGCCCGCAGCCCCCGCAGCGCAGCCCTTCGGCTTGCGCATCGTGGTCGGCATGCTCGGCGTGCTGCTGGCCTCCCTGAGCGCCGGCCTCAACGAAAAGGTCACGGACCTGGCCATGACCGACGTGCGCGGCGCGTTGTCCATCGGCCACGACGAGGGCACCTGGCTGCTCGCCCTGTATTCGGCGGCGCAGGTAGCGGCCATGGCGTTCGCGCCGTGGTTCTCGGTCACCGTCTCGCTGCGCCGCTTCACCCTCGGCGCCATCGCCTGCTTCGCCCTGCTCGCACTGCTCTGCCCCTTCGCCCCGAACGTCGAGACGCTGTACCTGCTGCGCCTGTTGCAGGGCTTCGCCGGCGGCTGCATGCCACCGATGCTGATGACCGTGGCGCTGCGCTTCCTGCCGCCGGGCATCAAGCTCTATGGCCTGGGCGCCTACGCGCTGACCGCCACTTTCGCGCCCAACCTGGGCATGCCGCTGGCGGCGCTGTGGACCGAGTTCGTCGGCTGGCAGTGGGTGTTCTGGCAGGTCATCCCGCTCTGCACGGTGGCACTGGCCGCCGTCGCCTGGGGCATCCCGCAGGACCCGCTGCGTCTGGAACGCCTGAAGCAGTTCGATTACCCGGGCCTCGCCCTCGGCCTGCCGGGCATCCTGATGCTGGTGATCGGCCTGCTGCAGGGTGAGCGCCTGGACTGGTTCGAGTCCGACCTGATCACCGTGCTGGTGCTCGGCGGCGCCGGGCTGCTGGTGGGCTTCTTCATCAACGAATGGACGCACCCGCTGCCCTTCTACCGCCTGGACATCCTCAAGCGGCGCAACTTCACCCACGCGCTGATCACCCTGGCCGGCGTGCTGGTGGTGCTCGGCGCCTGCGCGGGCGTGCCGGCGTCCTACCTGGCCTCGGCCCACGGCTATCGCCCGTTGCAGTCGGCACCGATGGCGCTGCTGGTGGCGCTGCCACAGTTGGTCTCGCTGCCGCTGGTGGCCGCGCTGTGCAACATCCCGCGGGTGGATTGCCGCTGGGTGCTGGCCATCGGCATCAGCCTGTGCGGCCTGTCGGCGTTCGGCATGAGCCAGCTGACCAGCGAGTGGACGCGGGAGAACTTCTATTGGCTGCTGGCGCTGCAGATCGTCGGGCAGCCGATGGCCATCGTGCCGCTGCTGATGTCCGCCACCAGCGTGGTCGCGCCCATCGAAGGGCCGTTCGCCTCGGCCTGGTTCAACAGCGTGCGCGGCTTCTCAGCAGTGCTCGGCAGCGCCGTGGTGTCGATCCTCATGACCTGTCGCCAGCACTACCACTCCAACCGCCTGGTCGATCACCTGGGCAACGCCCCGCAAGCCCTCGGCCTGCGCCTGGAACAACTGGGCGGCGCCGAGAACGTCGGCCGCCTGGCCGGCCAGGTGCGCGGCCAGGCCGGCGTGCTCGCCGCTGCCGACACGCTGCTGGCGATGTCCTGGCTGGCCGCCGCGCTGCTCGTGCTGATTCCCCTGATGCCGCTGCGGGTCTATCCGCCGCGGCCTGTCATTCCTCATCAATGAAAGGTCTGCCCATGTCGAAACTGAGCTCCCGTCGCGGCAGTCTGGCCCTGGTCGCCGTGCTGCTTCTCGCCCTCGTCGTCTACCTGCTGCTGCGCCTGCTGGGCCCCAGCCGCGAGCAGAGCACCGACGATGCCTACGTCCACGCCGACTTCACCCTGGTGGCGCCGAAAGTCGCCGGCTTCATCGAGCAGGTGCTGGTGGAGGACAACCAGCCGGTGAAGGCGGGGCAGGTCCTGGCGCGCATCGATGCCCGCGACTATCGCGCCGCGCTGGAAGCCGCCGAAGCCGACGTACTGGCCGCGCAGGCGCGTCACCACCACGTCGCCGCCGACCTCGAACGCCAGCAGGCGGTGATCGCCCAGAGCGCCGCCCAGGTGCAGGCCGACCAGGCGGCGCTGACCTTCGCCACGCAGGAACTGAACCGCTACCAACACCTCGCCACCCAGGGCGCCGGCACGCTGCAGAATGCCCAGCAGGCACGCTCGCGCGTGGACTCGGCGAAGGCCGTGCTGGACAAGGACAAAGCCGCCGCGCTGGCTGCCCGCAAGCAGCTCGACGTGCTGCTGGCCCAGCAGGCCGAGGCCCTCGGCGCCCTCAAGCGCGGCCAGGCGCAGTTGCAGCAGGCGCAGCTGAACCTGTCCTACACCGAGATCCGCGCGCCCTTCGACGGCATGGTCGGCCGCCGCGCCGTACGCGTTGGCGCCTACACCACGCCGGGCACCGCGCTGCTCGCGGTGGTGCCGCTGCAGGATGCCTACGTGGTCGGCAACTTCCAGGAAACCCAGCTGACCGACGTGCAACTCGGACAGCGCGTGGCGATCAGCATCGATACCTTCCCCGGCGAGACGCTGCACGGCCACGTCGACAGCATCGCCCCCGCCACCGGCCTGAGCTTCGCACCCATCGCCCCGGACAACGCCACCGGCAACTTCACCAAGATCGTCCAGCGCATCCCGGTGAAGATTGTCCTCGACGCCGACCAGCCGCTGCGCGACAAATTGCGCGTGGGCATGTCGGTCATCGCCCGCATCGACACCGGCACCCACGCCGAGGCCCCGCAGACGGTGGCCGCGCAATGACCGCCGCCCGCACTCCGCTGCTGCTTGCCTTGCTGGCGCTGGGCGCCTGCAGCGTCGGTCCGGACTTCCAGCGCCCGCAGGATGCCGACGCGGTGGACTGGTCCGCCCAGCGCGGCGACGCGCCAAGCCGCACGCTCAACGCGCCGCTGGAGGCGCAGTGGTGGACGCTGCTGGGCGATGCGCAGCTCGACGACCTGCAACGCCGCGTCGCGGCCGCCAACCTGGACCTGCGCGAAGCCGACGCGCGCCTGCAGCAGAGCCGGGCGATCCGCCAGGCGCTGGGCGGCGATGCCGTACCCAACGTCGGCGCGGACCTGGGCTACCAGCGCAAGCGCAACAGCCAGGTCGGCCTGAACGACCCGTCCGGCAAGGCGGGCAAGGACAGCTTCAACCAGCTCGACGGCGGCGTCGAGCTGTCCTGGGAACTGGACTTCTGGGGCCGCGTGCGCCGCGAACTGGAGGCGGCCGACGCCAACGTCCGCGTGAGCGAGGAAAGCCGCCGCGACGTGCTGGTGTCGGTACTCGCCGAGACCGCGCGCAACTACCTGCAACTGCGCGCCGAACAGGACCTGGAAGCGATCATCCGCGGCAATCTGGAGATCGCCCGGCGCAGCCTGGAATTGACCCGCCTGCGCCGCGCCGATGGCGTGGCCACTGAACTGGACGTGGCCGAGGCCCTGACCCAGGTCGCCAGCATCGAGGCGCGCCTGCCCGATAGCCAGAAGCGCCAGGCACGACTGATCAACGCCCTGGGCTACCTGCTCGGCGAAGCGCCTGGCGCGCTGCAAGCCGAACTGGCCCAGGCCGGACCGGTGCCCCAACCGCCCCGCGGCGTGCCGGTCGGCCTGCCCTCGGAGCTGGCCCAGCGCCGCCCGGACATCCGCCGCGCCGAAGCGGCGCTGCACGCCGCCACCGCCAGCATCGGTGTGGCCAAGGCGGACTTCTACCCGCGCATCAGCCTGAACGGCAACCTCGGCTTCCAGGCGCTGCAACTGTCGAACTTCGGCGACTGGAACAGCCGCACCTTCGGCATCGGCCCGAGCCTGTCGCTGCCGATCTTCGAGGGTGGCCGGCTGAAGGGCATGCTGGCCCTGCGCGAGGCGCAGCAGCAGGAGGCAGCCCTCGCCTACCGCCGCACCGTACTCAACGCCTGGCGCGAGGTGGACGACGCGCTCACCGACTACGCCGCCGACCAGCGTCGCCTGGCAAGCCTCGATACCGCCGCCGAACACGGCCGCACCGCCCTGGCCAACGCCCGCGAGCAATACAAGGCCGGCGCCGTGGATTTTCTCAACGTGCTCAGCGCCCAGCGCGAACTGCTCGCCACCGAGGAACAGCAGGTGCGCGGCCGCGAGGCCGTGGCGACCACGCTGGTGCTGCTCTACCGGTCGCTCGGCGGGGGCTGGCAGCAAGATCGGGAAACCGCGCAGAACCTGTAGGAGCGCCCTCTGGGCGCGATCGCGGGCATGGCCCGCTCCTACACGTCGTTCGGCTGTAGGAGCGGACTCCGTCCGCGATGGCGTCAGGCGCGATGCGGGCGTTTGCAGATCAGGCTCGCTTCCAGAGCGGCGCGGCCTCGGTTCGCGAGCAAGCTCGCTCCTACGAAGAGCAACGCGGCACACGCGGGAGTCTCAGCTGGCACCACCCTGTAGGAGCGAGCTTGCTCGCGAACCCACGTCCCACCGGAACCCGAGGTGCGGCGCGTCGGCGGCCAAGGGCCAGGGCTTCCTGCGCTGCCCTGCAAAGCGCTACCCGTGCAACCACAAAAAAGCCCCGCACTGCGGGGCTTTTTTCCAGCTCGGCGATCAGGCCGCGGAGTCGGCGTCGGCCTTGCTGCGGCGCGGCTTCTTCTTGCCGGCCAGCAGGTGCGAGAACACCGCGTGCAGGTCGCCGGAGGCGCCGTCCACGTCCAGGTTCAGCTTGTCGTCGATGTGCGCCATGTGGTGCATCATCAGGGTCACGGCCTTTTCCTTGTCGCCCTTCTCGATGGCGTCGAGGATCTCGTTGTGCTCGTCGAACGAGCAGTGCGAGCGTCCGCCACTTTCATACTGGGCGATGATCAGCGAGGTCTGCGATACCAGGCTGCGCTGGAAGCTCACCAGCGGCGCATTCTTCGCCATTTCGGCGAGCTTGAGGTGGAACTCCCCGGAGAGGCGGATGCCGGCGCCACGGTCGCCACGGGCAAAACTGGACTGTTCCTGCTTCACCATGTCGCGCAGTTCGGCCAGGGCATCGCCGCTGGCGTTGTCCACGGCCAGCTCGGTGATGGCGCGCTCGACGGTGCGGCGGGCGAAGAGAATCTGCCGCGCTTCGTCGATGCTCGGGCTGGCGACCACCGCGCCACGGTTCGGGCGCAGCAGCACGACCTGCTCGTGGGCCAGGCGCGACAGGGCACGACGGATGATGGTGCGGCTGACGCCGAAGATTTCGCCGAGGGCTTCTTCGCTCAGCTTGGTGCCGGGCGCCAGGCGCTGCTCGAGGATGGCGTCGAAGATGTGCGCGTAGACGATCTCGTCCTGCGTGCCGCTGCGGGTCTTGCCATTGCGCGGCTGCTTCCTGATCTGTTGCAACTGGTCGGTCATCGGAGTCGAACCCTGCTCAGCCGGTGGGAACCGGCGCGAAATCCGTGGGGGCTTGGGTGGAGCTGGCCGCGGGCCAGGCATGGGGCACAGTGTACACAAAGTGGCCACTATCGTGCAGCCGTCGCGCGCGACTCGCCATCGGCGCCAATGCCGCGCAGCGAAGGAACATGGCGACCATCAGCCTGCGACCATTCCGATGCTTTGCTTGTAAAAATCTTTCAGCAGGGCACGAAACATTATTTGAAGTTTTTGTACACAACTGCATAATCGCGGCGTGACTTCCTGACCCAAAGGTCAACATTCACACCCTCACAACTCTTTCCGTTAGCGCAAGGGACGCAGGTGAACCAGCCGACGGCGAGAGACCAACAACAAGAGCGTTGAGGAGTACCGCTGTGGAAAGCACCAAACAAGAACAACAAGCCTTTGCAACCAGCCCCCCCGCCACCGGCCTGCTCGAACGCGTGTTCAAGCTCAGCCAGCATGGCACGACCGTGAAGACCGAGCTCGCCGCGGGTCTCACGACCTTCATCACCATGGCGTACATCATCTTCGTCAACCCCAACATCATGGCGGATGCCGGCATCGACCACGGCGCCGCCTTCGTCGCCACGTGCCTCGCCGCAGCGCTGGGCTGCTTCCTGATGGGCCTGTACGCCAACTGGCCGGTGGGCCTGGCGCCGGGCATGGGCCTCAACGCCTTCTTCACCTACACCGTGGTCAAGACCATGAACTACAGCTGGGAGATCGCGCTGGGCGCGGTATTCATCTCCGGCATCGCCTTCATGATCCTGACCTTCTCGCGCGTGCGCGAATGGCTGCTCAACAGCATCCCGGTCAGCCTGCGCTTCGCCATGGGCGCCGGCGTCGGCCTGTTCCTCGGCTTGATCGGCCTGAAGACCGCCGGCATCGTGGTCGCCAGCCCCGCCACCCTGGTCCACCTGGGCGACCTGACCAGCCCCGGCCCGCTGCTCGCCGCCGTCTGCTTCCTGATGATCGCCGTCCTGGAATACCGCCGCGTGTTCGGCGGCATCCTGATCAGCATCCTCACCGTCACCGTGGCCGGCATCGCACTGGGCATCGTCAAGTTCGGCGGCGTGTTCTCCATGCCGCCGAGCCTGGCGCCGACCTTCCTGGCCATGGACATCGCCGGCGCGTTCAACGTGACCATGATCAGCGTGATCCTGGCCTTCCTCTTCGTGCACATGTTCGACACCGCCGGCACCCTGATGGGTGTCGCCCAGCGCGCGCACCTGGTGCGCGAGGACGGCCGCATCGAGAACCTGTCCAAGGCGATGAAGGCCGACAGCACCTCCAGCGCCTTCGGCGCGGTGCTCGGCGTGCCGCCGGTGACCAGCTACGTGGAAAGCGCCGCGGGCGTCGCCGCCGGTGGGCGTACCGGGCTGACCGCCGTCACCGTGGGCGTGCTGTTCGTCGCGGCGATGTTCTTCGCCCCGCTGGCCGGCATGATCCCCGCCTACGCCACCGCGGGCGCGCTGATCTACGTCGCCATGCTGATGATGGGCGGCATGGCCCACATCGACTGGGACGAGCACACCGAGACCATCCCGGCCATCGTCACGGTGATCATGATGCCGCTGACCTTCTCGGTCGCCGATGGCATCGCCCTGGGCTTCGTGACCTACGTGGCGATGAAGGTCTTCACCGGCCGCCACAAGGACGTGACCGTCAGCCTGTACGCGCTGTGCGCGATCTTCGTCGCCAAGTTCATCTTCCTTTAAAGCCATCAACGAACGAGCCCCGGCACAGGCCGGGGCTCGTTCGTTTCGCTGGTGCGCACGGCGCCGCGCCTCAGGACTCCGGCGCGGACGACCAGTTCTCGGCGGTGGTGAAGGTCAGCGTCACCCGCACCTCGGTGCCGCTGCCCGGCTCGCCGAGCACCTCGATCCGCCCGTCCATCATCTCCACCAGGCTCTTGCTCAGCGCCAGGCCGAGCCCGGTGCCGCCCCGCAGGATCAGCTCGCTGTCGATGTGCTGGGAGAACGGCTCGAAGACGCGCTGGCGCTCATCGGCTTCGATGCCGATGCCGGTATCGATGACTTCCAGTTGCACGTCGACGATGCCCTCGCTGCGCCCGCGCGCGATCAACCGGACCAGGATGCCGCCGTGATCGGTGAACTTGAGGGCGTTGCTCAACAGGTTGCTGAGGATCTGCCGCAGGCGCGTCGGGTCGGCCCAGACCAGCGTCTGCCAGGCCTGGTCGAAGTCCGTGTCCAGCCGCAGGCCCTTCGCCTGGGCGCGCTCCTGGATGGCGACGACCTGTTCCTTGACCAGCGCCGCCAGGTCGACCGCCTCCTGCGCCAGCACCAGACGGCCGGACTCCGCGCGGCCCAGGGACTGCACGTCATCCAGCAGGGCGAGCAGGTTGTCGGCGACCGAGCGCGCAACCTGCAGCGGTTCCTGGCGGGACTTCTGCTCGGACTGGTTGAGCGCCAGGTCGATCATCGCGACCATCGACTGAATCGGCCCCTGCAACTCCGAGGCGATGCCGGCCAGGAACTGGCTCTTGCTGCGACTCACGCTCTGCACCCGGGCATTGGCCCCGCGCAGCGAGCGCAGCAGCTCGTCGCGGTCGGTGATATCCACCGAACCGGAGATGGCGCCGATCAGCGTGCCCTGCTCGTCCGTGTAGGGATGGGTCCAGTGGCGAATGACCATGCGCCCCTTGTTGGACATGAACTCCAGGTCGTCTTCGTACGCCTCGCCCTTGCTGACCCGCTCGAGGAAACGCTCGCGCAGGTACTCCACTTCATGGTGATTGGGCAGCAGCAGGTCGTTGGTGTATTTGCCGACGACCTCTTCGAGCGGCAGGCCGAGCATCTCCAGGGCGGAGCGGTTGCCGTACACCAGCCGCGCCTGCAGGTCGCGAATGGTGATGGGATGCGGGATGGCATCGATCACCTTGCGCAGCAGGCCCAGCTCGCGGGATTGCTCGGCATCGAATGCCGGGGCCGGCTCCTCGTGCTCCTCCTTCACCCCGCCCTCGACCAGCCCGTGGCGCCGGCCGATGTCCACCAGCTCCACCAGCGACTTGGCCCGCAGCTTCTGCATCAGGCGCACCTTGTAGGTGCTCACGGTCTTGTCGCTGATCGCCAGTTGATCGGCGATGGCGATGTTGCTCAGGCCGCGCGCCAACAACTGCAGCACCGACAGCTCGCGCACCGACAAGCCACGCAGCAGCTCGCCATGCCCAACCTCCTCGGCCGCCGCGACACTGCCCAGCGCGTGACTGGGAAAATAGCTATGCCCCTGGGTGATGGCGCGGACGGCCTCGCGCACGGCCTGGGGGTTCTCCTGCTTGCTGACGAACCCGGCGGCGCCGGCGGCCAGGCAGCGGCCGGCAAAGTATTCCGAATCCTGCGAGGTGAGCACCAGCACCTTCACCGGAGAATCCTGGGCCACCAGGCGCTGCAACACCTCCAGGCCACCCAGGCGGGGAATGGACAGTTCGAGGATCATCAGGTCCGGCTTGCAGGCGCGTACCTGCTGCAACGCATCGGGGCCGTTGTCCGCTTCGCCGACCACCTCGTGATGGTCCGCCTCCATCATCAGCCGCAAGGCGTGACGGGTGACCGGTTGTTCGTCGACGATAAGAATCCTGCTCATACCACTCCTCGAAACGGATTTTTCCCTCACTCCTTCTAGCCCAATTCCACCCTTCTCGCCTGTGATTCCTACGCATTTCCCTGAACGACGGGCAAAAAAAAGCCCGCAGTGTGGGCGGGCCGAGGAAGACTCCACGAAGAGTCCGGGAAGAACCTATGGGCGGGGACTAGCTGCCGCGATAGGTGGAATAGCTGTAGGGGGAGATCAGCAGCGGCACGTGGTAGTGGTCGCTTTCCGAGGCGATGCCGAAGCGCAGCACGACCTGGTCGAGGAACGCCGGCTGGGGCAGCTCGACGCCACGGGCGCGGTAGTAGTCGCCAGCGTTGAACAGCAGCTGGTAGACGCCGGCGCGGAAGTCGTCGCCCTGCAGCAGCGGCTCGTCGCAGCGGCCGTCGTCATTGGTCACGCGGGTGGCGATCAGCTCCAGCTGCTGGCCTTCGACGCGGTACAGCTCGACGGTGATGCCGTGGCCGGGGCAACCGTGGGCGGAATCCAGTACGTGGGTGGTCAGGCGTCCCATGGGCTTAACGGTGTCCTGCGGCGGAGCCGGCCGACACCTTCCTCCTCTGTCTTGTTGATACGAATGGGCGGGCGGCCATCGAGGCCGCCCGCGGATGCGTTTGGTGTCTGCGAATATACCCAGCAGCACGGACGATTGTATACAAAAAACTGATTCAGCTCTGCAAAAAGCCTCTGCCGCCCGCCTCGCTCCGAGGCTACCCGATGGCGCAAAAAGGCCCGCCACAAGGCATGGATGCTGGAGATATCGGGCATCCGCAGCCCGTCGAGCGCTGACGAACGGAATGAAACGACCGTTGCGCGGATTGTATTTACAGACTGCCTGACATTTTGTATACAATGCACCCATCAACGGCAGCGCACAGTCCACCGACCCGGCGCCGACCGCCAACCACAAGAAGGAACACTGCAGTGAGCGCTGATTACCCACGCGACCTGATCGGTTACGGCAACAACATCCCCCACCCGCACTGGCCCAACGATGCCCGCATCGCCCTGTCCTTCGTCCTCAACTACGAAGAAGGCGGCGAGCGCAACATCCTCCATGGCGACGCCGAATCCGAAGCCTTCCTCTCCGAGATGGTGGCCGCGCAGCCGCTCAAGGGCGAGCGCAACATGTGCATGGAGTCGCTGTACGAATACGGCAGCCGCGCTGGCGTGTGGCGCCTGCTCAAGCTGTTCAAGAAGTACGACCTGCCGCTGACCGTGTTCGCCGTGGCCATGGCCGCCCAGCGCCACCCCGAAGCGATCCGCCAGATGGTCGCCGACGGCCACGAGATCTGCAGCCACGGCTACCGCTGGATCGACTACCAGTACATGGACGAAGCGCAGGAGCGCGAGCACATGCTCGAGGCCGTGCGCATCCTCACCGAGCTGACCGGCCAGCGTCCGCAGGGCTGGTACACCGGCCGCCTGGGCCCCAATACCCGCCGCATCGTCCGCGAGGACGGCAACTTCCTCTACGACTCCGACACCTACGACGACGACCTGCCCTACTGGGACCCGGCCAGCACCGCCGAGAAGCCGCACCTGGTGATCCCCTACACCCTGGACACCAACGACATGCGCTTCACCCAGGTGCAGGGCTTCAACAAGGGCGACGACTTCTTCGAATACCTCAAGGACGCCTTCGACGTGCTCTACGCCGAGGGCACCGAGGGCGCGCCGAAGATGCTGTCCATCGGCATGCACTGCCGCCTGCTGGGCCGTCCGGCGCGTATGGCCTCGCTGGAGCGTTTCATTCAGTACGTTAAAGGTCACGAGAAGGTGTGGATCACCCGCCGCGTCGACATCGCCCGTCACTGGTACGAGCACCACCCGTTCAAAGCGCAGGAGAACAAGGCATGAGCCGCTTCCAGACCCTGACCCCGGCCAGCCTCGACCGCGCCGCTTTCGTCGCCGCCTTCGCCGACATCTACGAGCACTCGCCGTGGGTCGCCGAGAAGGCCTATGACCTGGGCGTCGACGACAGCCTGAACGACATCGAGCGGCTGCAGCAGCGCATGGCTGACATCCTCCTGTCCGCCAGCCGCGAAGCCCAGCTGGCGCTGATCAACGCGCACCCGGACCTCGCCGGCAAGGCCGCGGTGCGTGGCGAGCTGACGGCCTCCAGCACCGCCGAACAGGCCGGCGCCGGCATCCAGGACTGCACCGCCGAGGAGTTCGCCCGCTTCACCCAGCTCAACGACGCCTACAAGGCCAAGTTCGGCTTCCCCTTCATCAAGGCGGTGAAGGGCAGCAACCGCCACCAGATCCTGGCGGCGTTCGAAGAACGCATCCACAACACGCCGGAGCAGGAGTTCCAGACCGCCCTGGCGGAGATCAACAAGATCGCGATGTTCCGCCTGCAGCAGCTCTGAGCGAGCGGACCTCCACTCCCTTCTCCACGAAGGGGACCCAAGCGAACAACGATATAAGAAGACCAGCCATGCGTACCCTGAAGATCGAGCCGTTGACCAAGGAAGCCTTCGCACCGTTCGGTGATGTCATCGAGACCGAAGGCAGCGACTTCTTCATGATCAACAACGGCTCCACCCGCCGTTATCACAAGCTCGCCACCGTCGAAACGGCGCAGCCCGATGACAAGGCGATCATCAGCATCTTCAGCGCCGAGTCCCTGGAGATGCCCTTGCGCATCCGCATGCTGGAACGCCATCCGCAGGGCAGCCAGGCGTTCATACCGCTGCTCGGCAACCCCTTTCTGATCGTGGTCGCGCCACTTGGCGATGTACCTGTATCGGGCCTCGTCCGCGCTTTCCTGTCCAACGGCAAGCAGGGCGTCAATTACCACCGCGGCGTTTGGCACCACCCGGTGCTGACGATCGAAAAGCGGGATGACTTCCTGGTGGTCGATCGCAGCGGTTCTGGCAACAACTGCGACGAGCATTTCTTCACCGAGGACGAACAGCTCCTCCTCGACCCCCAATGAGGTTCCTACTGAGCGTCGTCGAGTGACGATGAGGCAAGGCGAAAGGCGGCGAGGCAAGCGCAGTTTACGCTTGTAAATGAGCATCCGAGCCGGCTTTCAACGCAGCAGCATCACCACGAAGACACGCGCAGGTGGAAACTGAACTAATAAGAGAGGCCCGCGCATTGCGACGGCAAAGTCCGGGCAAGAGGTAAAAAACTGTGGAAGCACATCTCATCGAATGGCTGAACCTGCTGGTCCGCTGGATCCATATGATCGTGGGTATCGCGTGGATCGGCGCCTCGTTCTACTTCGTCTGGCTGGAAAACAACCTCAACCGCGTCAACCCGCGCGAGGGGCTTTCCGGTGACCTCTGGGCGATCCACGGTGGCGGTATCTACCACCTGGAGAAGTACAAGCTCGCCCCGCCGAAAATGCCGGACAACCTGCACTGGTTCAAATGGGAGGCCTACTCGACCTGGCTGTCGGGTGTCTGCCTGCTGACCATCGTGTTCTACCTGAACCCGACCCTGTACCTGATCGCCCCGGGCAGCGACCTGGCACCGGCGGCCGCCGTGGCCATCGGCATCGGCTCGCTGATCGCCGGCTGGTTCGTCTACAGCACGCTGTGCGACTCCCCGCTGGGCAAGACCCCTGCCCTGCTCGGCGCCATCCTGTTCGGCCTGCTGGTCCTCGCCGCCTACCTGCTCAGCCAGGTGTTCAGCGGTCGCGGTGCGTACCTGCACGTGGGCGCCATCATCGGCACCATCATGGTGGGCAACGTATTCCGCGTGATCATGCCGGCCCAGCGTGCGCTGGTGAAGGCCATCGAGGAAAACCGCGAGCCCGACCCGGTGCTGCCGGCCAAGGGCCTGCTGCGTTCGCGCCACAACAACTACTTCACCCTGCCGGTGCTGTTCATCATGATCAGCAACCACTTCCCGAGCACCTACGGCAGCCACTACAACTGGCTGATCCTGGCGTGCATCGCGGCGCTGGCGGTGATCGTGCGTCACTACTTCAACACCCGTCACGAAGGCAACGGCATGGCCTGGGCCCTGCCCGCCGGCGCCGTCGGCATGATCGCCCTGGCCTTCGTCACCGGCCCGAACTGGCCGAGCAGCGACGCCTCCTCCAGCACCGCGCAGGCTCAGAAGGTCGAGTACCAGCCGCTGCCGGAAACCGCCATCGGCGGCAAGACCCCGGCCGAGCGCGTCAAGGACGAGGAAGCCGCCAAGGCCGCCGCCGCGCAGCAGGCGCAGGCCGCCCCGGCCCAGGCGTCCGCCGCGGGTTCGGGTGAAGGCTTCGACAAGGTCCACCACGTCATCCAGGAACGCTGCGCCGTGTGCCACTCGGCCAAACCGACCAGCAACCTGTTCAGCACCGCGCCGGCCGGCGTGATGTTCGACACCCCGCAGCAGATCCAGCAGCTCGCCCCGCGCATCCAGGCGCAGGCCGTGGCCTCGCAGGTTATGCCGCTGGGCAACATCACGCAGATGACCCCGGATGAGCGCAAGCTCATCGGCGACTGGATCGCCAAGGGCGCCCAGGTTAATTGAGCCTGCGGCACGGCCAGAAAAACCGCACCTTCGGGTGCGGTTTTTTTATGCCCGTGCGATACCGGATCTGTAGGAGCGAGCTTGCTCGCGAACAAACCATCAGCGCACGCCGGATCGATCGGGTATGGCCCGGTTCGCGAGCAAGCTCGCTCCTACGAAAAGCGCGCGCTAAACAAAAAATGTAGTCCACTCGACCAATGGCTACAGAAACACCGAAGCCAGGAAACACGCGGCGCAGAGCCCTGCAGCACTACGAAGACAAAACGTGACCGAGCAGTTGTATACAAAAATCGATTGAACGTAATACACATCGCGTTTATAAAGTCCCGCACCGCTTCACCCGCTCGGCCCCGGGGGTGAGATCGGCCAGTACTTCCCGGTTGTCGTGCCCGTCCGGCAACCAGCGACTGACAACAATAAAAACCGAGGTGTTGCATGTCCGTGGTAACTGAGCGCTCCACTACCGGCTCGCCCGTCGACCAGCGTTTGCCCTTGCTGCAGCTGCTGCTGGTCGGCTTCCAGCACGTTCTCCTGATGTACGGCGGCGCCGTCGCCGTCCCGCTGATCGTCGGCCAGGCCGCCGGCCTGTCCCGCGAGGAAATCGCCTTCCTGATCAACGCCGACCTGCTGGTCGCCGGCATCGCCACGCTGGTGCAGTCGCTGGGCATCGGCCCGGTGGGCATCCGCATGCCGGTGATGATGGGCGCCAGCTTCGCCGCGGTCGGCAGCATGGTCGCCATGGCCGGGATGCCCGGCGTGGGCATGACCGGCATCTTCGGCGCGACCATCGCCGCAGGCTTCTTCGGCATGCTCATCGCGCCGTTCATGAGCCGCATCGTGCGCTTCTTCCCGCCGCTGGTGACCGGCACCGTGATCACCTCCATCGGCATGTGCCTGTTCCCGGTGGCGATCAACTGGGCTGGCGGCGGCAAGGCAGCGGCCAACTTCGGCGCCATCGAATACCTCGCCCTGTCGTCTTTCGTGCTGGCGGTGATCCTGCTGATCAACCGCTTCCTCAAGGGCTTCTGGGTCAACGTCTCGGTGCTGATCGGCATGCTGCTGGGCTACATCATCGGCGCCAGCATGGGCATGGTCAGCCTGGACGGCATCGAGCAGCGCCCATGGTTCGACGTGGTGACCCCGCTGCACTTCGGCGCGCCGGAATTCCACCTCGCGCCGGTGCTGTCCATGTGCCTGGTGGTGGTGATCATCTTCGTCGAGTCCACCGGCATGTTCCTCGCCCTGGGCAAGATCACCGACACCGAGATCTGCCCCAACCGCCTGCGCCGCGGCCTGCTGTGCGATGCCAGCGCCTCGTTCGTCGCTGGCTTCATGAACACCTTCACCCACTCCTCGTTCGCCCAGAACATCGGCTTGGTGCAGATGACCGGCGTGCGCAGCCGCTACGTCACCGCCGCCGCCGCACTGTTCCTGATCGCCCTGTCGCTGCTGCCCAAGGCTGCCTTCCTGGTCGCCTCGATTCCGCCGGCGGTACTCGGCGGCGCCGGCATCGCCATGTTCGGCATGGTCGCCGCCAGCGGCATCCGCATCCTCCATGAGGCGGACATCGTCGACCGCCGCAACCAGTTGCTGGTGGCGGTGAGCATCGGCATGGGCATGGTGCCGGTGGTGCGTCCGGACTTCTTCGCCGCCCTGCCCCAGTGGATGGAGCCGATCACCCACAGCGGCATCGCGATGACCGCGATCTGGGCCGTGGTGCTGAACATCCTTTTCAACATCCTCGGCGAGCATGGCCGCGACGCCCTCTGCGGGCATCACTGAGTCCCTTTCGCGGGCGCCTCCCGGACGCCCGCACCCCAGCCGCGTACACTCCTTCGCGGCTTTTTTTATTTTCGCAGCGCTTGGTAGCGAATCGCCCCTGGCGCCGCGGTGCCAACCGGAAACCATCGCGAACTAAGTCCGCTCTTCCCTGTAGGAGCGGGCCATGCCCGCGATCGACGTCCGAAGGATGCTCGTAGGGCGCATAACCTGAAAAAGGTTATCCACCAAAACCCGCACGGCGGATAACGCTGGCGCGTTATACGCCCTACGTTCTGGGGCTCCCTTCTCCCCGCCCTGACTGCGCGCCCGCTCCGAAGGGAGAGGGTTAGGGAGAGGGAATCCCAAGCACGAACTATCAGAAGAAGACAGTTGCTCCTACGCCGCCCGCAGTAGCGGCATCGACCGGCAGCGCCAGGCCCCACCGGGGACTCAGGCTTCCGGCCGGTAGCCCAGGCGCAGGCCTCCCCATTGGCGGCCACGCACATAGATCGGCACCGAGAGGTCGTGCATCAGCTCGCCGGTATCGCGGCAGTAGGTCTGCAGCAGCATCGGCTGGTTGTGGCTACCGCAGCGCACCCCGGTGCGGTCATTGAACAGGCGCTTGCTGCGGCTCTTGAGCATGTCCACCTGCAGGTCGCCCGACGGCGGGTGGCTGAACGCCTGGTTGTGCGTCGGCACGTAGCCCTCGGCAGTGCAGGCGATGGCGAACACCAGCCCTTCATGGCGCTGCAGCAGGTCTTCCTGGATGCGCGGCAGCACCTCGTCGGTGTAGCGATCGAAGCGCGTGCGGTACTTCTGCGGGCGGGTGCCGGGCATCGGCTGGTAGTCACGGTCGAACAGGTCGTCGAAGCCGATCCGTCCGCTTTCCACGTCCGCCTCGAACTTCGCGCCAATGGCCTGGGCGCCAGCGCGGGCAAGGTCATAGGCACGCTGGTGGTAATCGTCCAGCGCCACCTCGGCCAAGCGCTCGCTGATGGTTTCCGCCTGGCTCTCCAACTGCATCGCCGCGTCGGCCAGGCGGTGGGTCTGTTCGTCGCTGGCGCGCAGGTCGCCGCGCACCTGCTCCACCGCCGCGAACAGGCTGTCCAGCTGGTTGCGGTTGATTTCCGCCCCTTCGGCAATCTCGGTGATCTGGGTTTCCACCGTCGCGGCGAGCCCGGCGATGTCCTGCAACTGGCGTCCGGTGCTCTCCACCTGGCTGACGCCCAGGCCCAGCTCATCGGTAAGCTGGCGGATCTGCTCCACCACCTCGCCGGTCTGGCGCTGGATATCCTCGACCATCTGCCCGACCTCGTCGGTGGCCTCGGCGGTGCGCCCGGCCAGGCCGCGCACTTCCTCGGCCACCACGGCGAAGCCGCGGCCATGTTCGCCAGCCCGCGCCGCCTCGATGGCCGCGTTGAGCGCCAGCAGGTTGGTCTGGCTGGCGATGGACTGGATGACCTGGGTAACGCGCTGGATATCCTCGCTGCGCGCATTCAGCGTCTCGATCAGCGCGCGGCTGGCGCTGGCACGCTGGCTGAGCTGATGCATGCGCTGGATCGCCGCCTGCAGCTCGCCACGCCCGGCATCGCTGCCGGCGCGCGCCAGGGTCGCGGCCTCCTTCGCCTGCCGCGCCAGATTCGAGGTGGCGCGCTCGGTGTGGATCATCACCTCCGCGCTGCCGACGATCTGCTCGGCCGCCACCACCTGGGACTCGAGTTTCTCCACCAGGCGTTGCACCGAATAGGACACCCCGGCGGCGGACAACGCATTGCGGCTGGTGCCCTGGGACAGCTCGCGGGTCAACTCGGCGACATCCGGCAATACCGCCAGCGCACCGGCCGGCGCGGTCTTTTCAGGGATGAACCACGGCCCCCAGAGCAGCAGCGCGGCAAGCAGCAGGCACAGCGACAAGGGCCAACCGCCCAGCGACTGGGCGATGAACAGCAGCACCAGGCCGCAAGTCTGCAAGGTAAGGATGAGGACGATACGCGGACGCGCGATATCCATGGCGGCAGCTCTCTTCTGGCGGGCCCTACCGCTGCGCAGCGCGGGCGCGCTGCCGGGGAGCCCGATTATTCTTGTCAGAGCCATTAGGCCGCCTGCTTCAGCCGGCGGCTATCGTTCCTTAGTGGTAGACGAGACGCTGCTTGAGTCGCTACAGACAGCTGCGCGCGGCGAGCGTGATCGCATCGTCCGCCGCCGGCGCGTCGCGACGATACAGCGCCACCGCGCTGCCCTTGTCCGCCGCCGTCGTTTCCAGCAGCACCTGCGCGGCATCCCCCGACGCGGCCGGCAGCAGAAGCCGGTAGCCGAAGCGGATCTCCGTCACGCTTGCGCCGGGCCGGATCGCCTGCCACTTCGGCAGCAGGCAGGTTATGTACACCGACGGCGACGTGCCGCTTTCCAGCCGCAGCGCCGGCGCCTCCTCCTTTAGCAGGCCCGGCGAGGTACATCCGGACAGCCCTGCCAATAGCAGCATTACACGCAGCCTCATCAGCTGATTCCTATCTGGAAAGAGTGGCTGAGCGTAGTAGCACGCAGCCCCATTTCAAGCGGTCTGGATATGGACCGAAAACATTTGTAACAACTACACTACACGGGATGGCGGAGTGCCATTCCCCGGAATGGAATCCGCACTTCTCAAACTGCATCCAAGGCCATCTTCATGTCGCTTTTTCTCGACGACCGCATGCTGCGCGATTTCGCCACGGAAGACTTCACGCTCCAGCAGCCGTTTCCATGGTTTTCCTTCCAGGACGTCCTGCGGCCGGAAGCCTTCCAGGCCCTGTACGACAACTTCCCGAGCCTGGCGATGTTCGAAAAGCACAACGGGATCCAGCGCGCATATGGGCAGCGGCCCCACAATCGCTACTACCTGGCATTTGAGCAGTCCATCTACAACGATCGCGCGGCCGGCAGCGAGGGCGTGGTTGCACTGAGCGACCTACCAGTGGTCTGGCAGCAGTTCATGCTGGAGCTGCAGGGAAATTCCGAATATGCCGCCTTCGCCAAGCGCATGCTCGGAGTAGAAGACTTCGTCGTGCGCTTTGCCTGGCATGTCGGCGTTGCCGGCTCGGAGGTATCGCCGCACCGCGACAGCCATACCAAGCTGGGCACGCACATCTTCTACTTCAATACCTCGGCGGATTGGCAGCCGGAATGGGGCGGCTCGATCCTGGTGCTCAAGGACAAGCAGGTGCCGCAGGACAACCCCGAGCTGACCGACTTCGCGCAAGCGATCGGCTGCGATATCCGCGACAACCGCAGCTTCCTGTTCAAGAACACCGAGAACGCCTGGCACGGTGTAGAAAAGCTGACCTGCCCCGAAGGCCACTATCGCCGACTGTTCAACGTCGTCTTCGAACCGCGCAAGCGCGCCGACGAGGCGCGCCCCGGCAAACCCAGCGGCTGGCGCCGGCTGTTCCGCGCCGCCTGATCAGGCGGGACGCGCATCCAGCGAGGAAATCATCGGCGCCTTACGAGGCGCCCAGTACTCGCGGGAGGCAGCCCCCAGGGCGCCGGCGAGCGGGAGCCAGAGCCACATCCAGACCACGTTGGGTGCGGCGATGAAGAAATGCATTTCCACCATGAAAACGATCGTCGACGCCGCCAACACCGAGAACCACAGCGGGGCCATGGTCGCGCGGCTGCGCAGGAGCGTCCACAGGCTGGCCAGCAGCATGACCAGTAGCGACGCCAGGCCCACCGCACCGAACTGGTACAGCACCTCCAGATAAAGGCTGTGCGGGTTGTGCACCACCTGGCCGGTACTGAGCACCACATCGCCCAGATCGGTGTGCGCGCCGTGGCCGAACCACCAATGCTCACCTACCCGCTCGATGACCGTCCGCCAGACCTCATCCCGATGGGTCAGCCCCCTGGAGCCGAACTCGTAGGCCAACTGGCGATACCCCCCCACCGCCGCCACAAGCCCTCCCAGCCCGAGTAGCCCCAGCGCCGCCTTGCGCACCCGGCCATGGGTAGCCACCAGCACCAGTACTACGGCGCCGATCAGGGCAGCCATCCAGGCCGCTCGCGAGAAAGTGAAGTAAATGTAGAGGCCTTGCGACAACGCACAGAGACTCCATAGTCCGGCTGCCGGCCAGCGGCGACTGCGCATGGCCAGCCAAAGCGAGACGATGAAGCTGAATGCGTAGTTCATGCCGGCTTCGATGGTGATGCCGAAGTCCGCCACACCTGGCACGCCCGAGTCATGGATGTTCATGGTCCGGTAGGCGAAGGAAAACTCGCCGAGCTGAGCCTTGTGCACCAGCGAGAACAGGGCAAAGCCGGCACCCGCAATGGCCCCGATACCCAGCACGACGCGCCAGAAACGGCCGTCCTGGCCGCCCATGCCAATCACTACCAGGCTGAACAGCAGGATCATCATCAGTTGGCGCATCGAACTGGACGAGTTCGCTGCCAAGGCATTGGCCAGCAACCCCAGCCAGAACAGACCAAATAACAGAGCCAACACCGACACCCAGCGAGCGCGCTCGCGAATCAGCGCGACCGAACAGGCCAGAACGGACAGGACCGTCATCAACCTCAGCGTCTTTTCCCAATTGCCCGAATCGGTGGGCCACCAGAACCGCCCGATCAACAGGCTCACCAGCAAAATGCCAGTGAGGACGACACCTACTACCTTCAATCCCGGTGCAATTCGTTGGATCTGCATAACGTGTGCAAGGCTCGATCAGACTGACGCGGCACTATACACGGTGCCTGTAATCTGCTGAAACAATTGACCGATGATCCCGCCTGACGGCCGGTATTCGGCGTGCAGGTCCGTCCAGCGGAAGGTAAACTATCGCCCCTTTTTCGCGACCCACTTCCGAACGCCCAGCCGGCGGGGAGTTGGGCCCTCAAGTTGACGATGCCATGAACGACCAGCTTCCGCGCCCCGAGCCCTCCCGCCGCTTCTCCGTGGCGCCGATGATGGATTGGACTGACAGGCACTGCAGATTTTTCCTGCGACAACTGTCCAGCCACGCCCTGCTATACACGGAAATGGTCACCACCGGCGCCCTGCTGCACGGCGACGCCGCGCGCTTTCTGCGTCATGACGAGTGCGAGCACCCGCTGGCCCTGCAACTGGGCGGCAGCAACCCGGCGGACCTGGCAGCCGCGGCGAAGATGGCCGAGCAGGCCGGCTACGACGAGGTGAACCTGAACGTCGGCTGCCCCAGCGACCGCGTGCAGAACAACATGATCGGCGCCTGCCTGATGGGCCATCCGGCCCTGGTGGCGGATTGCGTGATGGCCATGCGCGACGCCGTGTCGATCCCGGTGACGGTCAAGCACCGCATCGGCATCAACGGTCGCGACAGCTACGAAGAGCTCTGCGATTTCGTCGGCCAGGTGCGCGACGCCGGCTGCCGCAGCTTCACCGTGCACGCACGCATCGCCATCCTCGAGGGCCTGTCACCGAAGGAGAACCGCGAAATCCCGCCGCTGCGCTACGACATCGCCGCGCAGCTCAAGCGCGACTTCGCGGAGCTGGAAATCGTCCTCAATGGCGGCATCAAGACCCTGGAGGAGTGCCGCGAGCACCTGAAGGTGTTCGACGGCGTGATGCTCGGCCGCGAGGCGTACCACAACCCCTACCTGCTGGCCCAGGTGGACGCCGCGCTGTATGGCTCGCAGGAACCGGCCATCACCCGCGCCGAAGCCCTGGCGCGGATGCGCCCGTACATCGAGCGGCACATCGCCGAGGGCGGCGCGATGCACCATGTGACCCGCCACGTGCTTGGCCTGGCGCAGGGATTCCCGGGGGCGCGACGCTTCCGCCAGTTGCTCTCGGTGGACGTTCACAAGACCCGGGATTCCCTGGGGCTGCTCGATCAAGCGGGAGAACTTCTCGCCGGTCATTGAGTCCCGTTGAGTGGCGCATCGGCCTCGGGTAAGGTCGATGCACTTTCCACGGAAGACGCGCCATGACCTCCAAGCTCGAGCAACTCAAGCAGTACACCACGGTTGTCGCCGATACCGGCGATTTCGACGCCATTGCCCGCCTGAAGCCGGTGGACGCCACCACCAACCCGTCGCTGTTGCTGAAGGCCGCCGCCCTGCCCCGCTATACCGAGCACCTGGCTCGCGCCACCGAAGGCGCGCAGGGTGATGCGGGCCTGGCGTGCGACCGTTTCGCCGTCGCCGTGGGCAAGGACATCCTGGGCGTCATTCCGGGGCGCATTTCCACCGAAGTGGACGCCCGCCTGTCCTTCGACACCCAAGCCACCCTGCAACGTGCTCATCGCCTGATCGAGCTGTACGACCAGCAGGGCATCGGCCGCGACCGCGTGCTGATCAAGATCGCCTCCACCTGGGAAGGCATCCGCGCCGCCGAGCAGCTGGAGCGCGAAGGCATCCAGACCAACCTGACCCTGCTGTTCTCCTTCGCCCAGGCCGCGGCCTGCGCCGACGCCGGCGTGTTCCTGATCTCGCCCTTCGTCGGGCGCATCTACGACTGGTACAAGAAGGCCAACAACCGCGACTACGTGGGCGCGGAAGATCCCGGCGTGCAGTCCGTTTCGCGGATCTACCGCTACTACAAGGCCAACGGCTACGAAACCGTGGTGATGGGCGCCAGCTTCCGCAACCTGGGGCAGATCGAGCAGTTGGCCGGCTGCGACCGCCTGACCATCAGTCCGGACCTGCTGCAACAGCTGGCTGACGCCGACGGCGAACTGCCGCGCGTGCTGCAGCCCGGTGGCGGCGAAGCGCGTCAGGTGCTGGATGAAAGCGCCTTCCGCTGGCAGATGAACGAAGACGCCATGGGCACCGAGAAACTGGCCGAGGGCATCCGCCTGTTCGCTCGCGACCAGGAGAAGCTCGAGGCACTGCTCGCGAGCCGCTGAAAAACAGCGGACGAGCCAATGCAAACCGGCGCCCCAGGGCGCCGGTTTGCATTGTGGCTCATCGAATCAGTGGCGCTCGAGCGCACTCACCAGGTCGTGGAAGGCCTCGCGGTTGGTCTCGTTCAGGCCCATCAGGATACGGTGGGCTTCGAGCACCTTGCCGCGCACCACCTCCTCGGACTGGTCCTGGGGAGGCAGATCGGTCAGGCAATCCGAGCACGGAACGGGGTGATCGACGATGTTGAACACCTGATCGAAGCCCATCGACTGCAGCAGCCGGGTGATGTCCGCGTTGGTGGTGACCAGCGTGGGCAACAGACCGATCTTCTGCCGCGACAGAATCGACAACTTCGCCAGGAGGCCCAGCGTGGTGCTGTCGATGCTCTGGGTTTCCGTGAGATCGATGATGATCGCCGAGAAATTCAACGCGGCGAAGATTTTTTCAATGGTGGCATCCAGCGCCGAACACAGAGTCAGTCGGACTTCGCCCACGAACTTCAGGACAAATGAGCCATCCTGCTCGGCGAACTGGATTTTACCGGTACTCATGCAAGGTTCCTGCTCAACACCAGCAAGGCAATATCATCCGGCATCTCGGACAACTTGGCCAGTCCGAAGACTTGACGCAGGCCATCCAGGGTTCCGCCGGCGGCGACGACCTGCTCGGGCAGGGCCGTTTCCTTTTCTTTCAGCGTAGCTCCCGGCAGCACATCGAGAATGCCGTCCGAGAACAGGGAAAGACTGAAGGACTTGGGTAGATCAAGGACATGATCGTCGTAGGTCGCTTCGTCGAACAGCCCTACCGGCAGGCCGCGGCCTTCCAGGTAGCGGGCTTCGCCGTTGACGTAGAGCACCGGCAACGGCAGGTGACCGCCGATGCTGTAGGTCAGACGATCGGTTTCCAGGTCGATCACGCCCCCGAGCATGGTCACGTGCTTGCCAAGGTTGCAGTTGATCAACCCACGGTTGATGTGACCGAGGACGTCCGACGGCTTGAATTCCGGCAAGCGGTCGTTGCGCTTGGATTCGTACAGCAGCCGCGTGGTCATGAACTTCAGCAGCACCGTGACGAAGGCCGACGAGGCGCCGTGGCCGGACACGTCGGCGAGGTAGAAGCCGATACGCCGGGCATCCACACGGAAGTAATCGACGAAGTCGCCCGAGAGGTACAGCGACGGGATGATCTGGTGCGAGAACACCAGCCCTTCGGATTCCCACGGCGTCTCCGGAAGCATGTTCATCTGCACCTGGCGACCGGCGTTCTGGTCTTCCTGGAGCAGATTCAGGCTGGCCTGCAGCTCGCGGTTGGCGGTTTCCAGCTTCTCGCGGTAGCGGCGGTTCTCAGAGCGCAGGTAGGCGCGGTCCAGGGCACGGCGGACCGAGTGCTCCAGGACGGCGAGGTCTTCCAGCGGCTTGATCAGGTAGTCGGCGGCGCCCAGGCGCAAGGCCTCGACGGCGTCGCTCATGACACCGGCACCGGAAAGCACGATCACCGGGGTCTCCACCGCCATCTCGCTGACCCGACGGATCAGCTCGAGGCCGTCCATCTGCGGCATGCGCAGATCGCAGATCACCAGATCGGGAAGTTCGTGCTCGAAGACTTTAAGGCCTTCCAGGCCGTTGGTGGCCTGAGTGACCTTGAATCCGCTGTCTTCCAGGTAGGCGGCGAGGCTTTCGCGGACGACGTCGTCGTCATCGATAATCAGCAGCGAGGCACTGGCTTTGTGCATGGGTCATCCAGGCAAACGGCGCCGGGGTTGTGGTGTGGCGCTCATTCTAGGGAACAGCGGCGCGGGTCGGTCGCGACAAGGCGCAGACACTACTCCCATCCGCTCAAGGGTTCAAGCAGGCGCCGCCCGCGCCACGATTGGCGCGGGCTGGAGGACAGAGCGGTCTGCGTGCAAAGCGATCAGAAGTCGTCTTCGACGTCGCCGTCCTTGACCTTGAACTCGCGGTTCTGCAGGTAGGCGTTGCGGATGAAGGTGTACTTGTCGCCGCTGATCAGCTTCTCGGATTTGAGCAGATCGGCGCGGGTGTCGACCACGTCCACGCCACGCAGGCTGTTGCGTACCGGCACGTTGTCGATGTACGGGTAGGGGCCGGTGAAGGAGTCCGGAATCAGCGCCGGCGCATCGCGCAGGGTGCTCGGGCCCAGCAGCGGCAGCATCACGTAGGGACCGCTGCCCACGCCCCAGTGGCCGAGGGTCTGGCCGAAATCTTCGTCGTTGCGGCGCAGGCCCATGTGGGTGGCGACGTCGATGAAACCGGCCAGGCCGAAGGTGGTATTGAACAGCAGGCGGCTGGTGTCGACACCGGCGTCGCGGAACTTCAGCTGCAGCAGGTCGTTGACCAGGTTCTTCACGTCACCGATGTTGCCGAAGAAGTTGTGCACGCCGTCCTGCACCACGTTCGGAGTGACGTACTGGTACCCCTGGGCCAGCGGCTTGAGGGCGTAGGTGTCCAGGGTGTCGTTGAAGGTGAAGATCGGACGGTTGACGCTTTCCCACGGGTCGTCTTCGCTGGCGGCCTGGGCGAGGAATGGGATAGTGGCCAGGCCGGCGGCGGCGATCAGGCTGAAGCAGCGTTTGGTCCATTGGACGCCTAGTGGGCGCATCGGGAATTCTCCAGTGAAGGTCTATCGGGCCAGCCATGGCGGCCCCGCTATGCGGGCAGATTATATAGAGGCGCAACGATTTTGCAGACCCGCACCGATATCGCAGAAATTCGATTCAGCGCGGCAGGCCGGCGTTTCGCATGCGTCCAGTTGAAAGCATAGTGCCACTTCAGTCCGGATACCGTGCGTCGATGACAATTTCCAGGGCATCGGAGCGCCAGAATTCCTGATCCCACTCCACCAGCCGGCCGCCGTCGGTGTAACTGGCCCGCTCCACATAAAGCCCCGGCGAGCCGGGCGTGAGCTGCAGCGGCGTCGCCCGCGCCTCCACCAGCGCGGTGGAATGCATGGCCAGCTCGGAGCGCGACAGGCTCAGCCCCAGTTCGTCACGCAGCACGCGGGTGAGGGAGGTATCCAGCCCGTGGTCGAGCAGGCCGGGGCACCAACTGGCGTCCAGGGTGATTTCCTCCAGCATCACCGGCCGCTCGTCGACCCAGCGGCGGCGCAGGATGTGAAAGACCTCCGCCGCCTCGGCCAGCCCCATGCGCCGCGCCAGTGCCGGCTCGGCGGCGCGGCGCTCGGCGGCCAGCACCTCGGTGCGCGGCATACGCCCCTGGGCCTGGACGTAGTCCATGAAGCCGGTCGTGCGGGTCGGGTTGTAGCGGATGCGCGGCGGCGAAACGAACCAGCCGCGGCGGTTCTCGCGGTACAGCAGGCCTTCGGTTTCCAACTGCTGGAGCGCTTCGCGCAGGGTGACGCGGGTGCAACCGAAGCGCTCGGCCAGTTCGCGTTCGGCGGGCAGGCGCTGGCTCAGGCTGGCGGTGGCGATGTCCTGCGCCAGCTGGTCACGGATGCGAAGGTAGTGGGGCATGGGTTCGACCGGCATGGGCATCTTCCGCAAAAAGGCGCGGCGATTATAACGGCACGGCGGCGGACTTCATCGGACCGTCACATTGCCCCGCTAGCCTGGCCTAGACCAATCATCAGAAAAGCCCACCATGCCTGCGACCGCCGACCTGCCGCGCTTTACGACCCTGCTGTTCGGACTCTCGGGCGACCTGGTGGACTTCGGCGCCAGGACGCTGCCGGTAGCCCTGCAACGCACCTGCCCCGAGGCCCCGCCGGAGCGCCTGGCCGATACCCTCGCCCTGCCCCCGCAGCAAGCCCTGGAACGGCTGCTGGGCCGCCGCGCCGATGCCGACGAACGCAGCCGCTTCCAGTGCGCCCTGGACGACGCTGCCCAGGCCCATGCCGAGCCCACGCCTGGCGCCCTGGAGGCCCTGCACAGCCTGCACCGGCGCGGGGTGCCCTGCGCCTGGCTGGATGAGCTGCCCGACGCCACCACCCGCCACCTGGCCGCCGCTCTCGACGAACGCCTCGCCGCCGGGCTGAACATCGCCGCCCGCCCGTGGCCCGCGCCAGACGCCTGCTGGCAGGCGCTGATGCAGCTGGACAGTCCGCACCTGGACGGTTGCGTGCTGGTCAGCGGCCAGCCGCGGCTGCTCCAGGCAGGCCTGAATGCCGGCCTGTGGACCATCGGCCTGGCTGCCAGCGGCCCGCTGTGCGGCCATGCACCGGGGGACTGGGATGCCCTGGGCAACCTCGACCGCGACCGCCTCCGCGCCCAGGCGACGCTGGGCCTGTACCGCCTCGGCGTGCACTCGGTCATCGATCACCTGGGCGAGCTGGATTCCTGCCTGCAGGACATCGCCGGCCGCCGCCTGAAAGGAGAAAAACCGTGAAGCACATGCGTCACCGCTTCCTCGACGAGCTGGCCGAGCGCTTCGCCAGCCATGGCGCCGAGCCGTATGGCGAAGCCATCAGCCAGGCCGAACACGCGCTGCAGTGCGCCACCCTGGCCGAACGCGCCGGGTGCTCCGACAGCCTGGTGATCGCCGCCCTGCTCCACGACATCGGCCACCTCTACGAGGACCCGCAGCTGATCGACGAACAGGACCAGCGTCACGAGGAATTTGGCGCCCATCTGTTGCGCGAGCTGCTGCCCGAATCGGTATGGCAGCCGATCCGCCTGCACGTGGCCGCCAAGCGCTATCTCTGCGCGGTCGACCCGGCCTACCACGCCGGCCTGTCGTGGGCGTCGCGGCAGAGCCTGGCGCTGCAGGGCGGGCCGTTCGACGCGCGCGGCGCCAGCGCCTTCCTCAACGCCCCCTTCTCCCAGGACGCGCTGACCCTGCGCCGGCTGGACGACCTGGGCAAGGACCCGGCCATGCGCACGCCGGAGCTGGAGCACTTCTTCCCGCTGCTCGAACGCCTGCTGCGTGTTGATCGGCATCAGGCAAGGGTGCGCGCGGCGAGTTAAGCTCAACGGCATGGCGATGGACCTTTTGCCCGCCGGGCGAGGTCCATCTTTGCGTACGAACCGCAGAAGGACACCACCATGCCGACACAACGCCTCCAGGAAGAACTCCAGGCCCTGCGCGAGCAGCTCGAGCGTCAGCCGCCGCTGAACGAGGAAGAGCGCGCATCGCTGCAAGCGCTGATCAAGGACATCGAGATGCAGCTGGCCAACGAAGAGGCGCTGGCCGACGAGACGCTCATGGACAACGTCAACCTGGCCGTCGAGCGCTTCGAGGCGAGCCATCCGACGCTGGCCGGCACGCTGCGCTCCATCGTGCAGAGCCTGGCGAACATGGGCATCTGACCCGCCACGGACATAGAAAAACCCGGCCAAGGCCGGGTTTTTCGTCTCCGCGATTTACCGAGCTCTACTGGCGCACCAGCCGGCGGTTGTCGGGCTGCACGGCTTCGCTGCTGCGGTAGGGGTTGATGTCCAGCCCGCCACGGCGCACGTAGCGCGCGTAGACGGTCAGGCGGGTGGGTTGCAGCAGGCGTTGCAGGTCGAGGTAGATGCGCTCGACGCACTGCTCGTGGAAATCCTGGTGCTGGCGGAAGGATACGACATAGGCCAGCAGGCTGGCGGCATCCAGGGCCGGGCCGCTGTAGTCCACCACCAGCGTGCCCCAGTCCGGCTGGCCGGTGACCGGGCAGTTGGACTTGAGCAGGTGACTGTAGAGCACTTCGTCGACGCGACGGGTATCGTCGCAACGCAGCAGTTCCGGGCGCGGGTGGTCGTAACTCTCCACCGCGACGTCCAGGTCATCGACACAGGTGCCGTGGATGACGGCCACGCCCTCCCCCGCCACGTCGTCCAGGCTGCGCACCCGCACGCCCACCGGCGCGCCGGCGGCGGCGGAGAGGTCGCGCTCCATCACCGCGCGCACGGCATCGGCGCTGTCGAACGCGGTCTGGTTCAGCGAGTTGAGGTAGAGCTTGAAGGACTTGGACTCGATGATGTTCGGCGACTGCGCCGGGATCGAGAATTCGCCGATGGCCACCACCGGCTTGCCCGAGGCGGTCAGCCAGGACAGCTCGTAGCAGTTCCACAGATCCACGCCCTGGTACGGCAGGGTTTGCGCGGTCAGCCCCAGCTCCGCCCACTTGGTGCTGCGGGAGATCGGGAACAGCAGCTGCGGCGCGTAGGTGGAGACGTATTCGCTGGATTTGCCCAGGGGCGAGTGTTCGGCGGGGTGCTGCATGGGAAGACCTGCTGGATCGGCGATGCGGGTGGTGGTGCGAGGCGGCGAGTGTATACAAATCCGCCGGCCCTTTCAGCAGGCGGCGGACGAGCCGGGGGCTGAAAGGGCCGGCTCCTGTAGGAGCGAGCTTGCTCGCGAACGGATTTCCCGGCGGCTCCACTGCCACCTTGTAGGAGCGCGCCATTCGCGCGATCGCGGGCATGGCCCGCTCCTACAGGTGAGCGCCGTAGGAGCCGGATTCGCGGGCAATCACAGCCGAACGGACAGGTCAGAACCACATCCTCACGCCCGCGACCCAGTAGCCCTCCTCATCGTGCTCGCCCTCGGCGCGGGCGAGGTCGCCGCTGCGGCCGTAGGTCTTGCTCCAGACGTAGCCGACGTAGGGCGCGAACTCCCGGCGTACTTCGTAGCGCAGGCGCAGGCCAGCCTCCAGTTCGCTGCCGCCGGCGCCCACGCCGATGTCGCGGTCGTCGGCCAGCGCCAGGTTGTACTCCAGCGAGGGTTCGAGGATCAGCCGCTGGGTCAGCAGCAGCTCGTACTCGGTCTCCAGGCGCAGGGACGGGTCGCCGCGTTCGCTGAGGAAGAGGTTGGCGTCCACCTCGAACCACTGCGGCGCCAGGCCCTGGACGCCGAGCACCGCATAGCTGCGCGACGGCCCCGGCTGGTCGTCGTGGCGCACGCCCACCTGCCAGTCCCAGAAGTCCGCGACCATGCGCTGGTAGAGCAGTTGCACCTCGTTGTCGGTGGTCGGGCCACCGGCATCGCGCTCGCCCTCCAGCTTCAGGCGCAGCTTCTGGTAGTCGGTGCCGTACCAGCCCTGGGCCTCCCAGCCCAGGGCCTGGTCGTTGCCGTGGAAGCGACTTTCCAGGCGCTGGATCAGCAGCGAGCCCAGGGGCATGTCGTCCATCTCGGCGCCGTGCGCGGGCAAGGCGAGGCCCAGGGTCGCCGCGCAGGCCACCGTTGTCATGCGTTTCATGGCGGTTCCTCAGAGGCTGGCGCTGGCGGGAGCCGGCTCGACGATGACCTTGCGCATCATCCCGGCGGCCATGTGGTAGATCAGGTGGCAATGGAAGGCCCATTCGCCCAGGGCGTCGGCGGGCACGTCGACATCCAGGGTGCTGCCCGGCGCCACGCTGACCACGTGCTTGAGCGGGTTGAAGCGGCCGTTGCCCTTGTCCAGTTGCATCCACATGCCGTGCAGGTGCATGGGGTGGGTCATCATGGTGTCGTTGACGAAGCGGATGCGCACCCGTTCGCCGTAGGTCAGGCGGATCGGCTCGGCCTCGGAGTACTTCTTGCCGTCGATGGACCAGAAGTAGCGCTCCATGTTGCCGGTCAGGCGGAACTCGATCGTGCGGTCCGGCGCGCGGTAGTCGGCGTACGGGCGCATGGCTTTGAGGTCCGCATACACCAGCAGGCGGTTGCCCGGCTCGGCCGGCTGCGGCGTCAGCCCGCTGCCGGGGGCGTAGTCGGACTTCGGTGAGGACATGGCCGAATGATCCATGCCAGCCATCTGCGAATGGTCCATGCCCTGCATCTTCGAGTGATCCATTCCCGCCATGCTGGAGTGGTCCACCCCGGCCATGTCCGCCCCCGCCGCGTCAGCGCCCTGCCCCGCCATCGCCATGCCACCGTGGTCCATGCCCTCATGGCTCATGCCCATGTCGGCCATGCTCAACAACGGCCGTTCGCGCAGCGCCGGTACCTCGGCCTGCAAGCCGGCGCGCGGCGTCAGGGTGGCTCGGGCATAGCCGCTGCGGTCCATGGCTTCGGCGAAGAAGGTGTAGGCGCGGTCTTCCTGCGGCTGGACGATCACGTCATAGGTCTCGGCCACGGCGATGCGCAGCTCGTCCACCGTCACCGGCTGCACGTCGTTGCCGTCGGCCTGCACCACGGTCATCTTCAGGCCGGGGATGCGCAGGTCGAAGTAGCTCATGCCGGAACCGTTGATGATGCGCAGCCGCACGCGTTCGCCAGGCTTGAACAAGCCGGTCCAGTTCTGCTCGCTGTCCTGGCCGTTGACCAGGAAACGGAAGCCGGCGATGTCGGCGATGTCCGTGGGCGTCATGCGCATGCCGCCCCAGTCCAGGCGGTCGCGCAGGGTCGCCATCACGCCATTGGCGCTGGCATCGGCGATGAAGTCGCCCAGGGTGCGCTGGTTGCGGTTGTAGTAGTCGCTCTGTTTCTTCAGGTTGGCGTATACGGTTTCCGGCCGGGTGTCGTGCCAGTCGGCCAGCAGCAGGGTGTACTCGCGGTCGTAGCGGTACGGCTCGCGCGCCTTGGGCTCGATCACCAGCGGGCCGTAGAGCCCCTCGATTTCCTGGAAGTCGCTGTGGGCGTGGTACCAGTAGGTGCCCGACTGCTTCACGGTGAAGCGGTAGGTGAAGGTTTCGCCGGGCTTGATGCCGGGGAAGCTGATGCCCGGCACGCCATCCTGGGTATAGGGCAGGATCAGCCCGTGCCAGTGCAGCGAGGTGTCGCGATCGAGGGTGTTGGTGACACGCAGCTCGACATCCTCGCCCTCCTTGAAACGCAGCTCCGGCGCGGGCGTGCGGCCGTTCACCGTGAGCGCCTTGCGGGCGCCGTCGGACAGCCTCAGCTCGCCTTCGCCGATGGTCAGGTCATACACGCCCGCCTGCACCGTCAACGGTGCCAGCAGCAGCGCCCCCAGAACCCATTCCCTTGCGCGGTTCATCGTCTACGCGCTCAGGGCTTGACGGTCAGTTTGCCGACCATGCCGGCCTGATAGTGCCCCGGAATGTTGCAGGCGAACTCCAGGCTGGTGGCCTTGCTGAAGGTCCAGGTCAGCTCGGCGGTCTTGCCCGGCTCCACCAGCACGCTGTTGGGGTCGTCGTGCTTCATCATCTGGCCCATCGGCTGGTCGCCATGGCCCATCTTGCTGTGGTCCATCTGGCTCATGTCGTGCTGCATGCCGGTGGGGGTGAGCATTCCCGAGTCCATCATCTGCTGCATTTCCTTCTGGTGGCCGGCGTGCATGGCGGCGCTGCCCAGGTTGAATTCGTGCAGCAGGCTGCCGGTGTTGTGGATGACGAAGCGCACGGTCTCGCCCGGCTTGACGTCGATGCTCTCGGGTTCGAAGAACATCTCGCCCAGCTTGATCTCCACGGTGCGGGTGGCCTGGGCGGCCTTGGCCGGCTTGCCGAAGTCGTAGGCATGCCCGGCATCAGCCAGGGCCGGCAGGCTGATGGCGGCGGCGAGGCCGAGGACGGAAGCGTGCAGCAGATGACGCAGGGACATGGCGAATCTCCTCTCTAAGACGATGACCATGGTCGCTGGCGGCGCCTGAGGCTTGGCTGTCAGGAAGATTACAACTCTGTCAGCTTGGCGCCGGCGCGCCCGCGGCGGGGTATAAGGAGGGCGAAAAAAAGCCCGCCAAAGGGCGGGCAAGGGGCACCACAATGAAACGGATTCAGCAGGCCTGGCGCGCCTTGGCGGCCTGTTCCTGCATGCGCTGGAAGGTGATGTCCCCTCCGCCGTCGGCCAATGCCGGCGCGGCGGGGAACAACAACACGGCAAACAAGAGGGAAATGATCAGGTGCATGGCGGACTCCTCGATGGCGCTGGACAATGAACACGCCGCCAGAGTGCAACCCCGAGCCTGTCAGCGCGCTGACCGCCCCATTACCCTGATGACAGCTGCGCCCCGTGCGCGCCCATGGATACCCGGATGAAACTCCTCATCGTCGAAGACGAACCGCGCATCGGCCATTACCTGCAGCAGGGCCTGAGCGAGGCCGGCTTCGCCGTCGACCTCAGCGCCGACGGCGACGAAGGCCTGCAACTGGCGCTGGCCGGCGAGCACGACCTGCTGATCCTCGATGTGATGCTGCCCGGCCGCGATGGCTGGCAGATCCTCCAGGCGCTGCGCCAGACCGGCAGCGCTGTGCCCGTGCTGTTCCTCACCGCCCGCGATGCCGTGGAAGACCGCGTGCGCGGCCTGGAGCTGGGCGCCGACGACTACCTGGTGAAGCCTTTCGCCTTCGTCGAACTGCTCGCCCGCGTGCGCACCCTGCTGCGCCGCGGCGGCCAGCAACTGCAGGAAACCACCCTGCAACTGGCCGACCTCGAGCTGGACCTGCTGCGCCGCCGCGTGCAGCGCGCCGGCAAGCGCATCGACCTGACCGCCAAGGAGTTCGCCCTGCTGGAACTGCTGCTGCGCCGCCACGGCGAGGTGCTACCCAAGTCGCTGATCGCCTCCCAGGTGTGGGACATGAACTTCGACAGCGACACCAACGTCATCGAAGTCGCCATCCGCCGCCTGCGCGCCAAGGTCGACGACGACTTCCCGCAGCGTCTGATCCATACCGTGCGCGGCATGGGTTACGTGCTCGAAGAGCGCGACGCATGAGCGCGCGCCTGTCCCTGGGCCTGCGCCTGAGCCTGCTGTTCGCCGCCTGCACCGCCGCCGTGTCGCTGCTGGCCGGCGTCCTCTTCAGCCGCGCCAGCGAGGCGCACTTCATCGAGCTGGATCAGCAGTTGATGGCCGGCAAGCTGGCGATCTTCCGCGACGTGCTGGGGGACGTTCGCGGCCCGGCGCAACTGGCACCGCATACGGCGGAACTGCGCCGCGAGCTGGAGCGACACCCCGACCTCGGCCTGCGCCTGCAAAGCGCCGACGGCGCCGTCTGGTTCGAGCAGCGCCCGGCAATGAACATGGCCAACGGCGAGGAGCCGTCCTTCCGCGAATTGCAGGCGCCGCTGGATGCCCGGCAAGGCGACGGCGCGCAACTGACGCTGATCCTCGACATCACCCATCACCAGCACTTCCTGCAACGCATGCAGCGGCTGATCTGGCTGACCATGGGGTTCTCCGCGCTGGCCACCGCCCTGCTCGGTGCCTGGGCCGCCCGCGCCAGCCTGCGCCCGCTGCGGCGCATGACCGAAGTGGCGGCGCAGGTCAGCGCGCACTCGCTGACTACCCGCCTCGACGCCGGGCAGATGCCGCAGGAACTGCGCGGCCTGGCCGGGGAGCTGAATGCCATGCTGGCGCGCCTGGAAGAGGCCTTCCAGCGCCTGTCGGCCTTCTCCGCCGACATCGCCCACGAGCTGCGCACGCCGCTCACCGGGCTGCTGACCCAGACCCAGGTGGTGCTGTCGCGCTCGCGCGGTCTGGAGGACTACCGCGAGGCGCTGCACGGCAACCTGGAGGAACTGGAGCGGCTGACCGCGATGGTCAACGACATGCTGTTCCTGGCCAAGGCCGACCACGGCCTGCTGACGCCCAGCAGCCAGCCCCTGGCGCTGGCCGGCGAGGTGGACGAGCTGCTGGAGTTCTACGCGCCGCTGGCGGAGGAGAAGGCGATCCGCCTGGAGCGCGACGGCGAGCTCACCGTGCAAGGCGACCGCGCGCTGCTGCGGCGGGTACTGGCCAACCTGCTGGACAACGCACTGCGCTTCACCCCGGACGGCGGATTGATCCGCGTGCGCCTGGAGCCGGGCCGCCTGAGCGTGGAGAACCCCGGCCGGGAAATCCCCGCCGAACGCCTGCCGCGCCTGTTCGACCGCTTCTACCGCGCCGACCCGGCCCGCCGCGAAGGCCAGGGCGAACATGCCGGGCTGGGCCTGGCGATCTGCCGCTCCATCGTCCGTGCCCATGGCGGGGAGATTCGCTGCGAATCGACGCAGGGGCGGACGCGGTTCGTCATCGAGTTTCCCGTTTAAGAGCCCCTCACCCTAACCCTCTCTCAGAGGGAGAGGGGACTGTACGGCACAGGTGGAAACCAAGGTATCAGCCGGCACGCGCGGCTCCCTCTCCCTCCGGGAGAGGGCTGGGGTGAGGGCAAGCCAGTGCAGCGAGGTTCCAGCTGACCAAGAAAAGGCCCCAACCGGGGCCTTGTTCATCCGCGCAACGCGCCGCTCACTGGCGCATGCCGCGCCCGCTCACCAGCAGGCGCACGCAGAAGACGTACAGCACCACCGTCGCCACCAGCATGAAGATCACCGCCGTGCCGATGCGGATGTCGGACACGCCGAGAATGCCGTAGCGGAAGGCGTTGACCATGTGCAGGATCGGGTTGGCCAGCGACACGGTCTGCCAGAACGGCGGCAGCAGGCTGATCGAGTAGAACACCCCGCCCAGGTAGGTCAGCGGCGTCAGCACGAAGGTCGGGACGATGGAGATGTCGTCGAAATTGCGCGCGAACACCGCGTTGACGAAACCGCCCATGGAGAAGATCGCCGCGGTCAGCACCACCACCAGCACGGTCACACCGATGTGGTGGACCTGCAGGTCGGTGAAGAACAGCGACAGCAGGGTGACGATCAGTCCCACCGCCAGCCCGCGCAGCACGCCGCCGCAGACGAAGCCCAGCAGGATGGTGTGCGGCGACACCGGCGAGACCAGCAGTTCCTCGATGTTGCGCTGGAACTTGCTGCCGAAGAAGCTCGACACCACGTTGCCGTAGGAGTTGGTGATCACCGACATCATGATCAGCCCCGGCACGATGTACTGCATGTAGGTGAAGCCACCCATGTCGCCGATCTGCCGGCCGATCAGGTTGCCGAAGATGACGAAGTACAGAACCATGGTGATCGCCGGCGGCAGCAGCGTCTGCGGCCAGATGCGCAGGAAGCGGCGGACTTCGCGGTAGACGATAGTGTTGAGGGCGACCCAGTTGGCGCGCAGTTCGCTGCTCATACCGCCACCTTCGACAGATTCTTCTCCACCAGCGACACGAACAGCTCCTCCAGCCGATTGCTCTTGTTGCGCAGGCTCAGCACCTGGTGGCCCAGGGCGTTGAGCTGGACGAACAGGCCATTGATGCCCAGCGACTTGTCCACCTGCACTTCCAGGGTGTGGTCATCCACCAGCCGCACGGGGTAGCCGTCCAGCTTCGGCGCCTCGCTCAGGGTGCCCTGCAGGTCGAGGTAGAAGGTCTCCACGTGCAGCTTGCTCAGCAGCTTGCGCATGCTGGTGTTCTCCACGATGGTGCCGTGGTCGATGATCGCGATGTTGCGGCACAGCTGCTCGGCCTCCTCCAGGTAGTGCGTGGTGAGGATGATGCTGATGCCTTCGCCGTTGAGTTCGGTGAGGAAGTTCCACATCGAGCGGCGCAGCTCGATGTCCACCCCGGCGGTGGGTTCGTCGAGGATCAAGAGGCGCGGCTCGTGCACCAGCGCGCGGGCGATCATCAGGCGGCGCTTCATGCCGCCGGAGAGCTCGCGGGAGGCGGAGTTGCGCTTGTCCCACAGGCCCAGCTGGGTGAGGTACTTTTCGGCGCGGCCCTTGGCCACGCTCATGGGGATGCCGTAGTAGCCGGCCTGGGTGACGACGATGTCGAACACCTTCTCGAACTGGTTGAAGTTGAATTCCTGGGGCACCACGCCCAGGCAGCGCTTGAGGCCGTAGGGGTCCTTGTCCAGGTCATGGCCGAACACGTTGACCGTGCCACTGGTCTTGTTCACCAGGGTGGAGAGGATGCCGATGGTGGTGGATTTGCCGGCGCCGTTGGGGCCCAGCAAGGCAAAGAAATCGCCCTCGGCGACGTCCAGATCGATGCCCTTGAGGGCCTGGAAGCCGTTGCCGTAGGTCTTCGTCAATTGACGGATGGACAGCGCGGAACTCATGGGTATTCCCGTTGCAAGTCGGTGGAAAGACAGCTGTCTTTGGAAAAAAGGCCTGCTTGATAAGGGTATGCCGCGAGGATTGCAACCGCCGCGGCGCGCGCAGACAGGTCAGGTCAGTGCGGTCATCACCGCGTCACGGTAGGCCGGGCGCGCCTTCAGGCGTTCGTACCAGGCCGCCAGGTGCGGCTGCGCCGGGCGCTCGATGGGCATTTCGAACCAAGCATAGATGAAGCAGCCCAGCGGAATGTCGCCGATGCCGAATTGTGCGCCGGTGAGGTAGGGCTGCTGCGCCAGGGTCGCTTCGGGAATGGCCAGCAGGTTGGCGCAGGTGTCGATGGCCGCCTGGATGGCCGCCACGTCACGCTGCTCCGGCGGCGTGCGCACGGTTCCCCAGAACACGGTGCGGAACGGCGTCGCCAGGGACGAGGTGGTCCAGTCCATCCATTTCTCGGCGCTGGCGCGTTGTTGCAGGTCCTGCGGGTAGAGCTGCGGCGCGTAGCGCGCGGCGAGGTAGCGGACGATGGTGTTGGACTCCCAGAGGACGAAGCCCTCGTCCTCCAGGGTCGGCACCACACCGTTGGGGTTCAGCGCGCGGTAGGGCGCGTCGTTGACGACGCCGAAGGCGCCGCCGGCGTCGATCCGCTCGTAGGCCAGGCCCGCCTCTTCCGCGCACCAGAGCGCCTTGCGCACATTGGAGGAATTCTTCCTGCCCCAGATCTTGAGCATGCTGCGCCTCTCTTGTCGTTGTCATCGAATGAAGGCACGACCTGAAGGCGTGACTTCGGATGACGGCACCCTACCGACAACAGCGCCAGGAAAAAAGACTCATCGACTGATGGTCACTATCGATTGCGTTCATGTGGGCGCTGGCGTTCACGCCTGGACCGCTTCGCTGCGCAGGTCACCCGCGGGCAGCGCGTCGTCGCCGGTGAACAGGTGCGGGTAGCACTGCTTGAGGTAGCCGAAGAAGAACGCCTCGGGCACGTCGGCGAACTGGCCGTGGTCGCGCAGGTATTCCATGTGCCGCTCGCCGTCGCGGTTGAACGGGTGGAAGACGCTGTCGGTGCGCCCGTCGAACTCCAGCGGCAGCACGCCGAAGGCCTCGCACAGGCCCAGGTCGAAGGCCGGCGTGGCCTTGACCCAGCGCCCTTCGAGGAACAGCTCGGTGTAGCCGTGCATGGCGAACACCTCGCTGCGCAGCAGCTCCAGCAGGCGCGGCGTGGCCAGGTGGTTCTTCACATCGGCCAGGCCGATGCGCGCGGGGATGCCGCAGTGCCGGGCGCACGCCGCCAGCAGCGTGGCCTTGGGCACGCAGTAGGATTGCCCGGCCTGCAGCGCGTGGCTGGCCTTGAGGGTCTGCGGGTCGCGGCTGAACACATAGGGGTTGTAGCGCACCGTGTCGCGCACCGCGTAATACAGCGCCACCGCCTGCTGCAGCGGCGTGGCACCGTTGCCGCGGTGATTTAGAGCGAACTCGATTACCCCGGGGTGGTCACTATCCACGAAGCGGCTGGGTGTGAGGTATTGCTGCATGGCGTTGTCTCCGGGCGGTCATCCGTGATGGCGCCCACAGTCTAACCAGCGCCGGCATCCGCCCGACACGGCGATCCGGCCAAGCTGTCCGGCCATGCGGCCATCGGTCCGATTCGCCCAGCTACGCTTTGGGTGCATGGTGAAGGGAGTTCCCGCTGGAAATACCTGCCGCTGTGTTCGCGCACGTTCGTCACCAAGCCCGCCGCGGCCTGCGGTCGCCGGGGCTGGCTGTCATGGAGGAATCCGCATGCTGCTCGTCTGGTTACTGGTTCTGATCCTCGGCGTCGCCTGGCTCGCGCATCGCCGCGCCGCGCCTCTGAAAGCACTCGGCATCGTCGCCGTGTACCTGGTTCTGATGAGCCTGTTCAGCCATGCCCATGGCTGGATGGTGCTGTTGTGGCTGCTGTGGGCCGTGGTCGCGGTAACCCTGCTCGCCACCGACCTGCGCCGCAGCCTGTTCACCTCGTGGCTGTTCGCCTGGTTCAAGAAGACCCTGCCGCCGATGTCCGAGACCGAACGCGAGGCCATCGAGGCCGGCACCGTGTGGTGGGACGGCCAGCTGTTCAGCGGCCGTCCGGACTGGCACACCCTGCTGGCCTACCCCCGCGCACAGCTGACCGAGGAAGAGCAGGCCTTCGTCGATGGCCCCACCGAACAGCTCTGCGCGATGATCAATGACTATCAGGTCGGCAAGGACATGGACCTGCCGCCCGAAGCCTGGGCCTACATCAAGAGCCAGGGCTTCTTCGGCCTGATCATTCCCAAGGAATACGGCGGCAAGGGCTTCTCCGCCTTCGCCCACTCCCAGGTGGTGATGAAGCTGGCCACCCGCAGCGGCGACCTCGCCTCCACCGTGATGGTGCCCAACTCCCTCGGCCCGGCCGAGCTGCTGCTGCACTACGGTACCGATGCCCAGCGCCAGCGCTACCTGCCGCGCCTGGCGACCGGCGAGGAGATTCCCTGCTTCGCCCTGACCAGCCCGCAGGCCGGTTCCGATGCCGGCGGCATGACCGACGTCGGCGTGGTCTGCAAGGGCCAGTGGGAAGGCGAGGAAGTCATCGGCCTGCGCCTGACCTGGGAGAAGCGCTACATCACCCTCGGCCCGGTGGCCACCCTCCTCGGCCTGGCCTTCAAGTGCCATGACCCGGACCACCTGCTGGGCGAGCAGGAGGACCTGGGCATTACCCTGGCGCTGATTCCCACCAGCACCCCCGGCGTGCAGATCGGCCGCCGCCACGTGCCGCTGGGCGCTGCCTTCATGAACGGCCCGAACTCCGGCCAGGACGTGTTCGTGCCGCTGGACTGCATCATCGGCGGCCAGGAGATGATCGGCAAAGGCTGGATGATGCTGATGAACTGCCTGTCGGTGGGCCGCTCCATCTCCCTGCCGGCGGTGGGCACCAGCGCCGCCAAGGCAGGCAGCTACGTCAGCGGCCGCTACGCCCAGGTACGCGAGCAGTTCAACGTGCCGCTGTCGGCCTTCGAAGGCATCCAGGAGGCCCTCGCACGTCTCGGCGGCAACGCCTGGATGATGGACAGCGCGCGCATCCTCACCGCCAACGCGGTGGACCTGGGCGAGAAGCCCTCGGTGCTCTCGGCGATCCTCAAGTACCACCTCACCGAACGCGGCCGCGAGTGCATCGCCCACGCCATGGACATCCACGGCGGCAAGGGCATCATCCTGGGCCCGAATAACTACCTGGGCCGCTCCTGGCAGGCCGCGCCGATCTTCATCACCGTCGAGGGTGCCAACATCCTCTCGCGCAACCTGATGATCTTCGGCCAGGGCGCCATCCGCTGCCATCCGTACGTGCTCAAGGAGATGGAACTGGCCCGCCGCGAGGATCAGGACCAGGCCGAACGCGAGTTCGACGAACTGCTGCTGAGCCACATCGGCTTCGCCGTCAGCAACGCCGCCAGCAGCCTGCTGCTGGGCCTGGGGTTGGGCAGCTTCGACCAGGTGCCGGGCGACCGCATCAGCCGCCCCTATTTCCGCGCCCTGAACCGCCTCGCCGCGTCCTTCGCGCTGCTCGCCGACTTCAGCATGATGCTGCTCGGCGGCGAGCTGAAGCGCCGCGAACGCCTGTCCGCGCGTCTGGGCGATGCGCTGAGCCACCTCTACCTCGCCTCCGCCGCGCTCAAGCGCTACCACGACCTCGACAACCCGGACTACCTGCACCCGCTGCTGCACTGGGCCATGGAGGAAAACCTGGAGAAGGCCGAAGCCGCGCTGGCCGACCTGATCGACAACTTCCCCAACCGCGCCTTCGCCTGCCTGCTGCGCGTACTGGTGCTGCCCCTGGGCCGTCGCCACCGCGGCCCGAGCGACGCGCTCGACGCCGAGATCGCCCACATCCTCGGCCGCCCGCTCAGCGACCCGGCGCTTCAGGCCATCCTCGCCGGCGCGCACCTGCCCACCGGCGAGGACGATCCGGTGGCCAAGCTCACCTACGCCTACGACCAGCTGGCGGCGGCCGCCCCCCTGCAGAAGAAACTGCACAAGGCGCTCAAGGAGCACGGCGTGCATCCCAAGCCGGGGCAGTCCTCCATCGATGCGGCCCTCGAGGCGGGCGTGCTGGAAGCGGCGGAAGCGCAAACCCTGCATGCCGCCGAACGCGCACGCCGCGCGGTGATCGACGTGGACGACTTCTCCAAGGAAGAACTGGCCGGCAAGGCCGAGTGACGAGCCGCTTTCACGCACGGGGCGCCTTCGGGCGCCCTTTTTTTCTCCGACGCACAGCCATGCCGGCGCGGGCGTTCGGGTGCACACTGAAGGCATCACCCCGCGGAGATGCGCACATGCGTCGAGTCCTTCTCTTCCTGCTCGCCCTGCTGGCCGGCAGCGCGCAAGCCGACCCCTGGCTCTACCCCAGCCGGCCGCGCCCGGCGCCGGCGCCCAGCCCGGTCATCGACCCGATCCAGCAACAGCAGGACAGCCTGCGCCGCCAGCAGCAGTTGCGGCAGAACCAGCTGGACAGCCAGCGTCTGAACTACGAGGACCAGCGCCTGCAACGGCAGCAGCAGGACCTGCAGCGCCAGCAGGATAACCAGCAGCGCTGGAACGCACAGCGCCGCCAGAGCGACCAGATGATCCAGCGGCAGAAGACCGAGCTACAGCAACAGCAGCTGCAACAACAGCAGCGCCTGCTCGACCAGCAGCGCCAGCAGATCGACAACCAGCGCCGGCAGATCCAGATGCGCCCACTCCGCTGATCGCGCCGGCGGCAGCAGCGGCGAAACCCGATATACTCCCCGGCCGTTCGTACACAGCTCCAGAGGAATCCCATGGCCAGCGCCTATCTCGACCACCACATCGCCCTGCTCAACCACCTGCGCATGATCCTTGGCGCCCTGGGCGAAGCCGAGCAGGTTCCCGAGGACAACCACGGCCTGTTCCTCGAACGTTTCGACGAGCTGCTGGTGGAACTGCCCCGCGACCCGGAAGGCGCGCAGTACCTGGGCCAGGATCTGATCAGCCAGATCTTCCACCGCTACCCGCAGATCGCCCACTTGATCCCGCGCGACCTGCTGTGGTTCTTCGGTGGCGACTGCCTGCACTACATGCCCGACGAGGAGCTGCAGATGTACCAGCAGCTGGACGAACGCCGTTTCGAGGCCGAGGAAAATGGCGAGGCCTTCGACTGGAACCGCGAGAAGCAGCTGCTCGCCCTGCCGGACGACACGCCCAAGCACTAACCCCGCACCAGCATTCAAAAAGCCCGCAGATGCGGGCTTTTTCATGGGCGATCGCCAGCATTTCGCGGCTGAGCGCCTGACGCCTCCGCAGCAACCTCCCGTCGCCAGGCGACCCGCGCAAACCCGCACCGCGCCTGTGCTGCGCGCTCCACCTGGGCCGAAACTCCCAGGCTGCCTGGGAGTATCGGCCGATGCGCGTTCCCCGGGCCGTCCTCATAGTCGTGGCATGTAGCAGTAAAAGGCCAGCAGTCGAGGGCTGGCCGCCACGCATGGACATGCTCGGGAGAACATCATGACCCTCCATAAGAAGATTGCGTCGCCAACGCGCCCCACCGCAGATGACAGCAGCACCCTCTTTGTCACCACCGACCAGAACGACTATGCCCCCGGCAGCACCGCCATCATCACCGCCAGCGGCTTTGCCGCCGGCAGTACCGTGAAGATCGAGGTGGACCACGCCACCAGCCCCGGCGCCGACGGCGTGTGGGGCACCGCCGATGACGTGCTCAATACCAGCGCGGGCGCCGGCCACGACCCGTGGTACGTGACCGACGGCGGCGCCGGCGACCTGGACGGCCAGGCCAACGGCAGCATCACCACGTCCTGGTACGTGGACCCGGACGACTCCGCCGGGGCGCGCTTCCTGCTCTCCGCTTCCAGCGACAACGCCTCCACGACCGCCACCTTTACCGACGCCGGCCCCACCGTGACGGCAACCGGCGTCAGCGTCTCGCTGGACGAAACCGCCGGCCTGCAGAACGCCACGGCCACTCCCAGCCCGGCGGGCGACGCCGATGACAACGACATTCTCCTCGCCGCCCTGCCTGCCGCGTTCACCGCGCGCCTGTCGGCCCTGGGCGCCGGCACTGCCTCGGGCGCCGCGCTGAGCGGCTATACCGGCGCGGTCGGCAACACCGGCAGCAACGCCTTCACCATCAGCTCCGCGCCGGGCGGCGCCATCACCGACATCCTCTTCACCGGCAGCGGCGGCGCGCCGCTCAACGGCCTCGACAGCGGGCTGGACACCCTCGCCGGGCAGGACATCCTTCTGTATACCGACACCACCAACAACAACGTCCTCGTCGGCCGCGCCGGCGGGCCCGCGGGCCCGCGGGCGCCATCGTGTTCGCCGCCTACATCGAGGAAACCGGCTCGCCCGTCAGCGGCGGCAAGATCTGGACCGTCGAATACCAGCCGCTCAAGCACCCGGACGGCAGCAATGCCGACGACGCCCTGAACCTGCTGAACAAGGTCTACATCGGCACCAGCCAGGACCTGACCTTCAGCCTGGCCAACGCGCCGTCCGGGCAGAACCTGTTCCTGATGTTCACCACGGCGACGCCGACCACGGTGAATGACAACGGCGTGGTGCGCATCACCGACCCGACCATCATCGCCACCGGCAAGGACCCGGCCAACCAGTCCACCGGCGCCAACATCACCACCGGCGACACCATCAACACCAGCCAGGCCGGCGGCCCGACCACCTTCGGCACCAACAACCAGATGATCGTCGAGCAGGAAGGCATCCGCTTCACCTTCGTCACCGGCGCCCGGCAGGACGTGACCATTCCCAACCTGGACCAGAACGAAGCGGACGTCGAAGCCAACGTCGACTTCACCCAGATGTTCAACGCCAAGACCGCCAGCTTCGATGTGGTGCAACTGCAGAGCGGCAAGAGCGCGGTGGTCAAGATCAGCGCCTTCAGCACCGCCGTCGAGTCCGGCACCGCCTTCATCGACGGGTATGGGAACGATGCGCCCATCGCCATCACCAATGTCCGGGTCCTCAACAGCAGCACCGGTGCGGTACTGGAGAACTCCAACGGTTCGGCCAACGATCCGGGCATCGTCATTACCATCACTGGTGGCGTGGCGACCATCACCGGCGTGCTGGCCGGCTACAAGATCGAGTACACCACCACGGCGGAACACAACCGCGTGCTGGTCGAGAACGGCGCGGCGGTCGGGGCCAAGGGCAATGACCACGCGGCCTTCGACATCGGCGGCTTCAAGCTGCTGCAGGTGTCCACCGCCACAGCGGAGATCGGCTCGAAGATGGTCTTCGAGGATGACGGCCCGAGCATCGGCACCACCGGCACCGAGCCCACGCTGACGGTGGACGAATCCGCCCTCGGCACCGATGCCTCGCAGAGCTTCGCCGCCAACTTCACCTCGTCCTTCGGCGCCGACGGCGCGGGCACCCTGACCTACGCGCTGAGCGTGATCGCCGGGGCGTCCGGGCTGGTCGACACCGCCACCGGTGAAGCCGTGAACCTGTCGATGAATGGTGCCGTGGTGGAAGGCCGCACGGCCTCCAGCAATGACCTGGTGTTCACCGTCAGCGTGGCCGCCAACGGCACCGTGACGCTGGACCAGATCCGCGCCGTGGTGCATCCCGATGCCAGCGACCCGGATGACTCGAAAACCCTGGCCTCCGACGACCTGGTGAAACTCACCGCGACCAAGACCGACGGCGACGGCGACAGCGCCCAGGCCACGCTGAACATCGGCCAGAACCTGGTGTTCAAGGATGACGGGCCGACCGTCAGCCCCGCTGGCACGGAGCCGGTGATGACGGTGGACGAGTCGGATCTCACGACCAACTCGCTGCAGGGCTTTGCCGCCAATTTCACCTCCTCGTTCGGCGCCGACGGCGGTGGCACTGTCACCTACACCCTGGGCTGCGTCTCCGGGGCCTCCGGGCTGACCGACACCACCACCGGCCAATCGGTGGTCCTCTCGCTCAACGGCAACGTGGTGGAAGGCCGCTGCGCCGTGAGCAACGACCTGGTATTTACCGTCAGCGTGGCCGCCAATGGCGACGTCACCCTCGACCAGTTGCGCGCCATCGTCCACGCCAACGCCAACGACCCCGATGACTCACGCACCCTGAGTTCGGACAGCCTGGTCACCCTGACCGCCACCGTCACCGACAAGGAAGGCGACAGCACCCAGGCCACGCTGAACATCGGCCAGAACCTGATCTTCAAGGATGACGGACCGACCATCGGCACCACCGGCACCGAGCCGACATTGACGGTGGACGAAAGCGACTTCACCACCAACGCGACGCAGAACTTCGCCGCCAACTTCAGCCCCAGCTACGGCGCCGACGGGGCCGGCGCGACCCCGGTGAGCTACGCCCTGAGCGTCATCGCCGGCGCCTCCGGGCTGGTCGACACGGCCACCGGCCAGGCGGTCAACCTGTCGCTCAACAACGGGGTGGTGGAAGGCCGCACGGCCGTCAGCAACGTGCTGGTGTTCACCGTCAGCGCGGCCAGTAATGGCGACGTCACGCTCGACCAACTGCGCGCCGTGGTTCACGCCAATGCCAGCGACCCCAACGACAGCCGCACCCTCAGCGCGGACAACCTGGTGAAACTCACTGCGACCGCCACCGACAAGGATGGCGACACCGCCCAGGCGACCCTGAACATCGGGCAGAACCTGGTGTTCTACGATGACGGCCCGTCGCTGGCCTTCGGCAACATCGTCGGCACCGGCAGCACCCTGGCGCAGACCGGGTACTGGGACCACGGCTTCGGCGCTGATGGCAGTGGCGCGGCGGGTCTGGATATCGTCCTGAGCAACGGCCAGTTCACCCTGGTGCGGCCCAACGGCACGACCACAACCGGCACCGGCACGCTCACCGAGCAATCGCCGTCGCCGGACGTCAACGGCGCCTACCACTTCGCCGGCACGCTGACCGGCGACTTCGACAACAACGCCGGCACGCCCAACACCAGCGTCGACTACACCCTGACGGCCCTGGCCGATGGCACCTACACCCTGGACCTGGTGCAGGGCTTCAGCTCGACCCTGGTGCTGAGCACCGCCAACGGCTCGCTCGGCGCCGGCGGCCCCGACCCGGTGCAGACGCTGACCATCGGCACTGACGCCGTGGTCTTCTTCGCGGCCAAGGCACTGGCGCCACAAACGGGCGCCAACAGCATCCTCACCGGCATCGGACAGGGCGCGACCGACCCGACCGAAGCACAGTTGCAGACCAACCCCCTGCCGTCCTACATCGACGACCAGAAGGCCCTTAACGTCAGCACCTCCGGCATCGGCGTGAAGAACAACGTGCTGCAGGGCAGCGGCGCCGGCATCACCGCCGGTGACGACAGCTTCGTCGCCAACCCGCAGACGTTGCTGACCTCGGTGAAGGTGTTCATCGACAACTCGGTGGGCGGCTACGATCCGACCTCGGAATCGCTGTACTACGTCGCCTACTACGACGACGGCACGACGTCCGGCGCACCGATCAAGGTGCTGGCGGGCAACCTGCAGAGCGAGGCCGGCGGGCAGAAATCCTTCACCGTGCAGACGGCCGCCGGCAAGATGATCGACGCCATCCAGCTGACGATGGCCGAGGGCATGGTGAAGATCCCGACCATCCAGTTCATCCGCCAGGTCGAGAACCTCGCCAGCGACGTCAAGCTGGCGTTCAACGCCACTGTGACCGACAAGGACGGCGACGCGGCGACCAGCGCCTTCACCGCCAACCTGTACGCCAACAAGGCCGCCGGCGGGACCTTCGACTACGTGCTGGCAGGGCTGAGCGGAACCCGGGAGGCCTTCAACGTCGATCTGGCGCGCACCGAGAACAAGTACCAGGTCACCGGCTTCGACACGGCCGGCCAGCGTGACAAGCTGGTCCTCAATGGCGACGCCGGCTCCACCGTGCAGACCATCGACAACAGCGGCGCCGACAGCGTCGTGAGCATCCACGAGACCGGCGGGCAGATCACCACCATCACCGTGGTCGGGGTCGACATCCTCAACACCGACATCGTCCACGGCAGCGCTACCTGATTCGCACGCGGGAAAGAGGCGGGGGCGGTGTGGAAACCGCCCCCGCCTCGTTTTTTTCCGCTGCATGCCCGCCACCCCGGCAAACGGCCGCTCACTCGTTGCGCAGCGCCGTACCGTTGCCCTGCGGCGCCCGGTCCAGTTCCACCCAGGCGGATTCCGGCGGCTCCTCGCTGCTGGCCAGGCCGTGCTTGAGGGCATACATCAGCAGGTCCATGCGGTTGATCAGGTCGAGCTTCTGGTAGATGTTGCTCAGGTGGTTGTGCACCGTGTGCTCACTGATGCCCAGGCGCTCGGCGATGCTCATGTACTTGGCGGAGGGGTCTTCGACGATGGCGCTGATCAGTTCCCGCTCGCGCAGCGTCAGCCGGGCCTGCTTGGCCTGCTCGCGGTTGCACCGAAGCGGCACATGGCCGTTGGCCGCGTAGCCGGAAAGCCCGCCGGCCCAGGCGCGATCCAGGCCGATATCGCGATGGTGGACGTTGACGATGGCCTGGATGATCGACTCGGTCGGGTCTTCCGCCAACACGATGCCGCGGGCGCCGGCGTCGATCGCCTGGGCGACCGGCACCGACTCGTACAGCCCCTTGAGCACCAGCACCTTCATCCGCGCGCTGCGGGTCAATTCGCCCACCACCTCCAGCGGGTCCAGGGCATCGGGAAAGAAGCTGAAGAACACCACGTCGGGGCGCTGCTGGTCGGCCAGGTCCAGGGCGTAGGTGTAGGTCGTGGCCTGGCCGCTGACCTCCATGTGCGGTTTTCGGGCATTGATCAGGTCGTGCAGGCCGATGAGAACGAGTGGGCGGCAATCGATCAGCATCACCCGTATCGGTTTCTTCTGGTCAGACATGGCGTGCTGCCCCCCTCTGCAAACGAACGCGCGCTCCTTTGCCTGGACGTCTTCACCACCGGGCTACGGCGGTTGGCAGCAAGACGGAAGCGGCGACAGGTGTGAACGGTGCCAGCCGCGGAGCTGGCCGATGAGGACTGCCTTGGCGCGGGGCGATCTTCCGCCGCCCGCCCGACGGCCATTTCCCGTGCTCGGGAACTGCCCGTGAGGCGGCCTGGACAGGAATGAACAAGACCACGTTGCACATGACGCTGTGCTCCCTCGCCGGTCACCTGAGTCTAGGCCAGGCCGCTGCGCTTCCCGCCGTGCCGCCTGTCGATCAGCGGTTCGATTTCACGGCGAGCGGTCACCTGCGCCCTCCCCGAGGAAACCTGGAACTTCAGCAAAATCATAGGCCTGGCGGCGTCGGTAGCGGGACGTGAGCCCTGCCCCGCTGCGGCCGGGCTCGTCAATTAAACGACGAATGGACAGGAGGCCGCCAGGCATAGCCAAAATACCGTCACACCAGGCACATCAAGGCGAATACCCGCGCGCAAGGACGCCCGCGCCCGAGCCAACCGCTCGGGTGCGGGAACCAGGAAAGGGAATGCTCGGCTGAGGCGCGCAAAAGGCCCCCGCGCCCGCTCAGGGGCGCGGGAAATCCTCGCTGGCACTGCCAGCGCCCAGCCAGCCATTGACGCTCTGCACGCTCTCGATCGGGGGCTTGCCCGCCCAGCGATTGAGGGTGAACACATTGCTGAGGAACTCGTACTGCGTCTTGAGCAGATCCCGCCGGGCACGGAACTCGTTGCGCACCGCAGCCAGCACATCCACCGCATTGACCATGCCGTAGCCCAGGGCCTTTTCCGCCGACTCCCGCGACGTGTGCGCCGAGGCCAGCGCCAGGCGGTTGGCCTGGATCTTCTCGCCGTTGGAGTTGGCCGTGAGGTAGGCGCTGGTGATCTCCTTGACCACCCGCCGACGGATTTCCTCCAGTTGCTCCTCGGCCACCAACTGGTCCTGGTACAGGCCGCGCACCCGCGCGGAGGTGGAGCCGCCGCTGTAGATCGGCACCTGCAGGCCGACCCCGGCGACGTAGCTGTCGGTGCGCGGCGCCAGGGAGTTGTTGTAGCCCTCGTTGGTCTGCTGCGCGCTGAGGTTCAGGCTCAGCGTCGGATAGTGCCCGCCCTTGCCGCTGCGCAGCGCCGCCTCCGCCGCTGCGACGCTACTTTCACGCGCCTTGAGCGCCGGGTTCAGGGCGATGCCGTCGCGCACCCAGTTGTCCAGGCTCCGCTCGGTCATCTGCAGGCGCACATCGTTGCGCACCCGGCTGAGTCGCTCCTTCACCGGTCGGCCGACGATCTCCGCCAGCGCCTCGCGACTGATGATCGCCTGGTTGCGCGCCTCCAGTTCCTGCGCGGCCAGCAGGTCCACCCGCGCCTGCAGATCGAGCTGGTCGGTGACCAGGGCCAGTTGCCTGGCGTACAGCGCGTTGACCCGATCCAGGCTTTCCTGGGTGGTACGGCGTTCGGCGATCACCAGTTCGAGCTCGTCCTCGGCGGCCAACGCGGTGAAGTAACGCCGCGCCAGCTCCACCGTGGCTTCCGCCTGGGCGTCCAGCGCCTCGGATTCGGACTGCAGGGCCATGCTCTTGAACTTCTGGTAGTTCTCCCAGGCCGCCTTGTTGTACAGGTACTGGCGCAGCACCAGGCTGTAGTTCTCGCTGTCGTAGCTCTCGTCGATGAAGTCGTTGCGCTGGTGGATCTGGTTCGTTCCGGCGTTGAGCGACAGCTGCGGCAGGAGCACGCCCATGGCCTCGCGCTGGTACTCCTTGCCCGCCTGCGCATGGGCGAAGGACGCCAGTATTTGCGGGTCTTCCAGCCGCGCCTCGTGGTACAGGTGCAGCAGGTCAGTACCGTCTTCGGCCATGCTGACGCCGCCGGGCCCCACCGCAGAGGTCTGCGCCAGCGCGACGCTCGCCGCCAGCATCAGCGCGCCGACCAGCCCACGTGAAGATGCACCCATGGTCACTCCTCGATCATCGATTGGGAGAGGGCGTTGCGCGCCGGCTGCATCAGGTACTGCAGCAAGGTGCGTTGCCCGGTGATAATCAGCACGTCCGCCGGCATGCCCGGCAGCAGCTTGCGCTCACCCAGCGCGCGGGCGCCTTTCTCGGTGACCCGGACCCGCGTCAGGTAATAGGCCGCGTTGGTCTTTTCGTTGACCAGGCGATCGGCCGACACATTGATGACCTCGCCCTCGATCACCGGCGTGGTGGCACTGTTGAAGGCGCTGAAGCGAATATCGGCGCGCTTGCCGATGGCCACGCGGTCGATGTCTACCGGCGGCACCTGGGCCTCGATGACCAGCTCGGACACCGACGGCACGATGTCCAGCAGCGGCGTCGCCGGCCGCACCACCCCGCCCACGGTGTGCACCGTCATGCCGATCACCATGCCGGCATCGGGCGCGCGGATGACGATGCGGCCAAGACGGTCCTGCAGCGACGAGCTTTTCTCCCGCAGGTCGTAGAGGCGCGTCTGCACCTCGGCCAGTTGCTTGGCCACCTCGGAGCTGAAGTCCTTGTCGATCTGCAGGATCTGCAGCTGCGTTTCGTTGATCTGCAGGCGCGTGCGGTTGATGGTGGAGCGGTGATCGGCGATTTCCGCGCGAATCATCCCCAGCTTGCGCTGCTGCTCCAGCAGGCGCTGCTTGTCGACATAGCCCTGCTTGAGCAGGTCGGACAGCTCGCCGATCTCGGCGCTGTAGGAACTCGCCAACTGCTGCTTGGCGCCGATCATCGATTCCAGCCCGTCGATCTGCTGGTTCAGTTGGCCGATGCGCTCGCGCAGCACCGAAATCTGCCCCTGCCGCGAGCCCTGGCGGGCGTTGAACACCTGCGTTTCGCTCTGCCGCGCCTCTTCGCCACGCGGGCTGGCCAGGTCGCCGACACCGACGAAGTCGATCGCCGCCCGGGCGTCGCGCTCGGCCTTCAGTCGCGCCTCCATGGCCTGGGCGGCAAGCAGCTGGCTGCGGGTCATGTCGAATTCGAAGCGCAGCTGGGCGTCATCGAGCACGATCAGCGGGTCGTCGCGTTTGACGATGTCGCCGTCATGCACCAGCACCTGTTTGACGATACCGCCCTCGGGGTGCTGCACCGTCTTGCGGTAGGCCTGCACGGTGACCACCCCCGGCGCGTACACCGCGCCGTCCAGCGGCGCGAACGCCGCCCAGGTGCCGAACAGGCCGAAGGTCAGGGCGACGATGGCCAACCCCAGGCGGCGGACCTTGAGGTCCGATACCGGCAGGTCGGCGAAGCGTTCAACGGGGAGACTGGGCATCGGCGTCTCCCTTGTGGGTATCGACCGGCGCGATGCTCGCGCCGGCCGGCATCGGCCGTTGCGGCACCTGGGGCTGCTGCCGGGCAGTCAGCTCGGCCAGCACCTGGTCGCGGGAGCCGTAGAGCGTGACGGTGCCGTCGTTCATCAGCATCAGACGGTCGAGCTGGGACACCAGGTTGGTGCGGTGGGTGATGACGAAGACGGTCGCGCCGCTCTGCTTGATCTGGTGGATCGCCGCCGCCAGGGCGCGGTCACCGACGTCGTCGAGATTGGAATTGGGCTCGTCGAGCACGATCAGCCGCGGGCTGCCATACAGCGCACGGGCCAGGCCGATGCGCTGGCGCTGCCCGCCGGACAGCATCAGCCCTTCGCTGCCGATGACGGTGTCGTAGCCATCGGGCAGCAGCAGGATCATCTCGTGGACGCCGGCGATCTTCGCGGCCTGGATGACCTTCTCCGCATCCACCTCGTTGAAGCGGGCGATGTTCTCGCCGACGGTGCCCTCGAACAGCTCGATGTCCTGGGGCAAGTAGCCGACGTGGGGGCCGAGGTCGTGCTTGTTCCAGGTGCTGATGTCCGCGCCGTCCAGGCGGACCACTCCGTGCAGCGGCGGCCAGACGCCCATCAGCGCCCGTACCAGGGTGGACTTTCCCGCCGCGCTCGGCCCGATGATGCCCACCACGCAGCCGGCCGGCACGCTGAAGCTGATGTTCTTGATGATCGGCGTCAGCGAGCCGGGCGCCGCCACCACCAGGTTCTCCACCTGGATATGTCCCTGGGGCGCCGGCAGCGGCATGCGCTGCGGTTGCGCCTGCTGCTTTTCGAGGATGTCGTTGAGCCGGTTGTACTGCGAACGGGCCGAGATTAAGCCCTTCCAGCTACCGATGATCAGGTCCAGTGGCGCCAGCGCGCGCCCCAGCAGCACGGCGCCGGCGAACACCATGCCCGGACCGACCTGGTGGTCCACCGCCAGGTAGGCGCCCAACCCCAGCACCAGCGACTGCACCAGCAGGCGGAAGGTCCGGGAGATCGTGCTGATCACCGCGCCCTTGTCGCTGGCCAGTGACTGCAACAGCAGCACGCTGCGCTGCCGCGCACCCCAGCGCTCCATCAGCGTTTCCAGCATGCCCATGGACTCGATGACTTCGGCATTGCGCAGGTTCTTGGTGGTGTGGAGCGTCGCCGCGATGTGCTCCTTGTTGGCCTGCGCCAGCGCGGGTGCGGTGAGCTTTTCGTTGATCACCGCCAGCACCAGCAGCAGCACGGCGCTACCCACCGCCACCCAGCCCAGCCACGGGTGGAAGACGAACATCACCGCAATATAGATGGGCAGCCAGGGCGCATCGAAGAAGGCGAACAGACCGCTGCCGGCAAGGAACTGGCGCAGGCCGGTCAGGTCATTGAGCGGCTGCGCCGAGGCATCCATCCCGCCGCTGTGCAGGGCGCGCTGGAAGCTGGCCTTGTAGACCTGGCGACTGAGCAGCACATCCAGCCGCGTGCTCACCCGCACCAGGATGCGCGAGCGTACCCACTCCAGCGAGCCAAGCGTGATCACCAGCAGGCTCATGATCAGCGTCAGCATGGTCAGCGTGGTCAGGCTGCCGCTGGTGATCACCCGACCGTACACCTGCAGCATGTAGAAGGTCGGCACCAGCATCAGCGCATTGATGAACAGGCTGAAGAAACCCACGAACAAAAAGCTCTCGCGGCAGGCCTGCAGCGCGCTTCGGAGGCTTTGTTGGGGAATGCTTAGCATGGAAACCTCTGCGGGAGAGGCCAACCTGAGTGGAGCTTAGATCACCGCCAAGGCGGCTGTGCGGCCAATGGCCATGCCACCTCCGATGCGGCGCAACGGGTGTGAAAAACGTGTGAAAAAACGGCCGCCGCCACGCCTCGACGCCGTCGAATAACGGGCAGCGCAGCGCTCTGCGACAAGGGTTCACCCTATCCAGGGCGGGTTCGGCTCGCGCGCGCAAAAATCCGATCACCGGTTTGCCGGCGGCACGTGCCCTGGACATGAAAAAGCCCGCGTGGCGCGGGCTTTTTTTCAGCGGGTGGCCATCAGCGTTCGCTGGCCTCGCCTTCTGCCTCTTCCTTCTCCGGGAACAGCAGGCTGGCGACGATCCCCGCCGCCAGGACCACCAGCACCACGACCAGGCTGGTATTGGCATCGATGCTGTAACCGTGGTGGAACAGCTGGTCGGTGGCGTTCAGCGCCAGCTTCGCGGCGATGAAGAACAACAGCACCACCACGGCCTTCTCCAGGTGCACCAGGTAGCGCTTGAGCGCTTCGAGCACGAAGTACAGCGTGCGTAGGCCGAGGATGGCGAACAGCATGGCGGAGTAGACGATCAGCGGCTCGCGGCTGACGGCGATCACGGCCGGCACCGAATCGAAGGCGAACAGCACGTCCGACACCTCGATCACCACCAGGCACAGGAACAGCGGCGTGGCGAACAGCGCGCCCTTGGCAGCCAGGCTGATGCCCTGGTTTTCCGGCTTGCGTGCCTCGCGCTCGAGTTGCTGGCGGGCCACGAAGAAATGGCCGCCCAGCAGCTTCGGCCACACCGGGAAGAGTTTCTTGGCGAAGCGGTAGGCCAGGTGTTGGGAGTAATCCTCTTGCTCGTCATCATCGCCGCCGCCGCGGAGCATCATCACGCCGGTCCAGGCGACGATCAGGCCGAAGACGATTTCCACCCAGGGGCCGAAGGTCAGCAGGCCGGTGCCGATGGCGACGAAGATGGCGCGGAACACGATGGCGCCGAGAATGCCCCAGTACAGCACGCGGTGGCGCAGGCCATCCGGCATCTTGAACCAGGCGAAGATGGCGATGAAGACGAACAGGTTGTCGACGCTCAGCACCTTCTCCAGCGTGTAACCCGTCAGGAACAGGCTGGCCACCTGGGCGCCGTGCTGGATATAGAGGAAGCCGGCAAAGCCCAGGGAGATCGCCACCCAGAAGATCGACCAGACCACGGCGTCCTTGAGGCTGATCGGCTTGTTGTCGCGGTGCGTCGCCATGTCCAGCAGCAGCGCGGCGAGCGCCAGCCCGACGAAGACCGCCATGGTCAGCGGAGGGAAGCCAATGTGTGTCTGTTCCATGATTACGGTTCTCGAAAAGTAAAAGGCAGCCGGACCGAGCCGGCGATGAGTCGGGTCAGGCGGCCGGGCGGGTCGGCTTGGAAAGTCGTCGCCAGCGCGGATGGAAGGCCCGCCAATGCGGGTCCTGGGCAGCGTGCAGGAGCGCGTGGTCGCCGGCGGTGTCGCCCCAGGCGCGCAATTGGTAGGCGCTCAGCGGCCCGTACTTGGCCTGCAGGCGCAGCACCTTGTTCTCGCCCCGGCAGTTGCCGCCGAGCAGGCGACCGGTGAGCTGCCCATCGACGACCTCCAGTTCCGTGCCGATCAGCCTCACGCCCAGGCGCGCGGCGAAGGGCCGCAACACCAGAGCCGGCGACGCCGAGCAGAGCGTCACTTCGGCGCCCGTGCGCAACTCGGCGGCGACGCCGCGGACGCCCTTGGCGCGCAGCAGGTAATCCCAGATGAACCGGCAATAGGCGTCGGCCTGGCCGGCCAGCCATTGCACATCGACGCCGCGAAGAAAGACCTCGATCAGACGGGCCTTGAGCTCATCGCGACTGAGTCGGCGCAACACAAATGCCAGGCTCGGCAGCGTGAGAAGCGCCAGGCGGCGCAGGAAGCCGAACGTGCCGAAGGCGAACCACAGGAACGGCAGGAAGCTGTCATGCCGCGTCAGGGTGCCGTCGAAGTCGAACACCGACAGCACGGCGGCCTTGCCCGCCGCCGACAACCGATCCTGGCAACCCGACTGAGGGCGATTCAGCAACTCCAGCATCCGCGTAACCACCTCACCGGCGCGATCACAACTGCTCACCTGCGCCGCCAGGCAGCGGCGCGATGAGCCCCTCTTCCCCGCAGCGCGGGGGAGCGCTGGCATTCTCGGTTGCCCGTGCGGGCAGACAAACGGGATTAACCTCTGCGCGGCGTCGGAATTTTCTTTAATTCCGGCGCGCGAAGGACTTCGCACCGCCGTGGCGAAGCGCGATCAACCGACGTAGGGACACACGGCCGGCAACGGCCGCCGGTTTGGCAGGGTGGTATTGGAGAAGTCGGAACGTGGCGGCGGGATTTTTTCCGCACAAACGAAAACGCCGTCCTGATGGACGGCGTTTCGATTCTGGAGCGGGAAACGAGACTCGAACTCGCGACCCCGACCTTGGCAAGGTCGTGCTCTACCAACTGAGCTATTCCCGCATTGACTTGCTGTAGCCTTCGGCGCTCGCCTCAGGCTAACGAAAACGCCGCCTTGACAGGCGGCGTTTCGATTTGGAGCGGGAAACGAGACTCGAACTCGCGACCCCGACCTTGGCAAGGTCGTGCTCTACCAACTGAGCTATTCCCGCAGTAACTTGTTGCAACCTTCAGCTTTCGCCGAAGGGTAACGCCATTTCATCTTTCGTTCACCGCCGTGGCGATGATCGAGAATCTGGAGCGGGAAACGAGACTCGAACTCGCGACCCCGACCTTGGCAAGGTCGTGCTCTACCAACTGAGCTATTCCCGCAATGGCGTCCCCTAGGGGACTCGAACCCCTGTTACCGCCGTGAAAGGGCGGTGTCCTAGGCCACTAGACGAAGGGGACGCGGCCCGGAACTTAACATCTTTCCGACTTCGACGTTCCGGCAAGTTCTGCGTTTCGCGTCGAAGTGGCGCGCATTCTAGGGACGCTTTGAAAGGTCGTCAACCCTTCAAAGAAATATTTTTTAAATCAAAGACTTCTGAGTAAAAACTGAGCTGGCGCTATCAGCAGTATCACTAAGACATTACACTCGGGGAAAAACATCCGGAGCACTCCACGGTGTCGCCAATCGTCATTACGGTCCTGGTTCTTGTCGGTATCGCCCTGCTGGTCGCCATCGGCTACATCAACCACATGGTGGAAAACCGCAAGCTGGAGCAGGCACGTCTGAAGGCTGATCTTTCAGACCGCTGCCGTCGCTGCGCAGATGTTTCCGAATCCCTGCCCGGCCAGTTCATGTCGCCTGCGCTGAAGCTTCTGCTGAGCAGTTTCGAGCTGAGCCTCAGCGAGCGCCTGCTCGCCGTCGATAAACAGAACGCCGGGCTGAAGCAGCGCATTGCCGAATTGCGCCCGCTGGTAGCCAAGGGCGAAGCCATTCCGGTGAAGAACCCGCCGCAGCCGATCCTCACCGAGGCCAAGGCCAAGGACGTGCGCTTCCTCTTCGAAGCGCTGCACGCCCAACTGACCCGCTGCGCCCAGGACAACATGCTGCCGCGGGTCGAGGCGCAGAAGTGGGTGAAGGAAATCCGCCACCTGCTCACCCTCCTCCATATAGAGTTCTTCGGCAACCTCGGCCAGCAGGCGCTGCAGCAGGGCCAGCCACGCCAGGCGCGCCTGGCGTTCGAGCGCGGCGTGCAGTACCTGCAGAAGCAGCCGGAAATCGGCCGCTACCAGGCGCAGTTGCGGCAGATGGAAGCCCAACTGGCCCAGGCCAACGCCCTGGTGCTGGAAACCTCGCAGCCTGCCCCGGATGAGCAGAGCGAACTGGGTGACGGCCTCAAGGCGCTGGACGAAGACGATATCTGGAAGAAGAAGAACCTTTACGACTGATCCACCGTCGAACCCACTCCGGCCACCTTCGCCCCAGGAGCCTTGCATGAGCCTCGTCGTCTTCGGCGCCCCGCTGTCCCCCTTCGTTCGCAAAGTCCGCCTGTTCGCCGCTGAAAAAGGCTTCGACTACCAGTTGGAGAACGTCAATCCGTTCAACCAGCCGGAGTGGTACCGCGAGCTCAACCCGCTGCGCCGCGTGCCGGCGATCCGCGATGGCGACTTCACCCTCGCCGACTCCAGCGTCATCTGCCATTACCTGGAGGACCGCGACCCGCCACGCCCGCCGCTGTGTGGCGAAAGCGCCCAGGCCCGGGCGCGGATCAACTGGCTGGAAAAATACGCCGACTACGAGCTGGCACCGCTGACCACCTTCACCGTGTTCCGCAACCGCCTGCTCAAGCCGCTGATGGGCAAGGTCTGCGACGAAGTGGCGGTGAAGGGCGCGATGCAGGAAAAGCTGCCGGAGCACTTCGACTACCTGGAGAAGTCCCTCGGCGAGCAGCAATGGTTCGTCGACAACCGTTTCAGCCTTGCCGACATCGCCATCGCCTGCCAGTTGGTAAACCTGCGCCACGGCGAGGAACAACTGGACGCCCAGCGCTGGCCCCGGCTGGCCGCGCACTTCGAACGCACGCTGGCGCGCCCTGCCCTGGCCGAGATCGTCCAGGGCGAATTGCAGATCATCGCCAAGATCATGGCCAAGCGCTGAGCGGATCCCACGCCAACAGCCGACGGCGTCATCCGCTCCTGCAGGGACTGCACGGCGTTACAGAAGGCGTAGGAGCGGACTCCGTCCGCGATGGTTCGCATCGCTCCGGCCACCCGCGCGACCCCATGAAAAGCCCCGCCGAGGCGGGGCTTTTGCTTACCGGCACACCCTCAGCAGTCGGATAGACGCAGGAATATCTCCGCCAGGCGCTCGATGCCGGCCTGGTCCTCTTCGCTGAAACGGCCGACCTTCGGGCTATCCAGGTCCAGCACGCCGATCAGGCGGCCATCCTTGACCAGCGGCACCACCAGCTCGCTATTGGACGCGCTGTCGCAGGCGATGTGCCCAGGGAAGGCGTGCACGTCCTCGACGCGCTGGGTTTCACGGGTGCGCGCCGCGGCGCCGCACACGCCCTTGCTGAAGGGGATGCGCACACAGGCCACCTTGCCCTGGAATGGGCCGAGCACCAGCTCTTCGTTGCGGTTCAGGTAGAAGCCGGCCCAGTTCAGGTCCGGCAGCTCATTGAACAGGAACGCGGAAAACTGCGAGGCGTTGGCGATGAAGTCGTGCTCGTCGGCGAACAGCGACTCCGCCTGGGCAGCCAGCAGCGCGTAGCCACCCAGGCCGGCGCCGGCCTGTTGCAGATCGATCATGGGGTATCTCCTTCCAGCAATTGTCGGCCCACCCAGTAGCGGGCGAATTGATAGGCACAGCGGCCATTACGGTTGCCGCGTCCGAGCGCCCAGCGGATGGCTTCCTTCTCCAGCGTCTCGTCCCAGGCCAAGGCGGCAAGGCCGGACTTGTGCGCGAGCACCTCGACCCAGTGGCGCACCACCTCGAGGAAGTGCTCCTGGGTAAAGGGATAGAAGGACAGCCACAGGCCGAAGCGGTCGGACAGGGCGATCTTGTCTTCGACGGCTTCGCTGGGGTGCAGTTCGCCGTCGACCATCTTCCAGTTCTCGTTGTCGCTCTGCTTCTCCGACACCAGGTGGCGGCGGTTGGACGTGGCGTACAGCAGGACGTTGTCCGGCGCCTGCTCCAGCGAGCCGTCGAGCACGCTCTTGAGAACGCGGAAATCCCCCTCGCCGGCATCGAACGAGAGGTCGTCGCAGAACAGCACGAAGCGCTGCGGCAGGCCCTGTATCTGTTCGACCACACGGGGCAGGTCGGCCAGGTGGTCGCGCTCGATCTCGATCAGGCGCAGGCCCTCGCCAGCCAGTTCGGCCAGCAGCGCGCGCACCAGGGAGGACTTGCCGGTGCCGCGGGCACCCCACAGCAACGCGTGGTTTGCCGGCTGGCCAGCGACGAACTGCCGGGTGTTGCGCGTCAGCTGCTCGCGCTGGCGGTCGACGCCCAGCAGGTCATCCAGGCGCAGGTCGAGGCTGACCTTCAGCGGCTGCAGGTAGCCGCTGCGGCCGTCCCGGTGCCAGCGCGCGGCCAGGCAGTGCTGCCAGTCCAGCGTTTCACGCACGGCAGGCAGCAACGGCTCCAGGCGCGCCATCAGTGCTTCGGCGCGGGCAAGAAAATCGTTCAGACGGGAATCCACGCGAGTCTCCAAGTTCTCTGGGGCAATTCGCCAGGTACGGGCCGGGAATGACTTCGCCTACGGGCTATCCCGACAGACGGTTCCGATGGGCTATGCTACGCCGCAGGAAAGCTTCCGCGAGGCGACACTCCGCACCCATGGATATTGCGCTCACACATCGCCTCTCGTTCAAGCAGGCCAGCCTGACGGTGCTGGTGGCGTTCATCCTGGGCACCTTGCTGAGCCTCATCCAGGTAGGCGTCGATTATGCCAGCCAGGACGCCTCCATCAACCGCGAAGTGCGCGCCCTGCTGGACGTCAGCCACAACCCCGCGGCGCGCATCGCCTACAACATCGACGCCGAACTGGCCCAGGAACTGGTGGTCGGACTGTTGCGCTCGCCCGCGGTGATCCGCGCCGAGATCATCGACAACGCCAACGTGCCCCTGGCCAGTGCCGACCGGCCACCGGCGCAAAGCAGCCTGCGCGGGCTGAGCGACTTCCTCTTCGGCCAGCAGCGCACCTACGAGGAACCGTTGTTCGTCGACCATGCGCCAGCCGAATCCCTGGGCGTTCTGCGCCTGGAGATCGACACCTTCGTCTTCGGCAATGACTTCCTGCGCCGCGCCGGGGTGACCCTGATCTCCGGCTTCGTGCGCAGCCTGATGCTCTCGCTGATCCTCCTGGTGCTCTTCTACGCGCTGCTGACCAAGCCGCTGGTGAGCCTGATCGAGGCCCTCTCCCGCCATGACCCGCGCTCGCCATCGCGCCTGCGCCTGCCCTGCCCGCGCGGCCACGAGCGCGACGAGATCGGTGTGCTGGTGGAGGTCACCAACCGCCAGCTCAACCGCATTTCCGTGGAGATGGAACAGCGCCGCGAGGCCGAGGACCGCCTGACCCAGTACCTGGAAGAGCTGGAAAGCATCGTCGCCGCGCGCACCGCCGAGCTGAAGGCGGCCAACGCGCGCCTGACCCTGTCCAATCAGGAACTGGAACAGGCGCGGCAGACCGCTCTGGCCATGGCCCAGGCGCGCGGCAGCTTCCTGGCCAACATGAGCCATGAGATCCGCACGCCGCTCAACGGCCTGCTGGGGATGCTCGGCCTGGCGCTCGACGGCCCGCTGACCGCCGAGCAGCGCCAGCAGCTGTCCATCGCCCACGACTCGGGCAAGGTGCTGGTGGAGCTGCTCAACGACGTGCTCGACCTGTCCAAGTTCGAGGCCGGCCAACTGGAGCTGGAGCAGATCCCCTTCGACCTCGGCACCCTGGTGGAAGACACCGCCAGCCTGCTGTCGCAGAACGCCGGCCCGGCCGTGGAACTCACCTGCCTGATCAGCCCGCAGCTGCCCGCCCAGCACTCCGGCGACCCGACACGGGTGCGCCAGGTGGTCAGCAACCTGCTGTCCAACGCGCTCAAGTTCACCCGCTTCGGTCGCGTGGACGTGCGCGTAGAACCCCTGAATCAAGGGGTGCGCATCAGCGTGCGCGACACCGGCATCGGCGTGGCGCCCGAAGCGCTGCAGAAGATCTTCCAGCCCTTCACCCAGGCCGACGCCGGCATCGCCCGCCAGTACGGCGGCACCGGGCTGGGCCTGGCGTTGACCCGCAAGCTCTGCGAAGCGATGCACGGCGAGCTGAGCGTGACGTCGGACCCGGGCCTGGGCAGCGAATTCGTCGTCACCCTGCCCTTGCAGACACTGGAGCCTGCTCAACCGTTGGCGAAGCTCAATGGCAGGCTGATCGTGCAATGCGCCGCCAGCAGCGGGCTGGCGGCGCTGCTGCAGAACTGGCTGCCGGAATGGGGAGTGGACTACCAGCGCCTGGACATCGACGCCAGCCTGGCCGGCGTAGAGCTGGACGCCCTGCTGTCGGACTGCCCGGATTGCCTGGTGGTGCTGCGCCAGAACGTCACCCGGCCGGTGCTGCTGGTGACGGCCTATGGCAACTTCCTCGAACCGGAACTTGCGCAGCGCCTCGCCCCGCTGCGGCAACTGGCACGGCCGTTGTCCCGCGCGGTGCTCTACCAGGCGCTGAAGCAGGCCTTCGAACACCAGCCGCTGCCCTCGTCGACCAGCGAGGGCGCCGCCGCGCAGGAACAGTTCTCCGCCCGCGTACTGCTGGTGGAGGACAACCCGGTCAACCAGCTGGTCGCCCGCGGCCTGCTGCAGAAGCTGGGTTGCCAGGTGGGCATTGCCATCAACGGTGAAGAGGCGCTCAAGCAGCTCGACGGCGCCGAATTCGACCTGGTGCTGATGGATTGCAATATGCCGGTGATGGACGGCTACCAGGCCACCCGGGCGATCCGCGAGAGCGGCCGCTGGCCGGAGCTGCCGGTGGTTGCGCTGACCGCCAATGCCCTGCCGGAGGAACGCGAACGCTGCCGCGCCGCCGGCATGGACGACTACCTGGCCAAACCGTTCCACCGCGACGAGCTGGCGGCCATCCTCGAACGCTGGGCCGGGCCGCGCGCGCGCGCCTGAGTCAGGCGTCCAGCTTCGACAACTGCAGCAGCAGGCTGTCCAACTGCTCGCGCAGGCCGTCGGTGACGCCCAGGTCAATGCCGCTGCGGCAGAGCAACTCCTCGCGCAGTGGCAGCACCTTCTCGCGCAGTGCAACGCCGTCCGGCGTCAGCCCCAGGTGCACCTCGCGCTCGTCGTGCCGGGCGCGGCGGCGCTGCACCAGGCCCAGTTGCTCCAGGCGCTTGAGCAGCGGCGTGAGGGTGCCGGAGTCGAGCATCAGACGCTCGCCGAGCGCCTTCACCGACGGCTGCGACGGCGGCTCGGCCTGCCATTCCCAGAGCACCAGCATGGCCAGGTACTGCGGGTAGGTCAGGCCGAGCGCCTCGAGCATCGGCCGGTAGCCACGGATCACCGCGCGGGACACGGCGTACAGGCGGAAGCACAACTGGTTGTCCAGGTGCAGCTCGGCCGGCAGGGATACAGCGTCGTTCATCACAGCAGCGCTTCGATCTCGGCGGAAAGTTGCTCGGGCTTGGTGGTCGGAGCGAAACGCTTGACCAGCCTGCCGTCCTGGCCGATCAGGAACTTGGTGAAATTCCACTTGATGCCCTGGCTGCCCAGCAGGCCGGGGGCGCGCTTCTTCAGCTGCACATAGAGCGGGTGGGCGTCGGCGCCGTTGACGTCGATCTTCTTGAACAGCGGGAAGCTCACTCCGAAGTTCAGCTCGCAGAACTGGGTGATCTCCCCTTCATTGCCTGGCTCCTGCTTGCCGAACTGGTTGCAGGGGAAGCCGAGCACCACCAGGCCCTTGTCCTTGTATTGCTGCCAGAGCTTCTCCAGCCCCTTGTACTGCGGGGTGAAGCCGCACTGGCTGGCAGTGTTCACCACTAGTAGGGCCTTGCCGCCGAAGTCGGCGAGGGTTTTCTGTTCGCCCTTGATGGTGGTCACGGGAATGTTCAGCAGTGCGTCGCTCATCGGACATGGCTCCGGGAAGTGGGAAACCCAAGAGTAGTGATCAATTAAATTGCACGCAATTCAATTGATCACGAATCACCCAGCAAAATGACACGACATGGATTCCCGTGTAGGAGCGGGCCATGCCCGCGACCGGCCGGCAGGCCGGCATCAACTCGCGCCGACAGGTATCGTTCATGGATTTCAGCGGACTTTGTCCGCTGATCGCGGGCATGGCCCGCTCCTACAGTGGAATGCCACGCACACCAAAGAAAAGGCCCGCTCGGTGGCGGGCCTTGGGATCACGCTTTGGGCACCAGCTTCAAGGATGCCGAGTTGATGCAGTAGCGCAGCCCGGTCGGCCGCGGGCCGTCGGGGAAGACGTGGCCCAGATGCGCATCGCACTTGCCGCAGCGCACTTCGATGCGGTGCATGCCGTGGCTGAAGTCTTCCAGCTCGCGCACCACCTCACCGTTCACCGGCTGGAAGTAGCTCGGCCAGCCACTGCCCGAGTCGTACTTGGCATCGGAGTCGAACAGCGCGGTGCCGCAGCACACGCAGTGGTAGATGCCGGGGGTCTTGGTGTCGTGGTATTCGCCGGTGAAGGCGCGCTCGGTGCCCCCCAGACGGCAGACATGGAACTGCTCGTCGGTCAGCTCTTCGCGCCAGGAGTCCAGGGGTTTTTCCAGCTTTTCCATCGATCTGCCTCCATTAGCAAAAAAATGCCCACTCCCTCTCTTTTCCGGGAATCGGGCCGCACGTATGATGCGCGTGGTTAACGTCAGGTTCAGAATCTGCCGCACAGAGACGTTCTCGCGATAGAAAAGCCTTAAAAACTCTACCTTTTCGAGAAATACACTGTTTTCCTGCCGATTTTCAGGATCGATACCAGGGAAAAGCACTTCCGAACCCACTATTTGACGCCAGTCTGTCACCCGCGTTACAGCCTGCCAAGTCGCCGGCCGCGGACTATTTCGGAATCCCAGATCATGCAGGTCACCAAATCGAACAAGCTCGCCAACGTCTGCTATGACATCCGCGGGCCCGTGCTCAAGCACGCCAAGCGCCTGGAAGAGGAAGGCCACCGCATCCTCAAGCTGAACATCGGCAACCCGGCGCCGTTCGGTTTCGAGGCGCCGGACGAAATCCTCCAGGACGTCATCCGCAACCTGCCCACCGCCCAGGGCTACAGCGACTCCAAGGGCCTGTTCAGCGCGCGCAAGGCGGTGATGCAGTACTACCAGCAGAAGCAGGTGGAAGGCGTCGGCATCGAGGACATCTACCTGGGCAACGGCGTATCCGAGCTGATCGTCATGGCCCTGCAGGCCCTGCTCAACAACGGTGACGAGGTGCTGATCCCGGCGCCGGACTACCCGCTGTGGACCGCCTCGGTCGCCCTCTCCGGCGGCAAGCCGGTGCACTACCTGTGCGACGAGCAGGCCGGCTGGTTCCCCGACGTTGCCGACATGCAGGCGAAGATCACCAGCAACACCAAGGCCCTGGTACTGATCAACCCGAACAACCCCACCGGCGCGGTCTACTCCAAGGAAGTGCTGCTGGACATCGTCGAACTGGCGCGCCAGCACAACCTGGTGATCTTCTCCGACGAGATCTACGACAAGATCCTCTACGACGAGGCCCAGCACATTTCCACCGCATCCCTGGCGCCGGACGTGCTCTGCCTGACCTTCAACGGCCTGTCCAAGTCCTACCGCGTGGCCGGCTTCCGTTCGGGCTGGATCGCCATTTCCGGTCCCAAGCACAAGGCGCAGAGCTATATCGAGGGCCTGGATATCCTGGCCAACATGCGCCTGTGCGCCAACGTGCCGAGCCAGCACGCCATCCAGACCGCGCTGGGCGGCTACCAGAGCATCAATGACCTCGTGCTGCCGGGCGGCCGCCTTCTGGAACAGCGCAACCGCGCCTGGGAACTGCTCAACGACATCCCCGGCGTCAGCTGCGTCAAACCCATGGGCGCGCTCTATGCCTTCCCGCGCATCGACCCGAAGGTCTGCCCGATCCACAACGACGAGAAATTCGTCCTCGACCTGCTCCTGTCCGAGAAGTTGCTCATCGTTCAGGGCACCGCGTTCAACTGGCCCTGGCCGGATCACTTCCGGGTCGTTACCCTGCCCCGTGTCGATGATCTGGAACAGGCCATCGGGCGCATCGGCAACTTCCTGAAAAGCTATCGCCAATAACTCATCGCCAGTGAAACCCAGCGCATCAATGGACCTGCAGATCGACGATTTCTGCATTTAGCACTCTGAAAGCCCTGTAACCCTTGTTTTACGGGGATTCTCCCCTTGGTTTGCGTAGAGTATTTGCGTAGAGTGGTGCGTGGACTAGCCCCTTTACGCAAGGCTTTACGCAGATGCCCAAGCAGCCCCCGAAGTACAACCCGCAATCGAACAACCTCGTCCTTCGGGGCACGATTTGGCATGCACGCATGGATGTGCCGTCTGATGCCCGCAATGCTTTCGATCCTCCCCGCAAGGTTCTCTGCAAAAGCCTAAGGACTGGCGACAGCCACGAAGCCAAGAAACGCGCTCGACACCAGCTTTCGGCATGGTGGCAAAAGATCGACACCTTCCGGGCAAGCCGGAAATCCACTGATGAGTGGCATATGGAAGTCGCGGGCAAGGTCGCCAACCTCACGGAGCTGACAGACAAGCTATTTGCAGACGTTGTGCTTCGTGGAGACCCCAATCCAGCAGACCAGTTGATCGACCTGGGATTAGATGGCGTTCGGGAGAAGTGGCTTGAGCATCCCGTTCTCAATCACGTCTACCGTCACATAGTGCAAGCTGGTCGGTACTCAGAAGACGATTCAATTCGTGCACCTGCGCTTTGGCTGTCTGTAGAGACCGACCCAGTTAAGCGCTTGCGGATGCTGCTTAGCGTGCTGAAAGAAACGTTCCTCGACCTCTACCCTGATCGAACAACGACAGAGAAGAATCAAGCTGCCTTCATCGTAGAGGACCCAACATCCTATAAGCCAAAGTCGCCCATCACGAAGAAATTGCAGGAGGAGTTCAAGGCCCACCTTCTCCTGAAGGTGAAGGCATCTTCTGTAACATCCTACACTTTGAAACTTCAGACGTTCTCAGAGTGGCTAACCGCATCCGGTAAACCTATTACGTTCCTATCGGTTGCTGAGTTTCTTAACGCAACGTCTGATAACGCCAACACCCGCCGCTCTTACGTCTCTGCGCTATCTAAGTTCCATAAGTGGGCACTGAAATACAGTCCACAGTACAGCTCCCAATTCTCTGCCAATGACAAACCTTTTGCGGAGCACGAACACGATGACCGTGGAGACGGAAAGGGCGATAAATGGAAAGTGTTCACGAAAGAAGAAGTAGAGAAACTACACGCTGAAGCAGCCAAGAATGAGGATACTGACCTAGCCGATTTGATTATGCTGGCTGCATATTCGGGATGCCGTATATCAGAGCTTGCCAAGCTTCGCGTTAGCCTTGTAACCATTGCCGATAATCAGCCGTATAGCTTCCGTGTTGAGGATGCAAAATCTAAAGCAGGCAATCGAGAGATCCCAATACACTCGGCATTACTACCGATGTTCCGTAAGCGACTTGCCGCACCATACACACCTAATGAATTCCTATTCCCTGGACCTGATCGCCTAACAGGGAACCTTCGTATCCCAGTGCTAAGCGAACGATTTACGAAGCTAAAGAAGTCACAAGGCTTTACAGACCTGCACTGCTTCCACTCTATCCGCAAGACAACAACATCCGAACTTCTCCAGAAAGGTGTCAACCCAGATTACATACCGTTCATTATTGGTCATGCGACTGGAAAGTTAACATTCGACGTGTATACGGACGGCATATCAATGGACCAAAAGGTCGAGGCGATATCAAAACTATCGTTCAACTTCTCAACCAACTCATAGGAACTAAGCTGCAAGAGCCTATTCTACAAGGAAAGTTGCTCTTAGTTGTAATTAACTCTTGACTTATTACAACTTATGGCTTATACTTGGGTTGTAAGGTTATAAAAGTTTCTTGCTTTCCCTTAACATCTTTCCCTCCTGGCAACGTTACTCCTTAGTTGCTGGTCCGCTGACTACGGCAATACTCATCCTCCGTTGTCGTAGCTCAGCACTCTAATTCAAAGTATCACAAGGTTATCGTCTCTTGGGAGATTGGCGCTGACCTTTGCCTCTGCTTCCCGTGGCAGGTGATATCACGGGCTCTAATTCCTTTTCCTTAATCAAAGTTGGGAATGCGCCCAAGGTTCCGCAAGACCTCATAGCCATAGCCGAGTGGTGGGCATCATCGGCGTCCTCCCGCAACGTCTCCATGCGTGAATGCTGCCTAGCCGTGCAGTGCGGATACGGCCACCTCATATCTTTAAGGCCCCTTGACGGGGCCTTTCTTTTGCTCAACCAAAACTCAAACTCTTTAATTAACTCATAGAGGATATTTTCATGCGTAAAGTTTACCGTATCGCCTGCCATTGTTGCGGCGACCTATTTTTCACCCGTTCGATTCTTTCTAAGTTCTGCTCCAAACGTTGCAGCAACAAAGCCTTTAGAAGTAAGGCCACTCCAACTCAGTCCGACCTACAGAAGTTATTCGAACAGCAGAACGAAATCAGTGCTGCTGATATTGAACAGCAGGACGTAGCATGACTTACTTTATCGTGCACCGTGACCACAACGTTATACTTGGTACGGCTGATGTTGTATACGCTAGCTTTAATAGCTACTACGTAGAAGCAAATGAAGCCCAAGTTGAGGCTTACGAGAAACTAGCAGCCACTTTACCAACCGATCATTATGTTGAGCTTTCCGATATTATTCGACCATCTCGACAACCTAAATCACAATCAGAAGGACATAAGCCAGCAACTCCAGAGTTTAGGAAGTCCATTGCCGGCATGTTCAGGCAAAAAGGAAAATAATATATGACCCAGAAATATGTTTACGGCAAAGATGTTCTAGAGTTTGATCTGTACAAGTTCGATCAGAGTAAACTACAGGCGGTTATTCAAGATCATGAATCCCGATACTTGAACGGTGTAACAACATTTGTTGAGGACGGGTTAGCTGCCAACCTAAACTTCCGCGAGAGTCCCTTCAAAGTTGCTTTACCTAAGCTGCTAGAACTGCATGACCTTGGCTACACGCTCCGTCTCGATAAGTACGCTGATGTTGTCGATGGGGTGGTTGATGTGACCTTGCGGAAGCCTCAGCACATCATCGATGCCGAGTTGATCGAGGTTCGCCGGGTAGCGGCTGATCGCTACGAAGCTGACCGTTATGCGCTCAATGCCGCCGAGACAACCCGGCAGGTTGAGATTTCCCTCGCCCGAACTGCTAGAGATGCCGAGAAGCAGCGCCAGCTTGCCGAGCAGAAAGCAGCAGCGGAAGCTCGTGAACGTGCGCTTGCAGAGCTGCGTGCTGAGTACCATCCCGCCTAGTCGTCATTGACAAATTCTATCAGACATGCAATGATGGCCGGCATCCCTTGAACACCAACCCGCCCGGACAACTTCGAAATGAAGCACCTGTCTGCGTGGGTATTGTGCCGCCTGAAGAAATGTAAAACACACAAGGAGACCTAAATGAAATGCTCAAGTTACGACTGACTCCAGCAACGTATGCCGCGCTGCTCGCCCAAGCAAAGGCAACTGGCGTCAGCCTTGCCGCTTTGATATCGAACCTGCTGGACACCATCACCCAAGGGGAAATGCCCATGCACCAGATGACCGAACACAACACCCACAATCTCTACCAAGGAGAATTTAATGACCAATGTAGTAGCCCTGGACCGCTCCACTGATACAGAACAACAAGCAATCGCCAAGCTCCGCGAGCGATTCGTTCGCGTCCCCTCCAAAACGCCTAATCCTGCTTACCGTGATCTGCTGACGGGCATAGTCCAGTCCGATCCCGGCGTGCTGCTTGCCTACTATCGCAAGCAAGGCGGCACCAAGCTCAAGGAAGGCGCCCCGCTCCCCCTTACGGTTGTCATGGGTGACAGCTTCCTGCCCGGCGCCCCCCGCATCCTTTCTGGCGACCTACTAAATCTTTGGACACCGCCCGACCTACAGCCGTCAGGTGCTCGCGTCACCAAGGAGCAAGTGGCCCCATTCGTTGAGTTCATGGAACGATGGTTCCCCGTCCAAGAAGAGCGGAAATACATGTGGCAATGGATCGCTCACGCTGTCCGCTATCCACATCACCGCATCACCACCACGCCGCTGCTACGCTCGGATCACGGCACCGGTAAAGGTTTCTTCGCGGAATACCTCATGGCCGGCCTGCTGGGTGAGAAGAGTGTGGCGAACACCGGCCTAAAAACCGTTGTGGGCGACTTCAACGAGATTCTTGAAGGTAGAACCTTCGTCGTGATCGATGAGCTGTATAAGGACGGCACTGCCACTGCCAACGCGCTCAAGTCCATTCAGGGAAACCAAACGATCAGCCTGAATCGCAAGCATCAGCCTGTTGTCACCATCAAGAACTACATCAATTTCATCGTCACCAGCAATGACACGGTGCCGCTGGACCTTGAACCTGACGACCGCCGTTTCTGGGTTCCACAGTTCATCAAGCACAAGGTAGATGGCAGGGAGACTGCCCATTTCATCAATGCCACGCTTCGCCCCTGGCTGGGGGGTGGCGGCTTCCAATTGGTGCGTGATTATCTGGAACAGCTCAATCTGACTGATTTCTACCCCACATCTCCAGCGCCGATGACTCCAAGCAAACAAGAGATGATCGGTCTGAACCCGAAGGAAGAGTTAGCCGAGTTCGTCGCGGATCAGATCGCGGACGCCCACGTGGTCAAAGCGGCAGACATCGTGCTCGCGTATAGGCTGGACACTGAACAGGATGTGTCTCAACCCGCCGTCACAAAGGAACTGCTGAACAAGGGTTGCAAGAAGAAAAGAACAGATCGCGGTGCATTGTGGATCACGCCAAAAGGTCTGGAGGCTGGTCTGTCACCAACTTCTCCGGCTGGCGAGTTGCACAAGGCTTATGGAGGCTGACGGGTCTGACGGGTGACTGACGGGTCTACAGAAAACCCGTCAGCCCTGCAGACCACGTAATCCGTGGGCTACAGCGATACACTGACGGGTCTGACGGGTTTACATCGTCTTTTTATTATTAGGTGTCACAGGTTCTATCTCACGCAGGATAAGCGAAGCGAATCCGATGGGCGTGAGTAGAACAAGCGAGCACGAAAGGCGTAGCCGTGTGCGTAGCTTGGTGAGGTGAGACGCGCAGTAAAGTACCCACAAGATTCGTCTGAGGGTTTCTCCCCCGCCTATCAAAATTCCCTCACAGTATCTATTCGAGAACTATTCTCATTACATAAGCCCACCGATTGCCGGTGGGGCTTCTTGCTATCTGGATTTCCCTACAGTCCCTGTTCATGCGTCCTTCGCACGATGGGGGCTTAGCAAACTTCCCTCGTGCACGTGCAAAAGTAGGAATTCCTACCGATTCTTCAGAATCCACACTACTGATCACTTTTTGATCTGCACGGAACTGCGTATCTGTGGGAATTTCCCACGGTTTCCCAAAACACCATTTCTGGTGGTTTACCGGCTCCGTATTCTTTTGGCCTTACCCTCAGGACCACAATTCAATGAATACAAAAAGGTAGAGAAATCCGTATTCAATAGGGTTGCTTTGAATTGTGAATACAAGTATCGTAGCAACATCTAGAGTCAAATGAATACAGAGGGGCACGAAATGGCAAAGGTCGGATACGTTCGCGTTAGCTCGGTTGACCAGAACACGGAACGTCAACTTGACGGTGTGCAGTTGGACAAGGTGTTCACTGACAAGGTGTCTGGTGCTACCACTGATCGTCCCCAGCTTCACGCCATGCTCGATTACGTTCGGGAAGGGGATGTGATCGTTGTTCACTCGATTGATCGCCTAGCGCGTTCTCTGGTCGATCTGCTGGCACTGGTACAAGGTCTTACTACTCGTGGTGTGCATGTCCACTTCCACAAGGAAAATCTGGTCTTCACTGGCGAGGCTAACCCCACTCAGGACCTGATGTTGAACATCATGGGTAGCGTTGCACAGTTCGAACGGACAATGATCCGTGAGCGCCAGCGTGAGGGCGTAGCTAAGGCTAAGGCCAAAGGTGTCTACAAGGGCCGTGTTAAGACAGTAGATGACGAAGCTATCCGTTCATTGGTTGCATCTGGTGTGTCCTACCGCAAGGCTGCTGAACAGTTGGAAGTCAGCTTGAGCACTGTACAACGCGCAATGAAAGCTGCCTGACCCTTCTGATTCATCCCTCAAGCCTCCTTCGTGGAGGCTTTTGCATATCTGGTGCTAGCCAATCCTCAACAATCGCTGCTACAGCCTCTGGGATGCTCTGTATTGCACGATCAAGCAGAGGCAGTACCTACCCACTAGGGTAGTGGATATTTTGTTTTTAAAGCCTCCTAGACCCATTCCTGAGCCCTTGGGCATTAAGCACCGACCCGCATACGGACGGATATTTTCCCAGACTCACGAAGCGGCTAGCTTAACTTTTACCAAGTTGATGAAAGCGGAGCAGGCGACGAGCATGAACTTCGCATCCTCAAACTTAATGTTTGCTTCATCTAACATGCCGTGTCGAATTCCATCCTCGTCAGAGGCGTATCCATAGAGACTGGTAAATGCGCTCTTTAGCGAACGATGTAGTTCTATCTTTTCTTCTAACTTCTTCAGAAGCTGTCCCAGCGTCCCTTTCTCACCGAGAGTATTCTGTGCGAGGCTTTCAACTGCACTAATCGATTCTTTGATGGAATTTCGGTAATCAGGTTTATCTCGATCAGATAAGAATTCCAACGCTCTTATCATGTGAGTTTTGTCCCCACTACTAGCTCCACCTATCGCCTGCTCGATTTCGTCGACCTCATGCTGCTCTGTAATCCTGACAATTTCTTTTCCGACGAACCTGTAAGCCGAAACTTCCTTTTCTAAAACCTTGTTGCACCTATCGACTAGCGTCTGATAGCTCGAACGAAACTCATAGTTCTGGACAACAAGTTCGAGGAAGTCATAAACGGAATTCCATGGGCACTCGAAGAAATTCGACCTAATCTTACCGTAGATTTCGTCCCACTTATTTCCACGAGCATCCAATGCCTTTCCCAAGTATGAAACCCAGATAACACTGGTAAGGTTTCTTATCCTTCGGTTTTCTGTAGAGCTGAAGTACCTGCTCCTGTCGTAACGACTCCACACAACCTCTATGAGAGCATTCCACAAGCCTATCCGCAGCGGCATGTCCATTGAGTCAATCTGGACGATATCTTTTGGAACTACATATCCATATTTTTCAGAAAACCCCATCCCCTATTTCCTCATCCCAATATTGTTGCAACGACAGACGCCACAGATACAGCGATTGCGATCCACGCTAGTGTGGTAGCGTGCCGAGCCCTGCTATCTTCAGCCTGCAAGCTAGCCAGCACGGATGCTAGAAGTGGGAAGTTAACGCAGTGCCGATCATTGCCAGCCTTCAGGGTGAAAAATGCGATACTGGCTCCATCTGGACGCTGGTAGCCGTACTTTTGCTCAAGGTGAAAATACAATCGGCCAAACACGATATCGCCGTCCACCCTGAGTCGATCAGCAATCTTCTGACAATTAATAGGAACGAAAACCTTACTCTCCCTGTCGTTCTCAGCACCCCGCGAAAACGAAGAGAACTCTCGATAATACTCTTCGTAAATTATCTGCAAGACATCCAAATCCGTTGGGACTCTCAACCTTACCCCCTACCTTTAAGCTCAGTGAAAAACAAATCCACCTCAGCCAAGTAAGAATCAGCGAAACTGAAGAACTTCTGCCTTGATCTCGTGACGAGCGTTTTCTGGGACTCCTCGTTAAACCCACAGGGATAGACCTCATCTCCAAGCAATGCCTTCTCTAACAGCATGTCGATTGAACTCAACTTACCGAGCAATGAAAGAAGCTCTATATTTCTCGCATCACTAGAAATCCAACCAACATTACCAGACTCGGATTTCCTTGTTTGAATCAGGCTGTGACAAGTAAATTTACAGCGAGACAATCGCTCCCTTATAATCTCAAGCCTAATTTTATCCGACTCGTCAGAAAGCAATGCCTTAAGCTCGCCCACCGACACTAGAGTGATATTGCTTAGCTCAGAAAATCGCAACGCACCACTCTGAAATCCCTTTTCCGATACAATAACTCCACGATCAGCGCCTACGTCACTAACAATAGATTGGAGTGCAGCAACCTTTTCCTTTGGAACCTTGGTATTCCAACATTTGCACTCAACTACCCAGCTACAATCTATTCCGTTTTTCTTGAAGGTTACGTAGACATCTATTCGATGCTCACCACGAACACCAATCAAAGTTTTTTCCACCACAGCCGCACAGCCGGCGGCTCGGAATATCTCAGCTGTACTCTCCTGGAACTCTCGCCAATTCACTTCATTTCCTTATGCGTAGTGTGCCGTGGCATTGACGCATCAGTAGATGCCCAGACCTGAGTAGGCTGGACTGATGGCCAGATGCTAACAGCAATCATCAGCCAGATAGGAGGCGTAACCGGAGCAAGCGACGGATACACCGTCTGGACGACCGCCATGCTTGCCGGAATGGGACGTCACGCTATAGATGCATCACCTGAAAATGGTAGAGTCCGCCAGCGCAACGAGCGGAGCTTTGCGTAGAGTTTTGCGTAGAACAAAGAATCACAAATCAATGTAAGCTATTGATTTTTAAGGCGTTAGAATTGGACTTACAAATCGACGATTTCTACAAGGACGCCGCCTCGGGCCTGCTGACGCTCTACCAGGCCTTCCCGCGCAAGATCGCCCTCTATGTCGAGGACCTGATCGGCCGGGAAGAGCCTGACGAGTTCGGCCTGCCCAGTACGCGCCACCAGAGTTGCCTGGGCGCGTTGCTGTGGCTGGCCGACGAAGGCTACCTGCGCTTCGAAGCGACCATTCGCTACGAGGCGCTGGACCAGGCCGTGCTCAGCGAAAAGGCCTTCATGCGCCTGACCCGCATCGTCCCCCACGCCGTGCGCGACGGCGAGGAACTGCCGCCCAGCGTGCGCCGCGACCAGGCCACGCTGGCCAACCAGCTGCGCGAGGCGCTGGCCGCCCGGCACGGGGAGCGCATCGCGCGGCTGACCCGTCTACTCTTCGAGAGCGAGCCCGGGCGCCTGTAATCCGGGCAGGCGACACAAGTTGAAATAGTCCCCGAGTTGAATCGCCTGGGGGCCAACCGTATATACCCCGCATACTATTCAGCGATCCCGTGCGCTACTGTGCCCGGCGATCCGGAAAGCCGCGTTCCCAGGCGGTTTTCCCCAATGTCACCGTGAGGAGAAGCTTTACGCCATGATGCGCATCCTGTTGTTCCTGGCCACCAACCTGGCAGTTCTGGTGATCGCCAGCATCACCCTGAAACTGCTCGGCGTGGACCGTTTCACCGGCCAGAATTACGGTAGCCTTCTGATTTTCTGCGCCGTGTTCGGCTTCGCCGGCTCCCTGGTTTCGCTGTTCATCTCCAAGTGGATGGCGAAGATGAGCACCGGCACCGAGATCATCAGCCAACCGCGCACCCGCCACGAACAGTGGCTGCTGCAGACCGTCGAAGAACTGTCCCGCGAAGCCGGCATCAAGATGCCGGAAGTGGGCATCTTCCCTGCCTACGAGGCCAACGCCTTCGCCACCGGCTGGAACCGCAACGACGCGCTGGTCGCGGTCAGCCAGGGCCTGCTCGAGCGCTTCTCGCCTGAAGAGGTGAAAGCCGTGCTGGCCCACGAGATCGGCCACGTGGCCAATGGCGACATGGTCACCCTGGCGCTGATCCAGGGCGTGGTGAACACCTTCGTGATGTTCTTCGCGCGCATCTTCGGCAACTTCGTCGACAAGGTGATCTTGAAGAACGAAGACGGCCCGGGCATCGGCTACTTCGTCGCGACCATCTTCGCCGAACTGGTCCTGGGTATCCTCGCCAGCATCATCGTCATGTGGTTCTCGCGCAAACGCGAATACCGTGCCGACGAAGCCGGCGCCCGCCTGGCCAGCACCGGCGCGATGATCGCCGCGCTGCAACGCCTACGCGCCGAACAGGGCGTACCGGTGCAGATGCCGGATTCGCTGCAGGCCTTCGGCATCAACGGCAACCTCAAGCACGGCCTGGCTGGCCTGTTCATGAGCCACCCGCCGCTGGAAGACCGTATCGAAGCCCTGCGCGCCGCTGGCCGCTGAGTTTCAAGGCAATAAAAAAGGGCGGCCCACGGGCCGCCCTTTTTCATGCCTGCAACTCAGCCGCGACGCAGTGCGAACACCACCTCGTCCAAATGGCCGACGCCACGCTTGAGGAACTTCGGGTTTTCCGCCAGCACGTCGAGGCGCTCCACCTCCTCCACGCTCCACGCGGGGGCAAACAACCCGCGCACCTCCTCCGCCAGCACGGCGAACGGCGGGCCGTCCATTTCCGCCTGCGGGTATTCCAGGCTGACCAGCAACCCCCGCGCCTGCTGCGGCAGGATGCGCTGCAGATGCGCCGCGTAGGCCGTGCGCAGGTCCGGTGGCAGGGCGATCAGCGCGGCGCGGTCATACAGCCCGCTGCAGCCCGCCACCTGCTCGGCGCTCACGTCGAAGAAGTCGCCCTGGAGAATCTCCAGGCGCTCGTAGCTGTAGCGGCGCAGCGCTCCCTCCGTGCTGACCTGCGGGGTCACCCCCAGTTCGGCGAAGAAGTCCACGGCGGCACGCTCGGCCAGTTCGACCCCCAGCACGCGATACCCCCACTGCGCCAGCCAGAGCATGTCCAGGCTCCTGCCGCACAGAGGCACCAGGACCTGCGAATCCTCGGGCAGCCCGAGGTTCGGCCAGTGCCGTTGCAAGCCCGGATTCACCGCCTGCTGATGGAAACCGATTTCATTGCGCGCCCAGCGCGACTGCCAGAATTCATGTTGCATAATCACCTGCTCATACACTGCGCAACGCGCGGGGCAGCAGCCAGCGCCACCAGGCGCCGCGCCGCTCGCGCTGACTCTCTCCGGCGTCGAGGATTTTCAGCCGCACCTGGTCACCGCGAACCCGCTGCACGCAGATCTCGGTACCATCCTCCAGACGGAGGCAGTCGCCGATTTCGAGCATTAGGATTTGTTCGACTTGCTGCATAGCTGAATTCGCCATTCGCTTCGGAAATTTCCGCAAACTCTAACGCATCGTCCGACTGACATCCCGGCGAAGTGCTCTATGGCGCTCCACTCCCTGAGTCTGGAACCGAGTTGGCACTTCTGCGGGGAAGCAATCGGGGTATCAAACGCGGCGAATGCATCGCCATTTACGATCATTACTGTCAAAAACCTATACTGGTTTTCGATCTTTAGCCGCGTGAACATAGAGGCATCCCCGTAGCGAGGTTCGCCATGCTCCCTGCCCTGTTCATCTCCCACGGCTCCCCCATGCTGGCCCTGGACCCCGGCGCCAGCGAGGCGCCGCTCAAGCGCCTGGCGCACGAACTGCCGCGCCCGAACGCCATCCTGGTGGTTTCCGCCCACTGGGAAACCCCTGACCTGCGCGTCACCGCCTCTCCCCAGCCCGACACCTGGCACGACTTCTATGGCTTTCCGCCAGAGCTGTATGCCGTGCAATACCCGGCCAAGGGCTCGCCGGAGCTGGCCCAGCGCGTCGTCGACCTGCTGGCCGACGACGGCCTGCCGGCCAGCCTCGATGCGGAGCGCCCGCTCGACCACGGCGCCTGGGTGCCGCTGAGCCTGATGTACCCGGCCGCCGACATCCCCGTCGTGCAACTGTCGTTGCCCAGCCGCCTGGGTGCGGCCGTGCAGCAGCGCATCGGCCGTGCCCTGCGTGCCCTGCGCGAGGAAGGCATCCTGCTGATCGGTTCCGGCAGCATCACCCACAACCTGGGCGAGCTGGACTGGCATGCCGGCCCCGAGGTCATCACCCCCTGGGCCAAGGTCTTCCGCGACTGGATGGTGGCCCGCCTGCAGGCCGACGACGAAGCCGCCCTGCTCGACTATCGCCAGCAGGCGCCCCACGCGGTACGCAACCACCCACGCGACGAACACCTGCTGCCGCTGTACTTCGCCCGCGGCGCCGGCGGCCCGGCGATGACGGTGGAGCACGCCGGCTTCACCCTCGGCGCGCTGGGAATGGACATCTACCGCTTCGGCTGAGCACTGCCGTAGGAGCGAGCTTGCTCGCGAACAAATTCCCGGCAGCGCCGTCATCAAGCGGTTCGCGAGCAAGCTCGCTCCTACAGAAAGCGGCCAGGTGCCGAAGGGATTTCCCCGGAAACGAAAAAGCCCCGCCAAGGCGGGGCTTTTTCATGGGCGGGAGACTGACGAATCAGTCTTCGCGGTAGCGGCGCAGGCGCAGCGCCTTGCCGGCGACGCGGGTATCCTTGAGCTTGGTCAGCAGTCGGTCGAGGTTCTCTTCCGGCAGCTCGATCAGGCTGAAGGTCTCGCGGATCTGGATGCGGCCGATGGCCTCGCGGGACAGGCCGCCCTCGTTGAGGATGGCGCCCAGCAGGTTCTTCGCCTGCACGCCGTCACGGGCGCCCAGGGCGGTACGGCAACGGGCCTTGCCTTCCGACGGCGGAGCCATGGTGCGGGGTGCGCCGCTGCGCTCCGGACGGTCGCCGCGCTCGGGGCGATCGCCACGTTCGCTGCGCTCGTAACGGTCGGTGCGCTCACGCGGGGCGGCCGGGGTCAGCGGCTGTTCGCGGCGGACCGATTCCAGGTCCAGCGCCTTGCCTTCGGTCAGCTTGGCCAGCAGCACGGCGGCCAGGGTATCCATGTCGGTACCCAGGCGGCGGCACAGCTCGTCACGCACGGCGCCGCGGCTGGCAACGGCGTTGGCCAGCAGCGGTTGCAGGCCGGTGGCCAGGCGGTTCAGGCGGGCTTCGAGCACGGTGTCGGCGTCCGGCAGGCGAACTTCGCCGACCTTCTGACCGGTCACACGCTCGATCACCTGCAGCATGCGACGCTCACGCGGGGTCACCAGCAGCAGGGCGCGGCCTTCACGACCGGCACGGCCGGTACGGCCGATACGGTGTACGTAGGATTCCGGGTCGTAGGGCATGTCCACGTTCAGGACGTGGGTGATGCGCGCCACGTCGAGGCCGCGGGCGGCGACGTCGGTGGCGATGACGATGTCCAGCGAGCCGTCCTTCAGGGACTCGATCACGCGCTCACGCTGGGCCTGCGGCATGTCGCCGTTCAGCGCGGCGGCACGGTAGCCCTGGCGCTCGAGCAGCTCGGCGATGTCCAGGGTAGCCTGCTTGGTGCGGACGAAGCCGATCAGCGCGTCGAACTGCTCGACTTCCAGCAGACGCAGGATCGAGGCCGGCTTCTGGTCGGCGTGAACCATCAGGTGCGCCTGCTCGATGCGGGCGACGGTCTGGGTCTTGGCAGCGATGCGGACGTGCTTGGGTTCTTTCAGGTGGCGCTCGGCGATGCTGCGGATCGAGGCCGGCAGGGTCGCGGAGAACAGCACGCTCTGGCGGCTGGCCGGCATGGCTTCGAAGATCACTTCGAGGTCATCCATGAAGCCGAGCTTGAGCATTTCGTCCGCTTCGTCGAGCACCAGGCTCTTGACGGTGGACAGCAGGTTTTCGTCGCGACGCAGGTGGTCGCACAGGCGGCCCGGCGTGGCGACCACGACCTGGGCGCCCTGGCGCAGTGCCTTGAGCTGCGGGCCCATGGGCGCGCCGCCGTAGACGGCAATGACGCCGACGCCCGGCATCTGCTTGGAATAGGTTTCGAACGCGGTCGCAACCTGCAGGGCCAGCTCGCGGGTCGGCACCAGCACCAGTACCTGCGGTACGCGGCGGCTCGGGTCGATCTGCGACAGCATCGGCAGCGCAAAGGCAGCGGTCTTGCCGGTCCCGGTCTGGGCCTGGCCAATCATGTCGTGGCCTTCGAGGATCACCGGGATCGACTGGGCCTGGATCGGCGAGGGTTCTTCATAACCGACAGCGGCGATGGCAGCGAGAACATTGGGGTGAAGACCGAGCGCGGCGAAGCCGGCGGTTTCCTGGGTCATGGGTTTTGCCTCTAAATACATCCGCAAAGACCCAAGAGCCGAGCTGCGCATGCCCTGTACGACAATGAAGTCACCCAGGCAGCTGGAAGCGGGGATTTGCGAAATGAAGATTGGAAGAATGCGTCAAGGAAGTCCGCACTGCGGACACATAGACCGAGCGTGAAGCTGCGGAAAAATGCGGGATCCGAAACGAGGCCAGCGTTTGGCCGGCGCGTATCATACCGGAAAATCCTGACCAATGTGTTTCTTTTCGGAACATGGCCGGCGAACGGTCATTGCGTAGACAATCCCGCCACTGCCGGCTATACCCTGCTGGCCACCTGTCCGGAGCCCTACCGATGACCGCCAGCAGCGAACCGCGCATCACCGTCGAACGCCAGGACCACGTCCTGCTGCTAGGGCTGAACCGGGTCGAGAAGCGCAACGCCTTCGACCTGGACATGCTCACCCAACTGGTCCAGGCCTTTGGCGACTACGAGCGGGACGATGACCTGCGCTGCGCGCTGGTGTTCGCCCACGGCGACCACTTCACCGCCGGCCTGGACCTGGCCAACATCGGCGAGACCTTCCGCACCGGCTGGACCATGCCGGAAGGCTCGGCCGACCCGTGGGGCACCTTCGGCGGCCGACGCCTGACCAAACCGTTGCTGGTGGCCGCGCAAGGCTACTGCTTCACCCTGGGCATCGAGCTGATGCTGGCCGCCGACATCAACCTGTGCGCCAGCAACGCGCGCTTCGCCCAGCTCGAAGTGCAGCGCGGCATCTTCCCCTTTGGCGGCGCCACCCTGCGCATGCACCAGGTGGCCGGCTGGGGCAACGCAATGCGCTGGTTGCTCACCGGCGACCCGTTCGATGCCCACGAGGCCTACCGCATCGGCCTGGTGCAGGAAGTCACCGCGCCGGAGGAACTGATGCCCCGCGCCCTGTGGCTGGCCCAGCGGGTCGCCGCCCAGGCGCCGCTGGGCATCCGCGCTACCCTGGCGTCGGCGCGCCGCAGCCTGGACGAGGGTGAGGAAGCGGCGGCGCGGCTGCTGCCCGCCATGGCCAGCGAACTGCTTTCCACCGAGGATGCGCAGGAAGGTTTGAACGCCATGCTCGAGCGCCGCGAAGGCCGATTCCAGGGCAAATGAGCGCCCGCGCAAAACGCAAACGGAACGCTCGTGCGAAAAGCGCTATATCCAAGGTATTAGAAATACTGGCAAAACGGTCTTAATTCTTTAGTTTTCCCTTAAAAATCAGATAGTTATTTTTCACAAAACGACTATATACAAGTTCCAATTTCGCGCCTGAAAACAAACCTCTAGAACTGACTCCAGAGCAGCTCAGTGGCTCGCCGGATACCGACCGGGACGCACGCTGACTGACGTTCTCATGGAGGAATTCGATATGTCTGGCCCGATCCGCGTTTTCGCACTTTCCCTTCTCGTTGTTGCCCTGTCGCTGCAAGGTTGCAGCAGCCACGGTGGTAGCAGTCACCACCGATCTTCCGATAGCAGCTCCACCGATGACGGCTCCGGCTCGGGTGGCAGCGGCGGCAGTGGTAGCGGCGGCGATGGCTCCGGCGGCGGAACCGACGGCAGCGGTGGCACTGGCGGCACCGGTGGCACGGGCGGGACGGGCGGCACCGATGGAACAGGCGGTACCGGCGGGACTGGCGGCACCGGAGGAACCGGCGGAACGGGTGGCGGTGGCGACGGCACGGGCGGCGGCGAAACTCCCGGCGGTGGCACCACGCCCCCGGCCAGCACTACCGGCAACATCCTGACCAATACCGGCGAAGCCGTCTCCAATGTCGGCGACACCGTGGGCACCGTGGGCGGCGTGGTGAAGAACGTCGACCTGCCGATTCTGGGCGATGGCGTCACCCAGAATGCCGGCACCCTGATCCAGGAAGTCGGCGCGGGCGTCGACAGCGTCGGCACCGGCGTCACCAATGGCCTCGGCCAGCTTGGCAACAACCCCAACGCGCTGGGCACCACCGTCGCCGGCGCCACCGGCCTGGTCAGCCACACCGGTGGCGCGGTCAGCAGCCTGGGCGACACCGTGGCCGCCATCGGCGATGCACCGGTGCTGGCCAATACCCCGCTCAACGGCCTGACCGGCCAGGTGGGCGGCCTGGTGGACGGCGTTGGCGGCAAGATCACCATGCTCGGCGACTCCCTCAGCGGCGCGGTCACCACCGGCCCGCTGAGCCAGCTCACCACCCAGCTCAGCGGCACCACCGCCGGCCTGGTGGGCACGGTGGAAGGCACCACCCGGAGCGTCGGCTCCGTCACCGGCCTTGGCACCCCGGTGAACAACCTGTTGACCACCGTCGGCGGCGTTGTGACCCAGACAGGCAACCAGGTAGCCACGGCGAATCCCGCCCTGGCCCCGGTCGGCGGAGTCGTCAGCGATGTGGGTCAGGCAGTCAGCGCCACCGGCGGCCTGGTCAATGGCAGCACCGCCGGCGGCGGCCTGCTCGGCAGTGTGACCGGCTCGCTGGGCGGCGCCACCGGTAGCACCAACCCGGTGGGCGGCGTGGTGAGTGGCGTGACCGGCGCGGTCGGCGGCCTCACCGGCTCGCTGGGCGGCGCCACTGGCAGCACCAACCCCGTGGGCGGCGTGGTGAGCGGCGTGACCGGCGCCGTGGGCGGCCTGACCGGCTCGCTGAGCGGCGCCACCGGCGGCAGCAACCCGGTAGGCGGCCTGGTCAACGGCGTCACTGGCACCCTGAGCGGCGTGACCAGCGGCCTCACCGGTAGCGGCGGCCTGGTGGCCGGGGCAGGCGTAGGCGTGGGCAGCACCACCCAGGGTTCCGGGGTGGCGGTCGGCGCCGGCGCCGGTACGACTGGCGGTACCAGCGGTCAGGGAGGCCTGCTGGGCAATACGCTGGGCGCCGTGGGTGGCGCGCTGGGTGGTGTGACCGGCGGACTGGGTGGTGGATTGGCGATCGGTACGCCCAAGCAATAATCCGAATTACACCCATACTGTGATAACCAGGAGCCACCCACGGCTCCTGGTCCTTTTATCGAAGTCGGTCTCATGGAGGAGCCAGATGCGCAAACTCGCTGTCCTGCCCCTGTTGTTGGCTGCACCTTTCGCCTGGGCCGAGCGCCCGATCCAGCTTCCCGGCTCCGATATCGAACAGACACTCCCCCGCCCCAACCTCCCCACCGGCGACCTTCGCCCCACCGCTCCCAAGGTCAAGGCTCCCGAACCCTCGGCCAGCCAGCCCGGACAAATTCTCCAGCAACGCGTCCGCATCAAGCGCATCGAGCTGGCCGGCGGCAAGCACTACCCCGTCGACACCTGGAAACCCCTGCTGGAGCCGCTGACCAAGCGCACCATCCAGGTCAGCGAACTGGTGGCCGCGGCCAAGGCCATCACCCAGCGCTACCAGGACGACGGCTACTTCATCTCCTTCGCCTACGTGCCCAACCAGGACTTCCGCAACGGCGTCGCGCGGATCGTGCTGGTCGAAGGCCACATCACCCAGGTCCGCTCCGCCGGTGACCTGGGCGTGCACCAGATGCGCGTGGACCGCTGGATCGAAAAGCTGAAAGCGGAGAAGCCGCTGACCCGCGAGAGCTTCGAGCGCTTCAGCGTGCTGATGAGCCGGGTGCCCGGCATGCAGATGGCCATGGCGCTCAACCCGCCCACCACCAACGACGGCGGCGCCGTGCTGGAGCTGGCCGGCAAGCAGAAGCGCTTCGACACCGGCATGAACCTCGACTCCCGGCGTGGCGAGCAGCGAGGGCTGTTCAACGCCGAGGTGATGTCCCTGCTCGGCTGGGGCGAGCAACTGCAATTCAGCTACCTCTACCCGCCGGGCGACGATCACGAGTACTACCGCGCCTGGAACTACAGCCAGCTGCTGGGCGACAACGGCCTGCAACTGCTGGCCGGCTACAGCAAGTACAACTCCCGCCCGGGCGAGAACCTGCGCCTGGCCAGCGGCCTGGAGTTCGAACGCAAGCGGCAGAACGAGCGGGTCAGCGCCGGCCTGGGGATTCCCCTGGTGCTGCGCCGCGACCTGACCTGGGACCTCAACCTGCGCGGCTACACCGTCAACGACACCAGCACCTACGACCTGGTCTACCCGGCCATCCCCTTCCGCATCGAGCAGAAGAGCAAGCTGCGCGTGGTGGGCATTGAAAGCGTCGTCCAGCAGTTCGCCGAGAAGCGCGTGCGCGCCGGCAGCGTGGCGGTGTACCAGGGGCTCAACGGCATGGGCGCGGAGGCGCCGGAGCCGATCAAGAAGAATTTCACCCGCCTGCTCGGCTACGGCGCGCAACAGGACAAGTTCGGCTCCAACTGGCAGGGCGTGGTGACCGCCGCCTTCCAGTGGAGCGACGACGTGCTGCCCGATTCCGAGCAGGTCACCTATGGCGGCGCCAATTTCGGCCGCGGCTATCCGGACGACCAGGCCAGCGGCGACAAGGGCTGGGGCGCCTCCTACGAGGTGAACTACTCGTTCCTGCGGCAGAGCACGGTGCTCAACCAGATCCAGCCCTACTTCGTCGTCGACACCGCGCGCACGCGCTACAACCAGGACGGCCTGATCGAGAACAAGCTCGGCTCGGCGGCGCTGGGCGTGCGCTTCTCCGACCGCAAGCACTACCTGGTGTCGATGGAAGTGGCCAAGCCGTTCGGCGACCGCCCGGCTGACAACAACGAGCGCAGCCCGCGGCTGAACTTCGCCTTCAGCTACCAGATTCCCTGAGGTTGCCCTCGGTGCCGGGTCACTGCGCGGGCCGCAGTGACTCGATGTAGGTGCGCAGCGAGTAGCCCAGCGTCGGTTCGAGCTGGCCGACGCGCTTCTTCAGGCCGCGAAGGTTCAGCTCCTGGTCCAGTGCGGCGGGCACAAAGACGATTACGTTGCCCTCCGGCACCGGGCATTCCCAATAGTGCCGGTTGAAGCGCCCGCGCAGCAGCGCGGCGCCCAGCGGCCGGCCATCGTCGGTGCTCCACTGGTTGATCACCAGCCAGCCGCCCGGCCGCAGCCGCTCGCGGCAGGCACCGAGGAAATCCCAGCCGATGTGCGCTGGCGCAGGTCCGGTGTCGGTATACAGGTCGAGGAAGATCAGGTCCGCCGGCTCGCACCCGGCCAGCTCCTGCACCGCATCGCCGATGCGTAGGTTCAGCCGCTCGTCTTCCACCAGCCCCAGGTGTTCGCGGGCCAGGTGCGGAATCGACGGGCGCAGCTCGATGGCCTCCACCTCTTCCAGCGGCAGGTACTTCAGGCAGGCCTGGGTCAGGCTGCCGGCACCAAAACCGAGGAACAGCGCGCGGCGCGGGCGCGAATGGCACAGCGCGCCGACCAGCATGGCGCGGGAGTAGTCGTACTCCAGCCAGCTCGGGTCGCCCATCAGCACGCAACTCTGCTCGACCTCGTCGCCGAATTCCAGGTAGCGGAAGGCGCCGCTTTCCACCACGCGGATCACGCCGAAGTCATCGCGCTCCTCGACGATCAGCCGCTCTTCGCCCAGCGGCGCATCGCTCAACAGTTCCTCGCTCACGGCCGGCTCCGCGCAGACACGGCGGTGACAATGCAGCCCGCCGACAGCGGCGAACGGCACGGATTGCCATTGAAATACAGGGGCTCGCCCACGCAATAATCCTTCGAATCAAGACGGCCAACCACCACCGGGTCGGCAAAGCCGCAAGAATAACAGCCCACGAGGCACAACCGAGCATGCGCCAGCGCAACGCCCTTCGCGATTCCACCCAGCGGCACCCATTCCCCTCGACCTTCCCCGCCCAGTGCGCCCCGGCGTACTGCGCGGGCGGCTGATCGCACGCCCGGTTTCGCCGGCCTGCCTTGCGCCACCACAGCGTTCCCCTGGACACGGACGTCCCCCCTCTTTGCCCGGCAGCCAGCCGCGCGCGGCCAAGGCCGAGCTGATACCATCGGCGGATACCGTCCACAGCCGCGAAGACCCGCCGATGAGCCTGCCCTGGAGCCCCGATAGCTGGAGAAGCAAGCCGATCCAGCAACAGCCCGCCTACCCCGATGCCAACCGCGTGAGCGAGGTCGAGCGCACCCTGGCCAGCTTCCCGCCGCTGGTGTTCGCCGGCGAGGCCCGCGAGCTGCGCCGGCAGTTCGCCGAGGTCACCGCGGGCCGCGCCTTCCTGCTGCAGGGCGGCGACTGCGCCGAGAGCTTCGCCGAATTCTCCGCGGCGAAGATCCGCGACACCTTCAAGGTGCTGCTGCAGATGGCCGTGGTGATGACCTTCGCCGCCGGTTGCCCGGTGGTGAAGGTCGGGCGCATGGCCGGGCAGTTCGCCAAGCCGCGCTCCTCCGGCGATGAGACCATCGGCGGCGTGACCCTGCCGGCCTACCGCGGCGACATCGTCAACGGCATCGGCTTCGACGAGAAGAGCCGCGTGCCGGACCCGGAGCGCCTGCTGCAGGCCTACCACCAGTCCACCGCCTCGCTGAACCTGCTGCGCGCCTTCGCCAACGGCGGCTTCGCCGACCTGCACCAGGTGCACCAGTGGAACCTCGATTTCATCGCCAACTCGGCGCTGTCCGAGCGCTACCAGCAACTGGCCGACCGCATCGACGAGACCCTCGCCTTCATGCGCGCCTGTGGGCTGGACACCGCGCCGCAGCTGCGCGAGACCAGCTTCTTCACCGCCCACGAGGCGCTGCTGCTGAACTACGAGGAAGTCTTCATCCGCCGCGACAGCCTCACCGGCGGCTGGTACGACTGCTCGGCGCACATGCTGTGGATCGGCGACCGCACCCGCCAGCTCGATGGGGCCCACGTGGAGATGCTGCGCGGCGTCGGCAACCCCATCGGCGTGAAGGTCGGCCCGAGCATGGACAGCGAGGAGCTGATCCGCCTGATCGATATCCTCAACCCGGACAACGAGCCCGGCCGCCTCAACCTCATCGTGCGCATGGGCGCGGACAAGGTCGGCGACGGCCTGCCGCGCCTGATCCAGACCGTGCAGCGCGAGGGCAAGCAGGTGCTGTGGAGTTCCGACCCCATGCACGGCAATACCATCAAGGCTTCCAGCGGCTACAAGACCCGCGATTTCGCGCGCATCCTTGCCGAGGTCCGGCAGTTCTTCGAGGTGCACCAGGCCGAAGGCAGCTACGCCGGCGGCATCCACATCGAGATGACGGGGCAGAACGTCACCGAGTGCATCGGCGGCGCGCGGCCGATCACCGAGGACGGCCTGAGTGATCGCTACCACACCCATTGCGATCCGCGCCTGAATGCCGACCAGTCGCTGGAGCTGGCGTTCCTCATTGCGGAAACGCTGAAGCAGGTTCGGCGCTGAATCCGACACAGCGCTCAGACCCGTCCTAAAGCCACTTCCCTTGGTTGACGCTCCCGGGATGTCTTCCTAGAGTGAGCGCCCTTTCGGGGGCGCCCGCCTCCCACGGATTTCGTCAACCAAGGAAGAAACCATGACCCTCCACCGTTCCCTGCTCGCCCTGCTCATCGGTGCCAGCGCCGCCCTCGCCGGCTGCCAGAACATGAACACCGACAACCTCGTGCAATCGGGCATGCTGGCCATGAAAGCCGCCACCCTGAGCGACGCCGAGATCAAGCAGGTCGCCGACGAAGCCTGCGCCAAGCAGGACGCCGAAGCCACCATCGCTCCCGCATCCAGCGCCTACACCAAGCGCCTGGACAAGATCGCCGCCGCCCTGGGCAACCCGCTCAGCGGCACCAACGTCAACTACAAGGTCTACCTCACCAGCGACGTCAACGCCTTCGCCATGGCCAACGGCTGCGTGCGCGTGTACTCCGGCCTGATGGACCTGATGAACGACAACGAAGTGGAAGGCGTGCTCGGCCACGAGATCGGCCACGTTGCCCTCGGCCACGTGAAGAAGGCCACCCAGACCGCCTACGCCACCGCCGCCGCGCGCACCGCTGCCTCGGCCGCCGGCAACAGCGCCGTCGCCGCCCTGTCGCAGTCGCAGCTGGGCGAAATCGGCGAAGCCCTGGTCAACGCGCAGTTCTCCCAGTCCCAGGAATCGGCTGCGGACGACTACTCCTTCGACCTGCTGAAGAAGCGCGGCATCGCCCTCGAAGGCCTGGCCAGCGCCTTCGACAAGCTGGCCAAGCTCAGCGGTGGCAAGGAAAGCAGCATGTTCGACTCGCACCCTGGCTCGCAGCAGCGCGCCGACCACATCCGCCAGCGCATCGCCAGCGGCAAGTGATCCCAGGCGGGCCTCTTCGGAGGCCCGTTCGTTTTCAGGCCTGCGCCAGCAACCCCTGCAGCCGCGCACCGGACGGCCGCCGGCAATTCACCGCCACCTGCGCAAGCCCGAGCCACCGGGCCATCTCGCCCAGTTGCTGCGCCAGCGCGGCGTGCCCCTCCTCGCTCAGGCCCTTTTCCTCTTCATGCACGGCATGCACCACCAGCGTTCCGCTGGCGCGATCGGAGCGCAGGTCGACCCGCGCGGCCAGGTGCTCGTCGAACAGGAACGGCAGCACGTAGTAGCCGTACACCCGCTTGTGTTGCGGCGTGTAGATCTCCAGGCGGTAGCGGAAGTCGAACAGCCGCTCGGTGCGGGCACGTTCCCACACGAGTGAATCGAAGGGCGACAGCAAGGCGCTGGCGCGTACCTTGCGCGGGATCACCGGGTCCGCCAGGCAATAGGCCGGCGCCTGCCAGCCCTGCACCTGCACGGGCAGCAGTTCGCCCGCCTCTACCAGTTCGGCCAGCCGCGCCTTGCTGTCGGCAGGGTCGAGGCGAAAGTAATCGCGCAGATCCTTCTCGGTGGCAACGCCCAGCGCCTGCGCCGAATGCAGCAGCAACTGGCGCTGCGCCTCGTCTTCGTCCAATTCGGGCTGTTGCAACAGGTCCGCGGGCAGTACCCGCTCGGGCAAATCGTACAGGCGCTCGAAACCGCGTCGCCCGGCCACCGTCACCTCTCCCGCGGCGAACAGCCATTCCAACGCGTGCTTCTCATCGCTCCAGTCCCACCAGGGGCCGGCCCGCTCTGCGCGGGTGGTCAGGCTGCCGGCGCCCAGCGCGCCCTGCTCGCGCACGGCGTGCAGCACCCGCTGGATCACCGCTTGCTGCTCGCGGCCGAAGCGCGCCAGTTGCTGGTAGATCCCCTGGCCATGCGCTGCGCGACGCATGCGCCAGCGCATCAGCGGGTAGAGCTGCAGCGGCAGCAGCGATGCTTCATGGCCCCAGTATTCGAACAGGCGGCGATATCGCCCGCCGCTCCAGGCTGCCTCTTCCAGCAGCGTCGGCGAATACTGGCCCAGGCGCGAGAACAGCGGCAGGTAGTGCGAGCGCACCAGTGCGTTCACCGAGTCGATCTGCAGCACACCCAGGCGCTCCAGCAGGCTGCGCACATGGCGGCGCTGCACCTCGCCGGCTGGCTTGCGCACGGTAAAGCCCTGGGCGGCCAGGGCCAGCCTGCGGGCCTGCTTGAGGGACAGGGATTCGACGATCGGCATCGCGGCCTCCAGGTCGGGACGAGCCCTAGAGCCTAACCGCAATCGCTGCGCCTGGCTGCATCAGGCGGGTTCGCCCAGACGTTCCGGCCTGGGGAAGGGACGCGCGAAGGTGAAGACGTCCGCCGAGGGGCCCTGCAGCCGCAGGCGCTCCAGGCGGTCGCGGGCCATGGCCACGTCCGGCAGTTCATCGACCGATAGCCACCAGAGCGCGAGGCTGGGCGCGGGCAGGCGCTCCATCCAGTCGCGCTTGCTGCGCAGGACCTGCAGGTGCTCGCCGGCATAGACATAGTCCTTGAGCGCCTCCACCGATTCCCACACCGACAGGTTGACGATGATCAGCGGGTCCTCGAAGACGCGGATGGAGGTGGCATCGCCCTCCTCCGTCTGCAGGCGCCAGACGAACCCGGGGCTGCGCTCGGCAAGGGCATTGATGTGGTCGAGCTGGTCGACGAAGCCCTTCATCAGCGGGTGATCCAGCGGGGCGCGGGCCTTGGCGATGTTGACCTGGGCGAGGTGGTAACGAGCGGACGACGAATTCAACGTCAGGGCTTCCTTGTCATGGTTGTCAACGCAAGCGCGGGCGGCACGGCGAGGGTCCGTGCCGCCCGGCGGGTTCAGCGACGAACATCGTCCATCCAGAACGGACGCTCGATTTCTTCGAGGATATCGGCACGGCTCAAGCCGATGTCCTTGAGTGCTTCATCGCTCATGCTCGCCAGCTCACGGCGCTGGCGCGCCAGCTCCTGCCAACGCAGGAAGCGCTGTACCACGCGTTTCCATAGCGACACGGTTGTGCCGTTGTGGGCAGAGGCTTTGTGGACATGGTAGGACGCTGCTACGAAACCAAGTTGACCTTTCATCATGCTTCCCTCCCTGTGGGGTTGGATGCAGTTTCCCGCTCGCGCTAAGATCAATCCAACGAATCATTCTTATGCGACTCATCTCGGAGATTGATGAATGAGCAGCTTTCCCAGCATCGACAGCGAACTGCTGCGCACCTTCGTCGCCATCGCCGACCACGGCGGCTTCACCCGCGCGGCCGAGATGGTCAACCGCACCCAGTCGGCGGTGAGCATGCAGATGAAACGCCTGGAGGAAGACGTGCTGGAGCGCAGCCTGTTCGAGCGCGACGGCCGCCAGGTGCGGCTGACGCCCGAGGGGCAGATCCTGCTGGGCTACGCGCGGCGCATCCTGCGGCTGCAGGGCGAGGTGTTCAACACTTTCCGCCAGCCGCACATGGTCGGCTCGGTGAAGATCGGCACGCCGGATGACTACGTGATGCGCTTCCTGCCCAGCATCCTTTCGCGCTTCGCCGAGGCCTACCCGCTGGTGCAGGTGGAAGTGCACTGCGAATCGTCGGCGCAACTGCTGATGCGCAACGACCTGGACCTGTCCATCGTCACCCGCGAGCCGGGCACCGAGATCGGCCAGTTGCTGCGCCAGGAATCCTTCGTCTGGATGGCAGCCGAGAGCTTCTGCCCGCAGGAACAGCGCCCGTTGCCGCTGGCGATGTTCAACACCGCCTGCTTCTGCCGCGCCTGGGCCTGCAATGCGCTGGAAGCGATGGAGGTGGACTACCGCATCGCCTACAGCAGCCCGAGCCTGTCGGCGCTGTTCGCCGTGGCCAGCGCGGGGCTGGCGGTCACGGCGCAGCTGCAGAGCCTGCTCACCGGCAACCTGCGCATCATCGGCGAAGACGAGGGCCTGCCGGTCCTGCCCACCGCCAGCATCGTGCTGCTGCGCGGGCAGAAGATGACGCCGGTGACCGACAAGCTGGCCGAATACATCGTCGAGGGCTTCCGTTCGTAAGGCGGCTCAGCGCACCGCCAGCAGCACCGCGCAGACGATCAGGAAGGCACTGAAGGCCATGCGCAACTGGCGCTCGGGCAGAGCGTGGGCCAGGCGCACGCCCCAGGAAATGCTCAGCAGGCCGCCCAGCGCCAATGCACTGCCCATGCGCCAGTCCACATGGCCGTGCACGGCATAGGTCGCCAGCGCCACGCCCGTGCTCGGCGCCGCCAGTGCCAGGGCGAGGCCCTGGGCGATGACCTGGGTCAGACCGAAGACCGAGGTCAGCACCGGCGTCGCCAATACCCCGCCACCGACACCGAACAGCCCGCCCAGCGACCCCGCCCCCAGGCCCAGCACCCCCATCCACGGCAAACCGTAGCGCGGCGTGCTGCTGCCCTCGGGCACGCGCTGGAACAACCGCACCAGCAGGTAGAGCGCCAGCAGGACGAGGAACACCACGAAGGCGGTGCGCATGCTGCCGGCGTCGAGGTTGACCGCAATGCTCGACGCGAAGAACGCGCAGACCAGGCCGGTCAGCGCCAGCACGCCGGCCTGGGCAAAATCGATGCGGTTGCGCTGGTGGTAGCGCCAGATCGCTAGCACAACGTTCGGCACCACCATTACCAGCGCCGTGCCCTGCGCCAATTGCTGATCCAGCCCGAACAGCACGCCCAGCGCCGGAATCGCCAGCAGCCCGCCGCCGATGCCGAACAGCCCACCCAGGCTGCCCAGGATGACGCCAAGCAGAAAGTCCACAACCAGGTCCCACATCACGCACCTCCACGACTGTGCGTCCATGCTAGAAAACCGTGGCTGGATGGGAAACGCAAAGCGCAGCACAATGGCTTTGCCTTTTTCGCATAGCGAACTTGCCCCATGAATGTTTCCGGCCTCGAAGACCCGCTCGACCTGTATCTGGACGTGCTCGAGCACGGCAGCTTCTCCGCCGCCGCGCGCCTGCGCCAGCTCACGCCCTCCGCCGTCGCGCGGCGCATGGATGCGCTGGAGCAAGGACTCGGGTCGACCCTGCTGGTGCGCAGCACCCACCAGGTGCGCGCCACGCCAGCGGGCCTGGCGTTTGCCGAACGCGCCCGGCGGATCGTCGGCGAACTGCGCCAGGCGCGGGCCGAAGCGGTGTCCCTGAGCACAGCGCCGGAAGGGCTGATCCGCATCGATGCACCGGTGCCCTTCGGCCGCCGCCACCTGGCTCCGGCACTGGCCGACTTCCTCACCGCCAACCCTGGCCTGGATGTGCAACTGCGGCTGATCGACAGCTTCACCGATACCCGCGGAGAAAACCTCGGCCAGGTCGACCTGGTCCTGCGCATCGGCACCCTGCCCGACAGCCGCCTGGTCGCGACGCGCCTGGCGGCCATGCGGCGGATCGTCTGCGCCAGCCCCGCCTACCTGGAACACTACGGCACGCCGGCCTCGCCATCGGCGTTGCCCGATCACGTCGGCCTCGACTGGGAAGGCCTCGCGCCGCCGCTGGCCTGGCGCTTTCTCATCGATGGCAAGCTGCAGCACCTGCGGCCGCGCCGGCTGCGCATGACCGCCAACAACGCCGAGACGCTGGTGGAAGGCGCCCTGCAAGGCCTCGGGCTGGCCCACCTGCCGACCTGGCTGTGCAGCGAGTACCTGATCAGCGGCCAACTGGTGCCGCTGTTCTGCGAGAACGGCCTGCCCGAGCCGGAGCCCGGCGTCATCCACGCATTACGTCTGGAGCGTGGCACGCACCCGCGCAGCGAGCGCCTGCTGGCCTTCCTGCTGGAGCGCTTTGGCTTTCCACCGCCCTGGGACGCGGCGCTGGCGGAAGCGCTGTTCAAGAATTAACCATCGCGCTAAATTAATGCGCAATCACCTCTTCGCTTCGAGCGCGAGCCAGGAGCACGCCATGACCCAGCAAGACCCGACCTGCGAAGCCCTCAAGCTGGATAACCAGCTGTGCTTCGCCCTCTACTCCACGTCCCTGCAGATGACCAAGGTCTACAAGCCGCTGCTGCAGGAACTCGGCCTCACCTACCCGCAATACATCGCCATGCTGGTGCTGTGGGAGGAAGACGGCATCACGGTGGGCGAAATCAGCGCGCGCATGCTCACCGACCCCGGCTCCCTCACTCCACTACTCAAGCGCCTGGAGGCCGAAGGGCTGATCACCCGCACCCGCAGCCAGGCGGACGAACGCGTGGTGCAGCTTCGCCTGACCGAAAAGGGCCGCGACCTGCGCCGACAGGCGGAGCGCATTCCGGCCTGCATCCTGGCCAGCAGCGGGCTAACGTTGGACAGTCTGAAGCGCCTCCAGGAGGAGCTGGTCGACCTGCGCGGACATCTGCAAGCCCCGTAAACCGGGGCTTATGCCAAAGCTGCAGGTTCTTTAGTCAGAAATCTTCCAATAATTATCTTGCGCACTAAATTAAATAGAACTAACTTTCACCTCACGAACTGCTTAGCGCACCAAACTTTAACCAACCAGACATTCACAGCCAGACACTCGGAGACACACCATGCAAACCATCAAAGCCCTGTACACCGCCACCGCTACCGCCACCGGAGGCCGCGACGGCCGCGCCGTCTCCTCGGACGGCATCCTCGACGTGAAACTGAGCACCCCGCGCGAACTGGGCGGTGCGGGCGGTGAAGCCACCAACCCGGAACAACTGTTCGCCGCCGGCTACTCGGCCTGCTTCATCGGCGCCATCAAGTTCGTCGCCAGCCAGAGCAAGAAGCAGATCCCGGCGGACGCCTCGATCACAGGCAAGGTCGGCATCGGCCAGATCCCCGGCGGCTTCGGCCTGGAAGTGGAGCTGAACATCAACCTGCCAGGGCTGGACCAGGCAGAAGCCGAAGACCTGGTTGCCAAGGCCCACCAGGTCTGCCCCTACTCCAACGCGACCCGCGGCAACATCGATGTACGCCTGAACGTCAGCGTCTGACCTCTCCAGGTCGCAGAAACGAAAAAGCCCGGCATCAGCCGGGCTTTTTTGTGTCTCGAATCAGGCTCAGGCCTTGACGCGGGACTTGTACTCGCCAGTGCGGGTATCGATCTCGATGGAGTCGCCGATTTCGCAGAAGGCGGAAACCTGGACTTCAGCACCGTTCTTCAGGCGAGCGGTCTTCATCACTTTACCGGAGGTGTCGCCACGGACAGCCGGCTCGGTGTAGACGATTTCGCGAACGATGGTGGTCGGCAGTTCGACGGAGATGACTTTATCGTTGTAGAAGACCGCTTCGCAGACGTCGGTCATGCCGTCTTCGATGAAGGTCAGCACGCCTTCCAGGTCGCCTTTCTCGATTTCGTACTGGTTGAACTCGGTGTCCATGAAGACATACAGCGGGTCGGCGAAGTACGAGTAGGTCACTTCCTTGCGATCGAGGATGATCGGCTCCAGCTTGTCGTCGGCCTTGAACACGGTCTCGGTGCCGGCACCGGTCAGCAGGTTCTTCAGCTTCATCTTGACGACCGCGGAGTTACGGCCGGATTTGTTGAACTCGGCCTTCTGGATGACCCAGGGGGCGCCATTGATGTTGGCAACCTGGCCAGCGCGGAACTCTTGTGCGGTTTTCATACGATTATCCGATTGGATTGGAGACAAAAAACAGGGGCCATATCATAGCCAATTTGTATAAAAACGCACCAGCCCCGCGGCAAGATCGGTTTGTTCGGTCAATCGGCGCTGCCAATCGCCAATCCACGTCGCCCATTCCGGCATCCGCTTCTCCAGCGCTCGCCAAGCCTTGCCCGCATCGCCCCGGCCGTTCCAGGCGCTCCAGAAGGCGACCAGGTCCGCCCGCAGTGACTCGTCCAGCCCCTCACCGAACAGCGCCAGGAAGGCATCGAGTTTTTCCAGGTGGACCTCTTCATCCTGCGGATAGATGTGCCAGACGAACGGCCGCCCCGCCCACTGCGCGCGAACGAAGGAGTCCTCGCCGCGCACGGCGTTGAAATCGCAGCTCCACAGCAACAGGTCGTAGTCTTCCTGGCGCACGAACGGCAACACCTGCACGCGCAACGATTCGCGCCGGACCTGCTCGCCGACCGCCAGCGATTTCCCGGCCCAGCGCTGGACGTCCGCCAGCACCCTGCCCTCGGGCACCAGCAGCAGCGTTGGCTCGGTGCCGGCAGCCACTGCATCCAGCCAACCGGCCAGCGCGGCATTCTCATAGGCAAACAGAGAGATGCGCCGCTCGTTCGCGCGCGGCTGCACGCCGAGGCCTTCGAGGAATCGCAGGCTGGCAGCCGGATCGGCCTGGAAGGCATCGCGCCGGGCGATCAGATCACTCTCGCGCAGCAGGCCACCGGTGGCCGGCGTGAAACCGGGGAAATAGAAGTACTTCTGCAGACCGCTGGCCTGCATCGACGGCAAGCCGTGGCAGGACTCCACCCACGGCTCGGCGCTGAGGTATTCCAGGTTCAGCCACAGCGACGGCCTCTGGCGACGCCCCATGGCTTCTATATAGGCAGCCGGCAGTTCGCAGGCGAACGCTTCGATGACCACGTCCGCTGCGGTGGCTCCCTGCCAGGGCCTGGGCCACAGGCACACATCGACCTCCGCTTGCCGTTGCGACACGGCGGCGCCATCGGCCTCGGGGCAGATACGCACGAAGGCTGCGAGGTCGTCGACCCACAGGCGCACCGGCTGCCGATGTTCCTCCGCCAACTGCCGGGCCAGCCGCCAGGTGACGCCGATATCGCCGTAGTTGTCGACTACGCTGCAGAAGATGTCCCAGCTCGCCATGCGCGTTCCTACGTACCAGAGCCTGTCTCAGAAGGCGCCAGTGTACCCGCGATCCCGACCATGCTCCTTAAGCCGATGAATCCGTTGGAAAAAATTTTCAAAAAAGATTTGCCAAGGAGGAAACCTTTGAGTAAAGTGCGCGCCTCGACAGACACAGCGCTGTCGAGAAATCTGGTGAGGTGTCCGAGCGGTTGAAGGAGCACGCCTGGAAAGTGTGTATACGAGAAATCGTATCGAGGGTTCGAATCCCTCCCTCACCGCCAGATTCATGAAAAAGCCCGGCTAAGCAATTAGCCGGGCTTTTTCGTTTCCGCTTCACACTTTCTTCACCGATAGCCGCTAGTTGCAAGTTGTCAGTTGGACAACTGCACAACGCCGACTAAACAGTTGTTCGACCATTGTCGACACTCTTTCGACAGCTTGGTTCCGAAACCCGAAAGCGGCGCTGCACCCGCCTGATAGCCTTTGGCAGTGCGCCTTTGCCAGATTGGACAGTTTTTGCCCAAATCGGCCTCGCACTAGTGCTAAGAGCAGGCCTAACATGAAAAAAAAGTGCTGTACTTGCGCTTGGTCAGTTTACTTACTACAAGTAATGAGTACTATGTAGTCCGGCTAATTTCCCAGTCATGGGAGATTGCTTTTAATGGAAATGTCCACCTTAAGGGGAACACGATGAACAACGTTCTGAAATTCTCTGCTCTGGCTCTGGCTGCTGTTCTGGCCACCGGTTGCAGCAGCCACTCGAAAGAAACCGAAGCACGTCTGACCGCTACTGAAGACGCCGCTGCTCGCGCTCAAGCCCGTGCCGATGAAGCTTATCGCAAGGCTGACGAAGCTCTGGCCGCCGCTCAGAAAGCCCAGCAGACCGCTGACGAGGCTAACGAGCGCGCCCTGCGTATGCTGGACAAAGCCAGCCGCAAGTAATAGATCTTCGGATCTGTTCGAAAAAACCGACCCCTCGGGGTCGGTTTTTTTATGCCTGCCGTTTGCGGCCCAGCGCGATCGGCAGGCAACAAAAAGCCCGCTCGACCGGTGACGGTCGGCGGGCTTTTCGTTGAGGGCCGGTGGATTACTGCAGCGGCACGGCGTCCTGGTCGACAGTGGCGGCAACCGAACCGCCCTGCACTTGCGGCTGGGCGATGGCGACGGGCAGGCCGTCTTCGGCAGCGACCACTTCACGCACCACGTTCCAGTCCATCTGCATCTGGCTGGCAATGTCCTCGCGCTTGAGCAGGGCGTTGATCACCGCGGTGTGCTTGTCGACCACCGACGGGTCGCCGTTGTCATCGATCGGCGCGTGAGCCTCGAGGTAGATCTTGCCTTCGCTGCGGCCGAACTTGTACGGCTCGTTGATGATGCGCACCTTGGTGCCCACCGGGATCATCGAGAACAGCTGGGTAACGTCCCAGTTGTACATACGGAAGCAACCGTGGCTGGTGCGGGTGCCGATACCGAACTTCTTGTTCGAACCGTGGATCAGGTAGCCGTGGAAGCCCAGGCTCATCTTGTACGGGCCCAGCGGGTTGTCCGGGCCCGGCGGCACCACGGTCGGCAGCGGGTCGCCATCGGCGGCGTGCTCGGCGCGGATCGACGCCGGCGGGTACCAGGCCGGGTCCTTGGTCTTGGCGATCACGGTGGTGCTGCCCACCGGCGAACCCCAACCCTCTCGGCCGATGCCCAGGGCGTAGGTGTAGACGACGTTCTTGTCCTTGGGGAAGTAGTACAGGCGGTACTCGGCGAGGTTGATCACCACCCCTTCACGCGGGCCCGGGGGCAGGACGAAACGGGTCGGAATGATGATCTCGGTGCCCACGCCCGGCAGCCAGGCGTCGACGCCCGGGTTGGCGGCGATCATCTCGGAGTAGCCGAGGCCGTATTTCTCGCCGAGATCGGCGAAGGTGTCTTCGTACTTGGCCTTGATCACCTGGACCTGGCCGACGATATCGTCACCCGGTGCCGGCAGCGGCAGTTCAATGGCGGAAACGGGGCCGGCCGAGAGCAGCGCGGCGAGGGACAGCGAGCAGGCGGCAATGACGCGCGACAACATCCGAGGATCCTTGACGAGGGCAATGAGCAAAGGGTGATCAGTTTACCACCGCAAGCCCCGTCAACGGGAGATGTCAGATGAGCCAGGAACTGCGCGCGCCGCGCTTTTCCTCATCCAGTTGTTTCAGGCAGGCCGCGCAGATGCGTCGATCGCGCAACAGCGGTTTTTCGGCGCCGCGCCACAGCGGCTGGGCCGGCAGCAGGCTGCCGCAGAGCGTGCGGTCCGCCGGGGTCCCCAGTTCCAGTTGGCGTGCCACCAGGTGCACCCGGACCTCGCGGCAGGCGAACAGATCCAACTGCTCATCGGGCTCGATCAGTTGGTAGGCGAAGAGGGTCCAGGCGGGGCGCGACATAGGGGGTTCCAGAAGGGTGCGCAAACATAGCCGAAAGGCCGGGCGCGGGGAAGCCTCGATTCTGCCGTTTATCAACGCGGCGAGTGATCAGAGTAGCGGCTTGAGCGTCGGCCACACGTTATCCAGCAGTCTGGGCTGCGCCGCCACCGCCGGGTGGATGCCGTCAGCCTGCATCATGTCCTGCACGCCGCCCACCCCGTCGAAGAAGAACGGCACCAGCGCGATCTTCTGCTCGTTCGCCACGCTCTGGAAGACCTGGGCGAAGGCATCGGTGTAGCGCTGCCCGTAGTTGGGCGGCAGGCGCATGCCCAGCAGAACGACCCTGGCGCCCGCCTGCCGCGACTGCTGAACCATCGCATTAAGATTCTGTTGCAATTGCGCCGGCGCCATTCCGCGCAGGCCGTCGTTGCCGCCCAGCTCGATCACCACCAGTGCCGGCTTCTGCTCCGAAAGCAGCGCCGGCAGCCGCGCGAGGCCGCCGGCAGTGGTGTCGCCGGAGATCGACGCATTCACTACCCGGTAGTCGAAACCCTGCTCCTTCAGGCGCTTGTCCAGCAGGTTGACCCAGCCCTGGCTGGTATCCAGCCCCAAACCGGCGCTGATACTATCGCCGACGACCAACAGCGTCTGCGCCGCGGCCTGCTGCGTGATCAGAAGCAACGCCAGGCAGCCGCCCATTAGCCATGCACGCATCGGATTCTCCATGAGCGAACGCATTCTCACCGCGCGGAACCTTAGCAAGGTTGTTTCCAGCGCGGAAGGCAAGCTGACCATCCTCCACGACCTCTCCCTCGACCTCGCCCGCGGCGACAGCCTCGCCATCGTCGGCAGCTCCGGCTCGGGCAAATCCACCCTCCTGGGCCTGCTCGCCGGGCTGGACCTGCCCAGCGGCGGGGAGATCGTCCTGCTCGGCCACGCCCTCGGCAGCCTCGATGAAGACCAGCGCGCCCGCGTACGCGCCGCCCACGTCGGCTTCGTCTTCCAGTCGTTCCAGCTGCTCGACAGCCTCAATGCACTGGAGAACGTCATGCTGCCGCTGGAGCTGGACGGCCGCAAGGACGCCGAACAGCGCGCCCGCGAGTTGCTGGAGCGGGTCGGCCTGGGCCAGCGCCTGACCCACTACCCGCGCCTGCTCTCCGGTGGCGAGCAGCAGCGGGTCGCCATCGCCCGCGCCTTTGCCGCCGAACCGGACGTGCTGTTCGCCGACGAGCCCACCGGCAACCTCGACACCCACACCGGCGAGCGCATCAGCGACCTGCTCTTCGAGCTGAACCGCGAGCGCGGCACCACGCTCGTGCTGGTGACCCACGACGAACGCCTCGCCCACCGCTGCCAGCGCCACATCCGCCTGGAAAGCGGCCACCTGATCGACCACGTCGAACCCTGACGGACCCGAGCCGATGAAGCCATTGTCGCTGCCCAACCTGTTCCGTCTGTCCCTGCGCCAGCTGTGGCGCGAGGGCCGCAGCGGCGAACTGCGCGTGCTGTTCTTCGCCCTGCTGGTGGCGGTGGCGGCCAGCTCCGCCATCGGCTATTTCAGCGCGCGACTCAACGGCGCCATGCTGGTGCGCGCCGCCGAATTCCTCGGTGCGGACCTGGTGCTCACCGGCACCCAGCCGGCGCAACCACAGCAGATAGACAGCGGCCTCGCGCTCGGCCTGCAGCATGCGCAGAGCGTGGAATTTTCCAGCGTGGTCGCCACCGACAACGGCATCCAGCTGAGCAGCGTCAAGGCGGTCGGCGAGAGTTACCCCTTGCGTGGCGCATTGAAGAGCGCGCCCGCACCGCTGGAGCCGGAAGTCGAAGGCGGCCGCCCGGCGCCAGGCGATATCTGGGTCGAATCACGTCTGCTGGCCAGCCTCGACCTGAAGATCGGCGACAGCGTCGACATCGGCCGCAAGCCCCTGCGCATCGCCCGCGTGCTGACCTACGAGCCGGACCGCGCCGGTGACTTCTACAGCCTCACCCCGCGCGTGATGATGAACCTGCAGGACCTGGACGCCACCGGCGTGGTCCAGCCCGGCAGCCGGGTGCGCTACCGCGACCTGTGGGGCGGCCCGCACGACGCGCTGCAAGCCTACCGCGGCGCCATCCAGGGCAAACTGGCCGCCAATCAGGAGCTACAGGACGCCCACCACGGCAACCGGCAGATCGGCGACGCCCTGGGCCGCGCCGAGCGCTACCTGAATCTCGCCAGCCTCGCCGCCGTGCTGCTCGCCGGCGTGGCGGTGGCCCTGTCGGCCAACCGCTTCGCCACCCGCCGCTTCGACGCCAGCGCCCTGCTGCGCTGCCTGGGCCTGTCGCGCCGCGAGGCCCTGCTGTTGTATGGCAGCCAGTTGTTCGCGCTGGGGCTGGTGGCGAGTATCGCCGGCGCCTTCCTCGGCTGGCTGGCGCAACTGGGCCTGATGCAGCTGCTGGGCAACCTGCTGCCCCCGGAAATCCCCGACGCCGGCATCGTCCCCGCGCTCGCCGGAATGGCCACCGGGCTGGTGGCGCTGGCCGGCTTCGCCCTGCCGCCGCTGGCAGCGCTGGGCCGCGTACCGCCGCTGCGCGTGCTGCGCAGCGACCTGCTGCCCGTGCCGATGCGCACCTGGGCCGCGTACGGGTGCGCCCTGCTGGCCCTCGGCCTGATCATGTGGCGCCTGAGCCTCGACCTGAAACTCACCCTCGCCCTGCTCGGCGGCGGCGCCGTTGCCGCGGTGGTCCTCGGCTTCATCCTGCTGCTGGCCCTGCGCGGCTTGCGCCGTGCACTGCAGGGTGCAAGCCTGCCGTGGCGCCTCGGCCTCGGCCAGTTGTTGCGCTACCCGCTGGCGGCCGCCGGGCAGAGCCTCGCCTTCGGCCTGATCCTGCTGGCCATGGCCCTGATCGCCCTGCTGCGCGGTGAGTTGCTGGACACCTGGCACTCCCAGTTGCCGCCCAACGCGCCGAACCACTTCGCCCTGAACATCCTGCCGGCCGAGAAAGAAGGCTTCGAGCAGCGGGTAAAGGCGCTGTCGCCCCATGCCGAAGACCTCTACCCGATGGTGCCCGGCCGGCTGGTGGCGGTGAACGGCAAGCCCGTGCATGCCATGAACGAAGACATCCGCAGCGAACGCGCCCTGCAGCGCGACCTCGGCCTGACCTGGTCGGCGCGCCTGCCCTCGGGCAACCGCATCGTTGCCGGCGACTGGTGGCACGCCGGCCAGAAGAACGAACTGCCGGGCGTCTCGGTGGAAGAGAAGCTCGCCGGCAATCTCGGCCTGAAGGTCGGCGACCATTTGAGCTTCACCGTCGCCGGACAGACCCGCGAAGCGCAGATCCGCAGCCTGCGCGCGGTGAAGTGGGACAACTTCCAGCCGAACTTCTTTATGGTCTTCGAGCCCGGCACCCTGACCGACCTGCCCGTGACCTACCTGACCAGCTTCTACCTGCCGGCCAGCCAGGAACGCCAGCTGATCGAACTGGCCCGCGCCTACCCCACCGTCACCCTGCTCCCGGTGGACGCGCTGCTGGCGCAACTGCGCAGCATCCTCGACCAGGTCACGCTGGCGGTGGAGTACGTGCTGGTGTTCGTGCTCGCCGCCGGCTTCGTGGTGCTGTTCGCCGGCCTGCAGGCCACCCTCGATGAGCGCCTGCGCCAGGGCGCCCTGTTGCGCGCCCTGGGCGCCGAACGCGGCCTGCTGATGCGCACACGGCGCAGCGAGTTCGCCCTGCTCGGCGCGGTCAGCGGATTGCTGGCGGCGCTGGGCTGCGAACTGATCAGCTACCTGCTCTATCGATGGGTGTTCGACCTGCCGTGGAGCCCGCATCCCTGGTTGCTGCTGCTGCCGGTGCTGGGCGCGCTGCTGGTGGGCGGCGCCGGGTTGCTCGGCACGCGCCGCGCGCTCAACGTGAGCCCATTGCGCCTGCTGCGCGAGAGCTGATCGGGTAGACTGCCCCGATCACTCTCTCCGCACTGGATGCCATGAGCCGCTATCGTCCGCCCCGCCCCGCCGGTACCCCGCTGATCACCCCCGAAGGCGAAGCGCGCCTGCGCGCCGAACTGCATGAACTGTGGAACGTGCGCCGGCCCCAGGTGACGCAGTCGGTCAGCGAGGCCGCCGCGCAGGGTGATCGCTCGGAGAATGCCGAATACACCTACGGCAAGAAGATGCTGCGCGAAATCGACAGCCGCGTGCGCTTCCTGCGCAAGCGCCTGGAAAACTGCAAGGTCGTCAGCGAGCGGCCGGCCGACCCGAACAAGGTCTATTTCGGCGCCTGGGTCACCCTGGAAGACGAAGAAGGCGAGCAGGCCCGCTACCGCATCGTCGGCCCGGACGAGCTGGACTTGCGCAACAACCACATCAGCATCGACTCGCCGCTGGCCCGCGCCCTGGTGGGCAAGGAACTGGACGCCGAGGTGATGGTGCGCAGCCCCTCCGGCGAGAAGCTGTGGTTCGTGGTGGAAATCGAGTATCCCTGAGGCACATGCGTGCAGGAGCGAGCTTGCTCGCGAACCCGCCCAGCGTGGGCGCTGCCGGTGAATCCGTTCGCGAGCAAGCTCGCTCCTACAGAATGATCAGAGCGGCGGTGGGCGGCGGGTGATCAGGCCTTGGCGGGCGACACGGGTGAGTTCGTGAACCGCGGACTCCAGTTGCTCGGCCACCGGCGACTGGACGACGGCAAAGTCGAAACTGTCGCTGGGGAAGCGCGCCAGATCGGCAAAGGTCTCGGCGAACTGGATCAGGAAAGTGCGCGAGCCGTTCCAGCGCTTGGGCCAGCCATCGAGGTAACGGACGAGGGTGGGCTGGTGATTGCCGCCCAGGAGGATCTTCGGATTGCGACGCACCAGCCCGGTGGTGATCGGGGCCAGGCGCAGATGCGGGTTGGGACAGGTCATGGTGTCTGGTCTTCCACCTCAAAGGTCCTGCTGGACGCGGCGAGAGGCACACCGAACCAGCGCTTTAGCGGTATTTCGATGTCAGCCATGGCTGCATCCGCGCCCCGCAAGTTGCTACTTAAATCGGCGCTGAGCGGCATCCTAGAGAAGGCCCGGCAGCACTGTCAAGGAGACCCGAATCGATGACCACGCCACCCTTGCGGCTGTTCTTCGCGCTGCCCTGCCCGCCCGCGCTGGCGGCGCAGATCTGCGCCTGGCGCGACACCCTGCCCCTGGACGGCCAGCCCGTAGCCCAGGCCAACCTGCACCTGACCCTGGCTTTTCTCGGCTCGGTGCCGCGCGGCCGCAAGGCGGAACTGCGCGCCATCGGCGAGCGCCTGCCGCGCCAGGGCTTCGAGCTGGAACTGGACCACGTCGCGCGCTGGGGCAACGGCATCCTGCATCTCGCACCGAGCCACATTCCCGCCGCCCTGCATGAGCTGGTGCAGGCCCTGCGCGAAGCGCTGCGAGCCGGTGGGTTCGAGGTCGAGCAGCGCCCCTTCCATCCGCACATCACCCTTGCCCGCCACGCCCATCACACACCGGCGGCGACCGCCTCCTTCCTGCTGCCCGCCCGGGCGGTCACCCTGTTCAGTTCGGAGAACAGCCCCAGCGGCGTGCGCTATCGCGCCATCGGCGAGTGGCCGCTAGACGGCGCCTGAGCGAGCCGCCCATTCGCTGGCGTAATCCAGGAAGCGGCGCAGACCGGCCGTGGGGTACTTGTCGATGTGCAGCGCGCGGAAGAAGGTGCGCCGCAGCGGCCCCAGCGGGTTGCCCAGACGCACCAGCTCACCGCGTTCCAGCTCCGCCTGCACCACGCGCTGCGACAGGCATCCGATGCCGCATCCGCTGCCCACCAGGTGCTTGATCGCCTCGGCGTTGCTGACCTCCAGAGGCGCGTCGACGCTGCCCAGGCGCGGCAACACCTGCTGCTCGAAGGTCACCCGCGTGCCCGAACCGGCCTCGCGCAGCACCCAGCGCGCCGCGGCCAGATCCCTGAGGGTGACGCGCTCGGCCAGCGCCAGCGGGTGGTCCGGCGCCACCACCAGCAACAGCTCATCGGCCAGCCAGGGCGTGAGCTGGATCTGCGGATGCTGGATCGGCGCCTCGATGAAGGCCACGTCCAGGCGAAACTCGGCCAGCGCCTCGATCACCCCACCGCTGTTGGCCACCTGCAGCTCCAGGCGGCTGTCGGGTAGCTCGCCAAGAAAGCCGGCCATGACCTGCGGTAGCAAATACCCGCCAATGCTGCGGCTGGCGCCCAGGCTCAGTTGCACGGGCGCCGATTCGAACAGGCTTTCCAGCTCGGCGCTCTGCGCCAGCAGTGCGCTGGCCTTGGGGTAGAAGGCGCGGCCGTTGTCGTTAAGCGCCAGGCGCTTGCCGCTGCGGTCGAACAGGCGCGTGCCGAGGGTACGTTCCAGCTCCTGCAACGCCTGGCTGGCGGCGGATTGCGAGAGCGCAATGCGCGCGGCCGCCTGGGTCACGTTGCCCAATTCGGCGATCGCGGTGAAGGTCGCCAACTGGCGAAGGGTGAGGCGCGGGCCCATATCGATAAAACCGGTCAACCCAATAAGAACAATCCGTTTTTACACTAAGCGGGGCGGCGGCACCATGGCTTCACCTTATACAAGGAGCCTGCAATGAACGCCCTTCGCCGCCCGCCCTACTACCTCCCCGGCGCCCTGCTCTGCCTGGCCATCGCCTCCGGCTCCCGCCAGCTCATGGAAATCCCCGCACTGCAGCACCTGGGGCTCGGCAGCCTGACCCTGGCGATCCTCATCGGCCTGCTGGCCGGCAACCTCGGCCTGGCCCGCTTCGGCGGCATCCGCCCCGGCATCGACCTGTCGCGCCAGCAACTGTTGCGCCTGGGCGTGGGGCTCTATGGCCTGCGCCTGACCTTCCAGGACATCGCCGCCCTCGGGCCAGCCGCGCTGATCATCGATGTATTGATGGTTGCCAGCACCCTGACCGTGGCCTGGTGGATCGGCGAACGCTGGCTCAAGCTGCCGCGCGAAAGCGCCCTGTTGATCGGCGCCGGCAGCGCCATCTGCGGCGCCGCCGCGGTGATGGCGAGCAGCCCGGTGCTCAAGGCGCGGGCCGAGCACACCGCCGTCGCGGTGGCCACCGTGGTGCTGTTCGGCACCCTGGCGATGCTGCTGCACCCGCTGATCTACGCCGCACTGCCCCATCTGTTCGGCAGCGAGCAGGCATTCGGCGTGTTCACCGGCTCGACCATCCATGAAGTCGCCCAGGTGGTCGCCGCCGGCCGCGCCATGGACCCGGCCGCCGCCGACGCCGCCTTGATCAGCAAGATGCTGCGCGTCCTGCTGCTGGCCCCGGCACTGCTGATACTTGGCCGCGTAGGGTGCGCCGAAGCCGCCGAGCCGGGCGCCCGGCGCAAGCTGCACATTCCCGGCTTCGCCGTGCTGTTCCTGCTGGTGACCGGTCTTCGCTCGCTGGGCTGGGTGCCGCAAGGCTGGCTGGCGCCGTTGCAGCAACTGGACGACGTGATGCTCGGCATGGCGATGGCCGCCCTCGGCCTCGCCACCCGCCTGGGCGACCTGCGCAAGGAAGGCCCCAAGCCGCTGCTGCTGGGCGCCGGGCTGTTCGTCTTCCTGCTGGTGGGCGGCGGCTTGATCAATGGCGGCGTGCAGTACCTCTTCCATTGATAGGAAACCCGTGCAGGGATGAGCAGGCTCGCTCCGCACAAGGGACAAAACGAAAAATGCCGGGCAATACCCGGCATTTTGCTCTTCGTAGGAGCGAGCTTGCTCGCGAACCGCTTGATGCCGGTGCGGCCGGAGGCACTGTTCGCGAGCAAGCTCGCTCCTACAGATATCCCGTGTAGCAAACGAAAAAGCCGGGCAATGCCCGGCTTTTTCAGGGATGACGTCCGTATCAGCTGGACAGCTTGCGGTCCAGGGAGAACGGGCCGGCGCCGCTGATCAGCAGCGCGACGCTGATCATGATCAGGGTGAAGGCATATTCGAAGCCGTTGGCGGTGATGAAGAAGCCGTTGGCCAGGTGCACGCTGAACACGGCGACCAGCATGGCCACGATCAGCGGGATGCTCGCCAGGCGCACCAGCAGACCGAGGACCAGGGCCAGACCGCCGAAGAACTCCGCGCTGCCGGCCAGGGTCGCCATCAGGTAGCCAGGAGTCACGCCGAGGGATTCCAGCCAGCCCGCCATGCCTTGCAGACCCGGGCCACCGAAGGCACCAAAGAGCTTCTGCGAGCCGTGAGCCATGAAGGTCAGGCCGGTGGTGATACGCAGCACCGCGATGCCAGCGCCAGCGTTGGTGGTCAGGATGGATTTGATCAGCGAGTTCATGGTGCGTCCTTATGGGAGGCTCTGGTGAGAGCGAAGGGTTGCGTAGGAAGTAGATGACAACCGTGGTTGCTTGGCGACCAATATATCCAGTTTTTCCGATATCAAAAGCGCAAAATCGCGCTAATAACTATCGAACAAACCGATTACTTCTTGATTGCCGCCACGCTCTCACGTGGCTCCAGGCCATCACGTTCCCGCTGATATGCAAGATAGTACTTGTTGACGCTGCTGACGTAGTTCACCACGCCCATACCCAGTTGTTCGGCGGCCACGCGCTCGACCTGGAAGAACCACTGGTTGGGGTTCAGGCCCTGGCGCTTGGCCTCGGCGCGCAGGCTTTGCACCCGCTCGGGACCGGCGTTGTAGGCAGCAAGAACGAAGGCCATGCGGTCCCGTTCGTTGATGCGCGGGCTGGAGAAGAAGCGCTTGCGCAGCATCGCCATGTAGCGGCTGGCGGCCTGCACGTTGTTCTCCTTCTGGTGCACGGTGTTCACGCCCACGGCGCGCGCGGCCGCCGGGGTGATCTGCATCAGCCCGGTGGCGCCGCCGGCGCCGCGCGCGCCGGCATCGAGGTTGGATTCCTTGAAGGCTACGGCGGCCAGCGCCAGCCAGTCGACCTTGCTCTGCTCGGCGTAGCGCTGCAGCGTCGGGCGCACGGCTTCCAAACGCTTGCGATCCGGCACCACCAGCGGATTGCGCACCTGGTAGGCGCGGCGGTAGAGGCGCTGGAACGCCACGTCCTGGTCCGCCGGCGCACGGTAATCCTTGAGGAAGCGGTTGACGCTGGCCTGCAGCATCGGTGCATCGCGGCGCACGTACCAGGTCATCGGCTCGCTGTTGTCCAGCACCAGGTGGCGGTCGACGCGCAGCTTGGTGAAGACCTTGGCCCAGCGCTCGGCGATGGGCTGCTCGACCACGGTGTAGTTGAAGATGCCGGCCTGGACCATCTCCAGCACATCCTCCACGGCCAGCGAGGAATCGGTCCATTCCAGCACCAGCGGCGCCAGGCGCTTCTGCGCCAGGCGTTCGTTGACCTTGCGCACGGCCTCGCCGGCGGCGGTACCGGCCGGCAGGGTGATGGTGCGGCCGGCGAGTTGCTCCAGGCGCACGAACTTGCGGTTGCCCTGCTTGGTCACCAGCACCAGCGGCACGTCGGCCTTCCACGGCAGGCTGGGACTGACGTTCTGGCCATCGCGCGCCAGCAGGACTTCCCCGGGCGCGACCAGATCGCCTTCGCCGCGCTGCAGCGCGCCGAGCAATTGATCCTTGGCCTTGGGAATGAATTTGACGGTGAGCGGCTTGCGCCCCGGTGCGCTGTCGTTGAGGTACTGCTCGAAGGCACGCAGCCGGCGGTACTCGACACCGATGGGTTCGCCCTTGATTTCGCCGGAGCTGTTGCGGCTCTGGTTGACCAGCACCCGCAGGGTGCCGCCCGAACGGATGGCGGCCAGGTCGCGGGCGCCACTGCTTTCCTGCTCCCAGTTTTCCGGCTGGGCGGTCAGGCGCGCAGCCGCCGGCAGTGGCGTCAGGGCCACGAGGCACAGCAGTAGCAGCAACAGTCGGGTCATCCAGCTCTCCAGGGGTCGCACTCGGCGGCGGGCCGGTTAGAGTGCGGTTTCAGCCGGGGGTTCCCGACCGCCAAGGGCGCGCAAGACTCTCACAGGAGGGACTCAATACCAACCCGAAACTTCCGATAGATCTTCGGAATGCTCCACAACCTGTTGTTTTTCAAGAATTTTCGCTCAAAAAGCGGTATTTGCTATGCTCCGCTTCCGAACAAAAGGAAGAAAAATGCAACTGATCGACATCGGCGTCAACCTCACCCACCCAAGCTTTGCTTCGGAACGTGAAGCGGTCCTCGCACGCGCAATCGAGGCTGGCGTGACGCAGATGGTGCTCACCGGCACCCGCCTCGACGACAGCGAACAGGCCCTGGAACTGTGCCGGCAACTGGACGACGAACAACGTCTCTACTGCACCGCCGGCGTCCACCCGCACGAGGCCAGCCACTGGGTCAGCGGCAGCGCGAAGGTGCTGCGTGGCCTGCTGGCCGAGGAGCGGGTGAAAGCCGTGGGCGAGTGCGGGCTGGACTTCAACCGCGACTTTTCGCCGCGCCCGCAGCAGGAGAAGGCTTTCGAAGAACAGCTGGGCCTGGCGGTGGAGCTGCAGTTGCCGGTGTTCATCCACGAACGCGACGCCGGCGAACGCCTGCTGGCGATCCTCAAGGAGTTCCGCGACCGACTCCCCGCCGCGGTGGTGCACTGCTTCACTGGCGAGCGCCGCACACTCTATTCCTACCTCGACCTGGACCTGCACATCGGCATCACCGGCTGGATCTGCGACGAGCGCCGCGGCACTCACCTGCAGGAACTGGTGCGGGAAATCCCCCAGGGCCGGCTGATGCTGGAAAGCGACGCGCCGTACCTACTGCCGCGGACACTGCGCCCCAAACCCAAGAATGGCCGCAACCAGCCCGCCTATCTGCCCGAAGTGCTGGCCTGCGTGGCCCAGCACCGCGGCGAGAGCGCCGAGCAGGTGGCCCACCACACCACCGCCTGCGCACGACGGTTCTTTGACCTGCCAGAAATTTGAACCGGCTCTCAAGATCGCCCTTCCGCCGCCGATACGTCGAAAGCGGAAGGTGGGTTGATTCCCATCAATGGCCACCTTCATCCTTTTCACGAGAATAATGGCGCCTTGCCACTGTTCGACCGACAAGAAGAGAGTTATGGCCGCCTGGATCCGCGATATTTCCCTCAAGTACAAGTTCTGGGCCGTCAACGCGGTCGCTTTCGTCACCACGCTGCTGCTGGTGCTGTTCGCCATGCACCAGGAGCTCGATGGCCGCAACCAGCAGGCGCGTCAGGGCGCCGAAGCCCAGGCGCAGTGGCTCAAGAGCTGGCCGGCCGGCTCGGCGCTGCCGGCTTCGCCGAATCTCGTCGGCTTCGCCAGTGGTAGCGCGCCGCAGATCGCCGGTATCGACGGCTCCGCCCTCGCCCGCGCCAGCGGCTGGGTCGACCTGCAGGGTGCGCAATCCCGCGCCGGCACACTCGCCGGCGCCTATGTGCAGGACCTCGGCAATGGCCAGCGCGTCGCCGTGCTCGCCCCCGGTGCCGATTTCTGGACGGTGTTCGAAGACCGCGCCCTGCCCTTCGCCGGCGCCGTGCTGGTACTGATGCTGGCGCTGCTGGCCGCCTCGCAACTGCTGATCCGCTTCATCCTCACCCACCTGCTGACCCTGCGCGACGTCATGCTGCACGTGGAAAAGAGCGGCGACCTGGCCGCCCGCGTGCCGCTGGAAAGCCGCGACGAAGTCGGCCAGATGGCCACCGCGTTCAACGCCATGCAGGCCGGCTACCAGCGTGTGGTGGGCACCGTCGCCCAGGCCGCCGGCCGCCTCGACGAAGGCGCGCGCAGCCTCGCCAACAGCATGGGCCAGGTGCGCCAGGGCATGCTCGGCCAGCAGAGCGAGACCGACCAGGCCGCCACCGCCATCAACGAGATGTCCACCACGGTTCACCACATCGCCCAGCACGCCGCGGATACCCGCGACCAGTCGCAGGAAGCCGACCGCCTCGCCGGCAACGGCCAGCAGGTCGTCAGCCGCGTCGGCCAGTCCATCGCCGGGCTGTCCCAGGGCGTGCAGCAGACCGCCGAGATGATCCAGCAGCTGGCCCAGGACAGCCAGAAGATCAGCAGCGTGGTCAGCGTGATCCATGGCATCGCCGAACAGACCAACCTGCTCGCCCTCAACGCCGCCATCGAAGCGGCCCGTGCCGGCGAGATGGGCCGCGGCTTCGCGGTGGTAGCCGACGAAGTGCGCAACCTCGCCAAGCGCGTACAGGACTCCACCGACGAGATCACCCAGATGATCAACGCCCTGCAGTCGGGCACCCGCGATGCCGTGGAGTTCATGCAGGAAAGCTCGATCAAGGCCGACGGTTGCGTCGAAGAGGCCCGGGAAGCGGGCGAAGCCCTGGCGGCCATCGCTTCGGCGGTGGCGCTGATGCGCGAGAGCAATACGCAGATTGCCGTGGCCGCCGAACAGCAGAGCCAGGTCGCCGAGGAAATGACCCGCTCGGTGGTGGGCATCCGCGACGTCACCGAGCACACCGTGCAGCAGACCGTCGATTCGGCCCGCACCAGCCATCAGCTGGCAGACCTCGCCGGCGAGCTCAGCCGCGCCATCCGCCAGCTGCGCCTGTAATACCTATCGCCCGCATAGCCTGCGCCCATTGGCGCGGGCCTTGCGGCAGCACCTAGACTGCTGGCATCCCGCCCGCCTGCGCTCAGGCGGGCTTCTCAGTCTCGGAGCTTCGCCATGGGCAAACGTCACCCCAACCTCCTCGCCTGGCAGTGGCAGGGCTACGCCGCCAACCACCGCAATCCCACCAACCTCGCGCTGCACATCATCGCCGTGCCGCTGTTCATCCTCGGCGCCCTGACGCTGCTCAGCGGACTGTTCGGCCTGAGCCTGTCGGCGATCCTGCTGGGGGTGATCGGCATGGTGGCCTCGCTGGCCATCCAGGGCCGCGGCCATAAACTCGAAGCGCAGGCCCCCGAGCCCTTCGACGACCGCAAGGATGCCGTGGGGCGCCTGCTGGCCGAGCAGTTCGTCACCTTCCCGCGCTTCGTCTTGAGCGGCGCCTGGTGGCGCGCGTGGCACCAACGCAAGGGCTGATCGCAGGCGCGGCATTTCGGCCATTCAAGTCGCAGGCGGGTTCGCCGATATAATCGTCGAGATTTCGTCACGAGCTGTTGAGATGTCGGCTTTTCGTCATTTTATTGGCATTTTTGCCTGCCTGTTTCTTGTCGCAACCGCGTCTCGGCCCCGGAACCGGCGGCCGAGCGCAGCGTGCTGACCGTTGCAGTGAAAGGCCAGCCACAGCTCGCGCGGCACTATCGCCTGCGCGACCTGGCCGCACTGCCGCAAACCGAACAGCGCTCCATGCTTCCCGACGAAACCCGTGTGTACCGCTGGCAGGGCGTGCGCCTGAGCACCCTGCTCGCCGGCCTGGAACGCGGACGCGCCCAGCACCTGCGGGTCGAGGCGCTGAACGACTATTCCGCGCTGATTCCGCTGAGCGACCTCGACGCCTTCGAGCCGATCCTTGCCTACCGCCGCGACGGCCACACCCTCGGCATCGCCGAACGTGGCCCGCTGTTCGTCATCTACCCGATGCTCGATCACCCGCCGCTGCGGACCCAGGTCTACTTCAACCGCACCGTCTGGCAGGTAAGCCGCATTACCCTGGAGTGATCGCCGTGCCCCCGCAGCCACCCAGGCGGCGCCGTCGCCGCCTGACCGTCATCATCCTCAGCGGCCTGATCGTGGCGCTGACCGTCGGCGCCGGCGCCGCGCTGCGGATGGTGCACCAGCACGTCCGCCAGTTGGCCCATCCCGACGCCCACAGCGAGCTGTGGCAGGCCTACCAGCTGCGCGCCGAGCTGGAACGCTCGCTGGCGACCGCCCGGCAGGTGCTCGCCGGCCAACGCGACAGCGATGCCCTGGCGACACGCGTCGAGGTGCTCGCCAGCCTGCTGCCGCCGCTGCGCAGCACGCCGGTCTATCGCTACCTGGTGGTGCCGCGCCCGGAGGTGCAGGCAACGCTGGAGAAGATCCAGCGCCTGAGCGATGCCTGGCTCGTGCGCGCGCCCTGGGGCCAGCCGGAGGCCGCCAAGCGGCTGGCCGGGGACATGCTGCGGGACCTGCCGCCGCTGCTGGAGCCGGCCCACGACGTGGTGGTGGCGACCAATATCGCCCTGACCAACTACATGGACGCCGAGCGCCAGGACCTGCAGCACGCCTTCAACCTGCTCGCCTGGGTGCTCTTCGGCCTGGGCCTGTGCAGCGTGCTGCTGGCCCTGCGGGTGATCGCCAACTCGCGGCGCAAGCAGTTGCTGACCCAACGCCTGCACGACCTCAACCAGTCGCTGGAGCAACGCGTCGACCAGCGCACCCAGGAGCTGAGCGAGCGCAAGGCGCTGCTGCGCTACATCCTCGACACCAGCCCCAGCGACGTGGCGCTGCTCAGCGACGAGGATTCCCGCGCCCACTACGTCAGCCCCCGCCTGCTGCAGCGCACCGGCGTGCGCCCGGACGAGCCCTTCACCCTGCACCGGCTGTTCGACGACCCGGATGAGCAGGCGCGCTTCCGCCAGTCCCTCGCCGAGCATGGCCAGCTGGACAGCTGGGAAACCCGCCTGGCGGGCAACCCGTCGTACTGGGCAATCGTCTGGGCACGGAAGATGGAAGTGGACGGCCGCCCCGCCTCGCTGGTCTGGAGCTTCGACATCAACCAGCGCAAGGCCATGGAGCAGGAGCTGCGCCTGCTGGCCACCACCGACCCGCTGACCGGCCTGCAGAACCGCCACGCCTTCGTCAAACGTGGCGTCGCCCTGCTCAAGAGCGCCCAGCGCTACGAGCGCCAGTGCGCGGCGCTGATGCTCGACATCGACTTCTTCAAACCGATCAACGACACCCACGGCCATGCCTTCGGCGACGCCGTGCTGCAAGCCGTGGCGAAGGAACTGACCCAGGGCTTGCGCGAAGTGGACCTGCTGGGCCGCCTGGGCGGCGAGGAGTTCGCCGCAATCCTGCCGGAAACCGACCTGCAGCAGGCCCTGCAGGTGGCCGAGCGGGTGCGCCACAATGTGCAGGCGCTGTCCTTCACCAGCGAAGACGGCAGCCGCGTGCGCCTGACCCTGAGCATCGGCGTGGCCGTTCGCCGCGACGGCGAGCTGCGCCTGGAAGACCTGCTCGCACGCGCCGACCGTGCGCTGTACCGGGCCAAGGCGGGCGGGCGCAACCGCACGGAAACCGCGCCCGGCGTCTGAGCCTGCGGCCGTTAACCGAAGATCGTCACCGTCTGCCGGCCGATGGCGAGCAACTGTCCGTCGGCCGACCAGGTCTGCGCAGCGATATGGCCATAGCCGTCGCGGGCATGCTCGATGGTCGCCAGGTACTGGCACCAGCCGTTGGCCGGCAAGCGCGGCAGCGGCTGGACGAACTCCACGGTCCAGGTCAGCGAACTGGAGGGCGCCGGCGATTTCAGGTGCGGCAGGTTGGCCGGCGGCCAGGCGTCGATCAGCGCCAGCAGGTGGCTCACTTCCATCGGCTCATCGCCCACATCGTCACCGCGAAAGCGCATCCAGCCGCCCATCTCGCGCTCGCGGCTGGCGGAGAACGGCATGTGCCCGACCGCCCAGCGCATGGCGATGTTCTGGGTGAAGGCCGGCATCAGCTTGCGGATGTAGGGCAGTTCCTGGCAGTCCTCGACGGGCTTGAACGCCGGCGGCGGCAGGCCGTCCACCTGCACGCTGGACTCGCGCGCCACGCCGAAGCTGCCCTGGGCCAGCACCACCACCTGGCCGTTCTGCACGGCGCGGCAGAACACCTGGCTGACCGACTTGCCCTCGCGCAGGACCTCGGCCTCGAAACTCACCGGCACCTCGACTTCGATGGGGCCGACGAAAGTGATGGCCAGCGAACGCACCGGGCGCCCGGCTTCGGCCACCGCCGCCATGGCCTCGTAGGCCAGCGCGGCCACCAGGCCGCCGAAGCTGGCGCGACCTTGCGCCCAGGTGGCGGGAATGACGATGGAGAGCGGCGCAGCGCGCACCGCCTTGAGCATTTCGCTGAAGGACATGGACGACTTCCCTGAGGCTACTGGGTAGAAAGTGCAGGCGGCGATCTTAAGGGCGCCAGCGCTGACGGCAAACCATCCAAAGCCTTGTTCCCGCCGGTAAATGCCTTGCCATCAATGGCCGCTATGCAGCGCCTTCTGCAGGGCCTCCAGGCTCTCGTCGGCCAGCCGCTCGGCCAGGTCATGGCGGGCGTTCCAGTGGGGCTGCAGCGGCATCAGGTCCAACTCGCGCTCGCTGCGGATCAGCCACTGCTCGTAGTCATGCCACTCGCCCAGGGCCGCCTGGGCGTCCTTCAGCGGCGCCAGCAGGCGCTGTGGCACGGCGGATTCCCGGGGATAGGCCTCCAGCGAATAGCGCACCCGCTTGATCAGCAGTCGCAGGCGATGGCGGTCGTGGGCCGGATCCTTCAGCGCCTCGCGCAGCTTCTGCCACTCCTTGGCCAGACGCTTTTCCACCTTGCCGTGCAGGCCCTTGAGCACACCGTGGCGCTCGGCGGTGCGCCACAGCTGCGGCCAGCCGTCCAGGCGCAGCATCAGGCGTTCCCACTGCGGGCTGGCGAGCAGCGTGGCGTAGCCGGAAATCAGCGCCGGCCGGCGCAGCGCCGCGGCGCGCTCGTAGCCTTCGGCTTCGAGCACCGGCAGCAGCACCTCCAGATCGCGCAGCGGGCCGCTGAGCCGGCCCATGTCGCCCAGGGCCTGTTCCAGCTCGTCGATGCCGGGCATCCCGCGCACCGGGTGCAGGAGGCTGCGCAGGCGGCGCACGGCAATGCGCAGGTCGTGCAGCGCTTCGGGGTCGGACTCGGCCTTCAGGCGGGACGACGCGGAGAACAACGCGACCTCCTGCTCGATCAGATGGCTCACCAGGTAATCGCAGAAGGACGTCACGGCAGGCTCCACTCAGAGGGTGAACTATCAGGTTAGCCCCCACCCACGCACCGGCAAGGGGGCGCGATGTCACGTTCCGTTTCAGCGCGTGCGGCGCAAGCGCCACGGCAGCTCGCGGCGCAGACGCGCCAGGTGCGCGCGCAATTGCGCAGGCGAGGCGGCCGCGCCGCCATAACGCTGGGCCTCGAACGCCTGGAGGAAGTTGCCGATCGCCTGGGCATGGGCCGGCAGCACCCCGATCGCGCGCCGGCAGAAGTCCCGCGCCCCCTCCCCCGGCCGGCGCTGTATGCCCAGCGGCGCCAGCATGCGTTCGAAGCGCTCGAAGCTGCGCAGTTGCGCATCGGCGGAGCGTCGCCAGGGCTTGAACAGCAGCAGCGCCAGTGCGCCCAGCAGCAGTGCACCGCCCCCCACCAGCAACGCACCGATCCATTGCCGGTCCAGGCCGCCGAACCAGCGCTTGAGCATGTCGCCCTGCTGCTCGGCCTGGTAGCCCAGCACCCAGCGTTGCCAGCCGTAGTTGATGTCGTCCCAGGCCATGCGCAGCTGGTTGAGCAAGGCGAACTGGCGGTAGCGCAGCGGCGAGAACGGGTCGGCCTCGAGGAAGCTGCCTTCGCGGCTCATGGCGGCTTCCAGCCCTTGCTCGATACGCTCGGGCGACACCGCACCGGTGGGGTCGACCCGCGTCCAGCCCTGGCCACGCTGCCAGTATTCCACCCACGCATGGGCGTCGAACTGGCGCACCGCCAGGTAATTGCCCGACGAGCTCGCCTCGCCACCCTGGTAACCGGTCACCACCCGCGCCGGGATGCCAGCCGCACGCAGGACGAAGGCCGTGGCGCCGGCGTAGTGCTCGCAGAAGCCGGCACGGGTCCCGAAGAGGAAACCGTCGATGCGCTCCTCGCCAACCCCTGGCGGCCGCAGCGTGTAGTGGAACGGCTGCTCGCGGAAGGTGCGCAGCATCGCCTGCACCAGTTCCGCCGGCTGCCGATAGCGCTCGCGCAATTGCTTCGCCCAGGCGCGGGCCTGCGGATTGCCGCCCTCGGGCAGGGTCAGGTTGATGCGTTGCGCGCGGGCGCCATCGTCGGGCTCGAGCAACGCTTCCGGCCAGGATGTCGCACGGTACAGCAGCCCCTGGCGCACCGGCTGGCGGCGCTCCAGGTGGAAGTCGCTCATCAGGCGCGCATCGTCCAGGCTGCTGCGCGCCACATCCAGGGCAAACAACCACGGCCGACCGTTGGGCTCCATGATCACCTGGTATTGCAGGGGCTGGCCCTGCGGCCGCCATTGCGGCAGGGCGTCGGCACGCTGGTAGGCGGTGCTCCAGCGCACGCCATCGAAGCGCTCCAGCGTCAATGCGCGCCAGTAGAGCTGCGCACGCGGCGGCGGGCTGCCGTCGAAACTCACGCGAAAGGCCAGCGCCGGCGACTGGCTCAGCTCCACCATATCGCCCGGCGCCATGCTGTCGCTCAGCCCGGTGGTGGACTGCTCGCCCGGCATCGGCAAGGACCACAGCGGGCCGATGCGCGGGAACAGCAGAAACAGCAGCAGCATCAGCGGCAAGGCTTGCAGCAGCAGGCCGCCGGCCAGGCGCAGGGTGGCCATGGGGCGCGCGGCGAAGCTGCTCTGCTGCAGGCCGATGGCCGCCGCCAAAAGGGCCAGCACGGGGAGCAGGCTGAAGGCGGCGGCGACGATGTCGTCCTGGAACAGGTAACTGGTGGTCACCGCGAAGAAGCCCAACAGGATCAGCACCCACGCATCACGGCGGGTCTTGAGCTCCACCAGCTTGACCACGAACGCGGCGATCAGCAGTACCACGCCGGCGTCGAGGCCGATCAGCGAACCGCGGGAAAACCACACGCCCACCCCGGCCGCTGCCACCAGCGCCAGCTTGGCGACGCCGCTGGGGTAGTTGGCGCGCATGCGGAACACCTGGACGCGCCACGCCGCACACCCCAGCCAGAGGGCGACGATCCACACTGGCAAGTGCTCCAGGTGCGGAAGGATCACCACTGCCTGGGCCACCAGCAGCCAGGTCAGGGCCACCCGCGGAATCGGCTGGACGGCCGTGGCGCTGGCGCCGCTCATCGTTTCGTCCCGTGCAGCGCCAGGGCACGCAGGCAGGCATCGCGGTGGGCGTCATCCACGCCCACCGCCAGTTGCGCATCGGGCAGGCGCAGGCCGAACGGCTGCTGGCGCAGCGACAGTTGCAGGACCCAGAAGCACAGCCGCGACAGCCGCCCCTCGGTGTCGCCGCCCAGGCTGTTGAAATCCAGCCAGACATTGCGCCCGGCGAGCGCGGAGAAATCCTTCACCAGCAGGCCCTGGCCACGGGAATAGGCCTTCCAGTGCAGCCGCCGGCGCGAGTCCCCCGGCTGGTAGGGCCGCAGCCCCTGGTAATCATCGACGCCACGCCCACTGGGGCGCACGCCCTCCTCGTCGTGTTCGGCAGGCCCGCTTTCCAGTGGCAGGTCGGCGGGCTGCGGATGCGGGTAGACCAGCACCGACTGGTCCAGGTCCACCCAGCTCCAGGCCACCAGCAACCCCAGCGGGAAGCGGCTTTCCACCCGCAGGCGACCGGGGCGCAGCCAGCCGCGCCGATCCGCGGCCAAAGTGAGGAGCAGCTCCTGGGCGTGGTCGGCCGCCACGTCGGCAAACTGCAGGTGCTGGCTTTCCCAGCCCAGGCCGATGGCTTGTCGCGGGCGCCCTTCACCTTCCAGGCGCACACGGAACGCCGCCTGCTCGCCGACGAACACCGGCGCTGCGCCAAGCGCGGTCAGACGCAGGCCGCCGAGGTTACGGTAGGTGTGCAGGATGGCAACAATGAACAGCGACAGCAGCAGGAAGGTCAGGCCGTAGGCCAGGCTGTTCTGGTAGTTGATCGCGGTGAGCAGCATCAGCAGCAGGGCGACGCCGAAGGCCATGCCCTGCTGGCTGGGGATGATGAAGATGCGCCGCTGGTTGAGCTGCAGCGACGGAGACGGCGGAATGCGCCGGGCGATCCAGCTCTGCCACAACGGTCGGACCCTGACGAGCATGGCAGCCCCCTCAGAGCGCCGGGACTTCGCGCAGCAACCACTGCACCAGCGCACCGCCGCCATGCCCGGCCGGGTCGGCCTGGTCGCGCAGGCGGTGGCCGGCCACCGAGGGCAGCACGGCCTGCACGTCCTCCGGGATCACATAGTCGCGCCCGGCCAGCAGCGCCCAGGCACGCGCCGCCGCCAGCAGCGCCAGGCTGCCGCGTGGCGAGAGGCCGAGGGCGAAGGCCGGCTGGGTCCGTGTGGCTTCCACCAGGCGCAGCACGTAATCCACCAGCGCATCGCTGGCACGGACCGCCAGCACCTCGCCCTGCAAGGCCTGCAACTCCTGCGGATCGAGCATCGGTTCCAGGCGCGGCAGCAGGTCGCGGCGCGCCTCACCCAGCAGCAGGGCCTTTTCGGCGGCGCGGCCGGGGTAGCCCAGGGAAAGACGCATGAGGAAACGGTCGAGCTGGGATTCGGGCAGGGCGAAGGTGCCGCCCTGGGTCACCGGGTTCTGCGTGGCGATCACGAAGAACGGCTCGGGCAGCGGCCGGGTCGCGCCCTCGATGGTCACCTGCCCTTCCTCCATGGCTTCGAGCAGCGCGCTCTGGCTCTTGGGCGTGGCGCGGTTGATCTCGTCGGCCAGCACCAGCTCGGAGAAGATCGGCCCCGGATGGAAGACGAACTGCCCGGTGTCCTTGTCGAACACCGAGGTGCCCAGCACATCGCCGGGCAGCAGGTCGGAGGTGAACTGGATGCGCTGGAAGCTCAGGCCCAGCACCCGCGCCAGGGCATGGCTGAGGGTGGTCTTGCCCATGCCGGGCAGGTCTTCGATGAGCAGGTGCCCCCGGGCCAGGAGACAGGTGAGCGCCAGTCTTACCTGCACTTCCTTGCCGAGCAGGACCTGATCGACTGCCTTCAGACAATTCTCCAGCTTGGCGTGCATCCTGACCCTCTCTTCCCCGGAAAACTCCGATCCTACTGGTCCAGGACGGCGCATCAAAGGCTTCGACACATTTAGTCCGCAATCTGTGATCCACCGCGCCTAGCGCCCCAGCAGACGCTCCATCAGCCAGCTCGACGCCGGCCCCAGGCTGCGCCGCCGGGACCAGATCACATCCACCGCCACCCGGCGCGGCCACCCGGCGACTTTCAGCTCCTGCATACGCCCGCTGGCGAAGCGTCCTACCATCCAGCTGGGCAATTCGATCCAGCCGAAGCCCAGCACCGCCATGTCCAGCAACAGCAGGTAGTTCGGTGCGCTCCAGCAACGGCCGCCGAGCAGCGGCGCGGCGTCGTCCAGGTAGGTGTTCAGGCGCAGCGCACGGTAGGCCAGCAGGTCCTCGCGCTCCACCCGCGCGTGGCTGGCCAGCGGATGGTCGCGGCTGACGAACAGCCCGAACTCCGCCTGCTCGCTCAGGGTCGCCGAGCTGATGTCCGGCGGATAGTCCTTCTGCGCGGCGAGCAGCCCCAGGCTGGCGCGCCCCTGGACCACCAGGTCGAGCACGTCGCTGTCCTCGGCGATCAGCCATTCGAACTCCAGGTCCGGGTAGCGCGCATCGATCTCCGCCAGCCGCGCCTCGAATTCGGCGGACTGGTAGGTGTCCGACATCGCTAGGGTGACCCGTGACTCCAGACCGCCGACGAGCTGATGCGCCAGTTGGCCGAGGCGGTCGCTGGCCATCAGCACTTCCTCCACCCGCCCGAGCAGAGCGTGCCCGGCCTCGGTCAGCTGCGGCTGCCGGCTGCTGCGGTCGAAGACGGTCAGGCCGAGGTCGATCTCCAGCCGGGCGATGGCTTCGCTGATGGTGGACTGGCTCTTGCCCAGCTTGCGCGCGGCAGCGCTGAACGAGCCGAGGCAGGCGGCCTCGGCGAAGGCCTGTAGGGACTCGGGGGAATAGTGCATGGCGGCGGCCCAATTATCGGTTAAGCCGATGGTATCCAACTTAGATCCAGCCGGTCGACCGATGATAATGGCGCCGGACCGACGGAGTCGGCCTGTATTCTTTCGTACTGGAGCACACCATGAGCCCGACTAAAACCCTGAAAGAACGGATGTTCCACGCCGTGCTTTTCGAACTGCTGGCGGTGGTCATCTGCGCACCGACACTGGCCTGGCTGATGGACAAACCCCTGGGCCACATGGGCGCGATGACCCTGATGTTCTCGGCCATCGCCACCGTGTGGAACATGCTGTTCAACGCCGCGTTCGACCGCGCGCAGCGGCGCATGGGCTTCGCCCGCACCCTGCCGGTGCGGCTGCTGCATGCCTCGCTGTTCGAGCTGGGCCTGATCGTCCTGCTGGTGCCGCTGGCCGCCTGGTGGCTGTCGGTGAGCCTGCTGCAGGCCTTCATCCTCGACATCGGCCTGGTGCTGTTCTTCCTGCCGTACGCGCTGGTGTTCAACTGGGTGTACGACGTGGTGCGCGAGCGCTGGGTGGGTCAGGCGGCGATGGCGCAGGCGAACTGACCTCGCGTTCGGACGCTGATGCTCGATGTAGGGCGCATAACGCCTCCAGCGTCATGCGTCCGACACCTGTAGGAGCGAGCTTGCTCGCGAACCGCCCAGCTCCCCCGGCTGCCGGGAAACGCGTTCGCGAGCAAGCTCGCTCCTACGAAAAGCAAAAAGCAAAAAAGCCCGCAGCAATGCGGGCTTTTTCGTGTCCGGCGTCTTCTCAGTGCAGAGAAAGCACTCAGGCCAGGCTGGCGGCAATCTCCGCCAGGGCCTTGGCCGGGTCAGCGGCCTGGCTGATCGGGCGGCCGATCACCAGGTAGTCGGAGCCGTTGTCCAGCGCCTGGCGCGGGGTGAGGATGCGGCGCTGGTCGTCCTGGGCGCTACCCGCCGGGCGGATGCCAGGGGTGACCAATTGCAGCGCCGGGTGCGCGGCTTTCAGCGCCGGCGCTTCCTGGGCGGAGCACACCAGGCCGTCCATGCCGGCCTTTTGCGCCAGGGCCGCCAGGCGCAGCACCTGCTCCTGGGGCTCGACATCCAGGCCGATACCGGCCAGGTCCTCGCGCTCCATGCTGGTCAGCACGGTGACGCCGATCAGCAGCGGCTTCGGGCCATTGAAGGCCTCGAGGGTTTCACGGCAGGCGCTCATCATGCGCAGGCCGCCGGAGCAGTGCACGTTGACCATCCACACGCCCATCTCGGCGGCGGCGCGCACGGCCATCGCGGTGGTGTTGGGAATGTCGTGGAATTTCAGGTCGAGGAAGACTTCGAAGCCGCGTCCGTTCAGGGTTTCGACGATCCCGGCGGCGCAGCTGGTGAACAGCTCCTTGCCCACCTTCACCCGGCACAGCTTCGGGTCCAGCTGGTCGGCCAGCGCCAGCGCGGCTTCGCGGGTGGGGAAATCCAGGGCGACGATGATCGGGGTCTGGCAGGCGGACATGGTCTCTCTCGCGGGTATCGAAAAAATCGGCGCGCATTGTCGCAGAAACGCGCCAACTTCCGTAGCCCGCCCGGCAGGATTGCTGCGCCGGCGACTCGCGGCCGGCATCGCCACACGCGCCGCGGTGGCGCACCCGAACGGGACGTGCGCCGGCGCCTCGCACCGCTTCGAAGCAGGCGAACCGGTGGCGAATGTTCACGAAACGACGCGAACGGGCGGTTTGCGACCGGGTTCCGGCGACTGGCACGGCCACTGCACGAACGCTCGGGTCGTGTCTTTCATCCTCTTTCGGGCATTCTCTCTGGAGACGTCGCATGAGCACGCAACTCAAACCCACCCTGGGCACCCTGCACCTGTGGGGCATCGCCGTGGGGCTGGTGATTTCCGGTGAATATTTCGGCTGGAGCTATGGCTGGGGCGTCGCCGGCACCCTGGGCTTCCTGGTCACCACCCTGCTGGTGGCAACCATGTACACCTGCTTCATCTTCAGCTTCACCGAGCTGACCACCGCCATCCCCCACGCCGGTGGGCCCTTCGCCTACAGCCGTCGCGCCTTTGGCGAGAAAGGCGGGCTGGTGGCCGGGTTGGCCACGCTGATCGAGTTCGTCTTCGCCCCGCCGGCCATCGCCATGGCCATCGGCGCCTACCTCAACGTGCAGTTCCCCTCGCTGGATCCGAAGCACGCGGCGGTTGGCGCGTACCTGATCTTCATGACCCTGAACATCCTGGGCGTCAGCATCGCCGCCACCTTCGAGCTGATCGTCACCGTCCTCGCGGTGGCCGAGCTGCTGGTGTTCATGGGCGTGGTGGCACCGGGCTTCAGCTTCAGCAACTTCGTGATCAATGGCTGGGCCGGCTCGGACAGCTTCGGGGGCGCGGCCATCGGCGGGATCTTCGCGGCGATTCCCTTCGCCATCTGGTTCTTCCTCGCCATCGAGGGCGCGGCCATGGCCGCCGAGGAAGCCAAGGACCCGAAACGCACCATTCCCAAGGCCTACGTCAGCGGCATCCTCACCCTGGTGGTGCTGGCCCTGGGGGTGATGCTGTTCGCCGGCGGCGCGGGCGACTGGAAGGCCCTGTCCGGGATCAATGACCCGCTGCCCCAGGCCATGAAGATGGTAGTGGGCGAGAACTCCGGCTGGCTGCACATGCTGGTGTGGATCGGCCTGTTCGGCCTGGTGGCCAGCTTCCACGGCATCATCCTGGGCTACTCGCGGCAGTTCTTCGCCCTGGCGCGAGCCGGCTACCTGCCCCGCGGCCTGGCCAAGCTGTCGCGCTTCCAGACGCCGCACCGGGCGATCATCGCCGGCGGCCTGGTGGGCATCGCGGCGATCTACAGCGACGGGCTGATCGCCCTGCAGGGCATGAGCCTGACCGCCGCGATGATCACCATGAGCGTGTTCGGCGCCATCGTCATGTACATCATGAGCATGCTCAGCCTGTTCAAGCTGCGCCGCAGCGAACCCGACCTCGAGCGCAGCTTCCGCGCGCCGGGCTTCCCGGTGGTGCCGGGCATCGCCCTGGCGCTGGCCGTGGTGTGCCTGGCGGCGATGGTCTGGTTCAACCTGCAGATCGCCGGGATCTTCCTGGGCTTCATGGCTGCCGGCTTCCTCTACTTCCAGCTTACCGCCGCCCATCGCGCCAGCGCCCCGGCGGACGCTATGCTGACGGGAGCCTGACAGCCACCCACTGCGTGCCGGCTTGCGCGGCCGGCACGCAGCCACCGGGACCTTCGCATGCCCTACCAGACCACCGTCGGTAGCCAGACCTACCGCTTCGCCGACCTCAAGACCCTGCTCGCCAAGGCCAGCCCGGCACGCTCGGGCGATGCCCTGGCGGGGCTCGCCGCCGACAGCTACGAGGAGCGCATGGCGGCGAAGATCGCCCTCGCCGACGTGCCGCTCAAACGCTTCCTCGACGAGGCGCTGATCCCCTACGAGGCCGACGAAGTCACCCGGCTGATCATCGACCGCCACGACGCCGCCGCCTTTGCGCCGATCAGCCACCTCACCGTCGGCGACTTCCGCGACTGGCTGCTGCTGGACAGCACCGACAGCGCCACGCTGTCGGCCGCCGCCCGGGGCATCACCCCGGAAATGGCCGCCGCGGTGAGCAAGCTGATGCGCAACCAGGACCTGATCCTGGCGGCGAAGAAGTGCCGCGTCGTCACGCGCTTTCGCAACACCATCGGCCTGCCCGGCCACCTCTCGGTGCGCCTGCAACCCAACCACCCCACCGACGACGTGCGCGGCATCGCCGCCAGCATGCTCGACGGCCTGCTCTACGGCGCGGGAGATGCGGTGGTCGGCATCAACCCGGCAAGCGACTCGCAGGCCACGCTGGTGCAGTTGTGGCGGATGATGGACGAGCTGCGCCAGCGCTTCGACACTCCCCTGCAGAGTTGCGTGCTCACCCACGTCACCTCGCAGATCCAGGCCATCGAGGCGGGTGCGCCGATCGACCTGGTGTTCCAGTCCATCGCCGGCACGCAGAAGGCCAACGAGAGCTTCGGCATCGACCTCGCCCTGCTGCGCGAGGCCCACGAGGCGGCGCTGTCGCTGGGGCGCGGCACGCTGGGCGACAACGTCATGTACTTCGAGACGGGCCAGGGCAGCGCGCTTTCCGCCGGCGGCCACCACGGCGTCGACCAGCAGACCTGCGAGGCCCGCGCCTACGCCGTGGCCCGCGAATTCCGCCCGCTGCTGACCAACACCGTGGTCGGCTTCATCGGCCCGGAATACCTCTACGACGGCAAGCAGATCATCCGCGCCGGGCTGGAGGACCATTTCTGCGCCAAGCTGCTGGGCGTGCCCATGGGCTGCGACGTCTGCTACACCAACCATGCCGAGGCCGACCAGGACGACATGGACAACCTGCTGACCCTGCTGGGTGCGGCGGGTATCACCTTCATCATGGGCATCCCCGGCGCCGACGACATCATGCTCAATTACCAGAGCACCTCCTTCCACGACGCGCTCTACCTGCGCAGCACCCTGGGCCTCAAGCGCGCCCCGGAGTTCGACGCGTGGCTGGCGAAGATGGCGATCACCGAGGCGTCCGGCCAGTTGCGCCCGATCGGCCGCGGCCACGACCTGCTGCGGACATTCTGAGGAGCGGCACGCATGGACCTGATCCAGAACGACCCGTGGGACGAACTGCGCGCGCATACCAGCGCACGTATCGCGCTGGGCCGCGTCGGCTCCAGCCTGCCGACCCGCGAGGTGCTGAAGTTCGGCCTGGCCCACGCCCAGGCCCGCGACGCCGTGCACCACCCGCTGGACTTCGCGGCGCTGCAGCAGGCACTGGCCGATGCGGGCTTTTGCGTACTGCGCGCCCGCAGCGAGGCGCCGGACCGCCAGACCTACCTGCTGCGCCCGGACCTGGGCCGCGCGTTGCACCCGGACAGCCAATGGCAACTCAAGGGCGAGCAGGTCGCCGCGGAGCTGGTCATCGTGATCGCCGACGGTCTCTCCTCCTTCGCCGTGCAGCAACACGCGCTGCCGCTGCTGGGCGCGCTGCGCGAGCGCTTCGCCACGGACTGGGAAAACACCCCGGTGGTGCTCGCCGAACAGGGGCGCGTGGCCATCGGCGACGGCATCGGCGAGGCGCTGGGGGCGAAACTCGCGCTGGTGCTGATCGGCGAACGTCCCGGCCTCAGCTCGCCGGACAGCCTCGGCCTGTACCTCACCTGGCAACCGCGCGTGGGGCGCATGGACAGCGAGCGCAACTGCATCTCCAACGTGCGCCCGGAGGGCTTGCCCTACGCGCTGGCGGCACACAAGCTCGCCCATCTGTTGCAACAGGCCCTGCGCCTGCGGGTGAGCGGCGTCCGGCTGAAGGACGACAGCGACCTGCCCGAAGCGATCGATCTGAACCGGCGCGCGCCTGACAAGGTCTGAATCACAGCGTATCGTGATGTTTTTCTGCCATTTGTCGGAGACGCGGCCATGCCCTGGTATGCCTGGTTGATCATTGCCCTAGCCTTGGGCTCCATCGTCGGCGCGCTGATGATGCTGCGCGATACCGCGAAGAAGCTCCCGCTCACCGAGGAGCAGCTCAAGCGCATCCACGAGCGCAATGCCCAGATGGATGCCCAGGACGCCGACGAGAAGCGGTGAAATTCGCCTAACTCGCTGACGCCTCAGCCAAAAACTGGTCGCAGCGATGGCCAGCGGCAGGCGAAATTGCCTAGACTGCGCCTCCCTTGATGGAGGAAAGAATGTTCAGGAAGCTCCTGCCGCTGCTGCCGATCCTGTTGTTGCTCTGCGGATTCGCGCTGGGTTTCGTGCAGCCGCTGGGGTTGCTGATCGGCGCGGTCTACGTCGCCTGGACCCTCTATGGCGAGCAGCGCCTGCCACACCTGCTCTGGTGGCTGGTGTGCCTGGTGCTCAGCATCGCCCTGGCCGCGCACCTGCTGCCGGGCACCACGTCCTGGACGCTGTGGCCGGTGCGCCAGCTCAGCCCCGACGCCCCCGTCTACGCCCTGCACCTGTCCTGGGACAAGGCCCTGGTTGGCGCGACCCTGCTCGCCTGGTGGCTGCGTCGTGACCCGGTGCCGACCGAGCGGCGCTCGCCGGACTTCGCCGCCATCGTCATCGTCACCACCCTGTTCGCCGTTCCGCTGGTCGCGGTGGCGGGCGGCCTGGTGGTGTGGAATCCGAAATGGCCGCCCGGCTTCTGGCTGTGGATGCTGGTCAACGTCTGCGTGATCTCGCTGACCGAGGAGGCGTTCTTCCGCGGCCTGCTGCAAAGCGAACTGGTGCGTCGCTTCGGCGGCGTGGCCGGGGTAGCCAGCGCCAGCGTGCTGTTCGGCATGGTGCACTGGCCGATCAACCCGCTGTTCGCCGTGGTCGCCGGTATCGCCGGCCTGGGCTATGGCCTGGCCTTCTACTTCAGCGGGCGCCTGCTGGTACCGGTGCTGCTGCACGCGGCCGTGAACTGCCTGCACCTGCTGCTGTTCAGCTATCCGTTGCGGATTATTTGACGCGCACGGAAATCCCCCTGTAGGAGCGGGCCATGCCCGCGATCGCGCGCTTTGCGCGCTCCTGCGAATAGGCGCTACAGGTCAGCGTTTGCCGGTGAAGTCCCATTCCGCCGCGCAGGATTTCGCGGGCATGGCCCGCTCCTACAAAGTGCGGAACCCCTCTCCGCCAGGGACGGGCATGGAAGAAGACAGCTGCTCCGACGCGCCCCTGATGGCGGGATGGCCTGTAGGAGCGAGCTTGCTCGCGAACCAAGCCCGTAGCGGCCGCAAAGACAATCGCGGACGGAGTCCGCTCCTACCGAACCTGAACGCGGCGTAGGAGCGGACTGCGTCCGCGATCAAATTCCCCCACCGCCGAACTCACTCGCGCATCACCAGCAGCAACGCCTGCTCGGCCAGCTCGTCCAGGGTCAGGCTGCCCTCGGGGCGGAACCAGGTGATGGACCAGGACAGCGCCCCGGTCAGGAAGCGCCGCAGGATGAACGGGTCGCCCTGGCTGTAGCCGGCACTGCGCGCCTCTTCCAGCACGTCCAGCCACATCTGTTCGTAGATGTCGCGCAGGCTGAGGATGTAGGTCTGGCCCTCCTCCGACAGCGACCGCCATTCGTAGACCAATACCGCCATCGCCTCGCCGGTGCCGCCGGTGATCGACTGCAATTCGCAGCGGATCAACGCCAGCAGCCGCTCGCGCAGGGTCGTCGCGTCGGCCAGCGCAGCGCGCATCAGGGCGGTGTTGTAGAGGATGGTTTCCTCCATCACCGAGCGGAGGATTTCGTCCTTGCTCTTGAAGTGATGGAAGATGCTGCCGGACTGGATGCCCACCGCGCTGGCCAGGTCGCGCACCGTGGTGCGTTCGTAGCCCTTGCTGCGGAACAGGTGCGCGGCCGTCTGCAGCAGTTTGCCACGGGCGCTCTCCGGGTCGGTGATCTGCCCGGTTCCGACCAGCTCCAGCAGTACTTCGCGGGCTTTGCGGTCATCCACGCTGTTCTCTCCCCATGGGGCCCATTGGCCGATCTGCTCAGGGCGAATCGTCGAAACGCCCCGCAAGTGCTTGTGTTGTTTGACGAAATGTAAGCCCGCAGGCCCCAACCAAGCAAGCGCTTGGCCATCCAAAGGTTGGGCCTGTGGTTCAGTCGGGGCTTTTCAACCAAGCGCTTGCTTGGTAATGTCGATCCATCACTCAGCGTCACGGGCAGAACAATGACGAGAACCGTACGTATCGGCTGTGCCTCCGCCTTCTGGGGCGATACCTCCACCGCCGCGGCCCAACTGGTGCGCGGTGCGGCACTGGACTACCTGGTCTTCGACTACCTCGCCGAAATCACCCTGTCGATCATGGCCGGCGCCCGCCTGAAGAATCCCGAGGCCGGCTACGCCACCGATTTCGTCGAGGTGATGACACCGCTGCTGGGCGAGATTGCCGCGAAACGGGTCCGCGTGATCAGCAATGCCGGCGGGGTGAACCCGCAGGCCTGCGCCAGCGCGCTGGCCGCCGCCTGCGAGAAGGCCGGCGTGGCGCTGAAGATCGCCGTGGTGCACGGCGACAACCTGCAACCGCGCTTGGGTGAACTGGCCAAGGCCGGCCTCCGCGAGATGTTCTCCGGCGCGCCGCTGCCGCCGATGTGCGTGTCGGTCAACGCCTACCTCGGCGCGCCCGGCATCGTTGCCGCGCTCGAGGCCGGCGCGGATATCGTCATCACCGGCCGCGTGGTGGACAGCGCGGTGGTCAGCGCCGCTCTGGTGCACGAGTTCGGCTGGGCCTGGAACGACTACGACAAGCTGGCCCAGGCCGCGCTGGCCGGGCACATCATCGAATGCGGCGCGCAGTGCACCGGCGGCAACTTCACCGACTGGGACAGCGTGCCGGACTACGAGCACATCGGTTTCCCCATCGTCGAGATGCAGGCCAGCGGCGACTTCGTGGTGACCAAGCCGCCGGGTACCGGCGGGCTGGTGACGTCGCTGACGGTGGGCGAGCAGATGCTCTACGAGATCGGCGACCCGCGCGCCTACCTGCTACCCGACGTGGTCTGCGACTTCACCCGGGTGCAGCTGGCCCAGGCGGGCGAACACCGCGTAGCCGTCAGCGGCGCGCGCGGCCTGCCGCCGACCGGGCAGTACAAGGTCAGTGCCACCTACCCGGACGGTTTCCGCTGCACCGCCAGTTGCCTGATCGCCGGCATCGACGCGGTGAAGAAGGCCGAGCGGGTCAGCCAGGCGATCATCGCCAAGACCGAGGAAATCCTCATGGAGCGCGGCTGGGGCCCGTACCGCGAGGTCAGCGTGGAACTGCTCGGCAGCGAGGCCACCTACGGCCCGCACGGGCGCCGCGGCGACACCCGCGAAATCGTGGTGAAGCTCGCCGTGCGCCACAGCCGCAAGGAGGCGCTGGTGCTGTTCTCCCGCGAGATCGCCCAGGCCGCCACCGGGATGGCGCCAGGCCTCACCGGCATCGTCGGCGGCCGCCCCACCGTGTACCCGGTGATCCGCCTGTTCTCCTTCCTGATCGACAAGGACAGCTGCGAGCTGGCCGTGGATATCGACGGTGAACGCCATTCCGCCGCGCTGCCCACCCTTGACGCGTTCGACCCGGCCGCACTGGCCGCCGACGTTCCGGTGGCGACCGCCAGCGGCCCCGCCCAGGCCAGCGTGCCGCTGGTGAAGCTGGCCGTGGCGCGCTCCGGCGACAAGGGCAACCACAGCAACATCGGCGTGATGGCGCGCAAGCCGGAGTACCTACCGTGGATCGCCGAGGCGCTGAGCGAAGGCGCGGTGGCCGAGTGGATGCAGCACGTGCTCGACCCGCAGACCGGCGGTGTCTGCCGCTGGCACCTGCCGGGCACGCACAGCCTGAACTTCCTGCTGGAGAACGCCCTGGGCGGCGGCGGTGTGGCCAGCCTGCGCATCGACCCGCAGGGCAAGGCCTTCGCCCAGCAGTTGCTGGAATTCCCGGTGGCGGTGCCGCAGCAGATCGCCGATCAGTTCCTGTAGGAGCGAGCTTGCTCGCGAACAGGTTCCGCTGCGGGGCTGGATTCGCGAGCAAGCTCGCTCCTACGAAGTGCCCGTACCTAGAACGATTGAGCAGGACGAAAACAACAATGAGCTACGACTCGATCTTCACACCCGGCCTGTTCGACGGCCAGACCATCATCGTCACCGGCGGCGGCAGCGGTATCGGCCGCTGCACCGCCCATGAGCTGGCGGCCCTCGGCGCCCACGTGGTGCTGGTCGGGCGCAAGGCCGAGAAGCTGGAGAAGACCGCCGGCGAAATCATCGAGGACGGCGGCAGCGCCAGCTGGCACAGCTGCGACATCCGCGACGAAGACGCGGTGAAGGCGCTGGTGGCGCAGGTCATCGCCGAGCGCGGGCCGATCCATCACCTGGTCAACAACGCTGGCGGCCAGTATCCCGCGCCGCTGGCCTCGATCAACCTGAAGGGCTTCGAGGCCGTGGTGCGCACCAACCTGGTGGGCGGCTTCCTGATGGCCCGCGAAGTATTCAACCAGACCCTCTGCAAAACCGGCGGCAGCATCGTCAACATGCTCGCCGACATGTGGGGCGGCATGCCCGGCATGGGCCACTCCGGCGCCGCCCGCGCAGGCATGGAGAACTTCACCAAGACCGCCGCCATCGAGTGGGGCCACGCCGGGGTGCGGGTCAACGCCGTGGCGCCGGGCTGGATCGCCTCCAGCGGCATGGACACCTATGAAGGCGCGTTCAAGGCGGTAATCCCGACCCTGCGCGAACACGTGCCGCTCAAGCGCATCGGCACCGAGTCGGAAGTCTCCGCCGCCATCGTCTTCCTGCTCTCCCCGGGCGCCGCCTTCATCAGCGGCAACACCATCCGTATCGACGGTGCTGCCAGCCAGGGCAGCCGCGCCTTCCCGCTGGTGAAGGGCAAGCCGGGGCAGAGCCGCTCCTACAACGGCTTCCACCGCGCCTATCTTCCCGATGTGCTGAAGGACCAGGAGTAAGCCATGCCGGTGATCGTCTCGGATATCGATCCCCAGGGCGACGATTTCGCCCGCAACCGCGAAGCCATGCTGGCGGCCGTGGCGAGCTTCCGCGAGGTGGAGCAGAAGGTGCTCGACAAGGCCGCCGAGGCCAAGCCCAAGTTCGACAAGCGCGGCCAGCTGCTGCCGCGCGAACGCCTGAACCTGCTGCTGGACCCCGGCGCGCCGTTCCTCGAAATCGCCTCGCTGGCCGGCTACAAGCTGCATGACGACAAGGACGGCACCCAGGCCGGCGGTGGCATCATCTCCGGCATCGGCTACATCGCCGGCGTGCGTTGCCTGGTCACCGCCAGCAACAGCGCGATCAAGGGCGGCACCATCTCCCCCACCGGCCTGAAAAAGACCCTGCGCCTGCAGCAGATCGCCTTCGAGAACAAGCTGCCGGTGGTGGCACTGACCGAGAGCGGCGGCGCCAACCTGAACTACGCGGCGGACATCTTCGTCGAAGGTGCGCGCGGCTTCGCCAACCAGGCGCGCATGTCGGCGGCGGGCATTCCGCAGGTCACCGTGGTGCACGGCTCGTCCACCGCCGGCGGCGCCTACCAGCCGGGGCTGTCGGACTACGTGGTGGTGGTGCGCGGCAAGGCCAAGATGTTCCTCGCCGGCCCGCCGCTGCTCAAGGCCGCCACCGGCGAGATTGCCACCGATGAGGAACTGGGCGGCGCCGAGTTGCACGCCCAGGTCGCCGGCACCGCCGAATACCTGGCGGAGAACGATGCCGACGGCGTGCGCCTGGCCCGCGAGATCCTTGCCGCGCTGCCATGGAACGCGCAGCTGCCGGCACGCCCGAAGAAGGAATGGGAGGCACCGCTGTACCCGGCCGAGGAACTGCTCGGCGTGGTCCCGGCGGACGCGAAGAAGCCCTATGACGTGCGCGAGATCGTCGCGCGCATCGCCGACGGTTCGCGCTTCCTCGACTTCAAGAACGAGTTCGACAGCCAGACCGTCTGCGGCCACCTGCACATCGAAGGCCATGCCTGCGGCCTGATCGGCAACAACGGCCCGATCACCCCGCAGGGCGCGGCCAAGGCGGCGCAGTTCATCCAACTGTGCGAGCAGAGCAACACGCCGATCCTGTTCCTGCACAACACCACCGGCTTCATGGTCGGCACCGAGTCCGAGCGCCTGGGCGTGATCAAGCACGGCTCGAAGATGATCCAGGCGGTGGCCAACGCCACAGTGCCCAAGCTCACCCTGGTCGTCGGCGGCTCCTACGGCGCCGGCAACTACGCCATGTGCGGCCGCGGGCTGGACCCGCGCTTCATCTTCGCCTGGCCCAACAGCCGCACCGCCGTGATGGGCGGCGCCCAGGCCGGCAAGGTGCTGCGCATCGTCACCGAGGAAAAGCACGCCAAGGAGGGCAAGGAGCCCGACCCGAAGATGCTCGACATGCTCGAACAGATGACCGCGCAGAAGCTCGACGCCCAGTCCACCGCGCTCTACGGCACGGCGAGCCTGTGGGACGACGGGCTGATCGATCCTCGCGACACCCGCGCGCTGCTCGGCTACCTGCTGGATATCTGCGCGGAGGCGGCCGCGCGGCCGCTCAAGGGAAATAGTTTTGGGGTAGCGAGGTTCTGACGGGAGTTCGGGAATACGGGCCAATGCCCTCTCCCCCCCCCTCTCCCTGAAGGGAGAGGGAGCCAAAGCGACCCGGCGTAAAGCGAACTTTCAGCTCGCTCCGTACAGCCCCCTCTCCCTTCAGGGAGAGGGCTGGGGAGAGGGCAAGAGATGAACGACTCAGGCTCAGGAGAACAACAACAATGATCTTCACCCAGGAACACGAAGAACTCCGCCGCACCGTCCGCAACTTCGTCGAGAAGGAGATCAATCCCTACGTCGACGAGTGGGAAAAAGCCGGCCACTTCCCCATCCATGACGTCTTCAAGAAAGCCGGCGACCTGGGCCTGCTGGGCATCTCCAAACCGGAGAAATTCGGCGGCATGGGCCTGGACTACAGCTACTCGGTGGTGGCCGCCGAAGAGTTCGGCACCATCCATTGCGGCGGCGTGCCCATGGCGCTGGGCGTGCAGACCGACATGTGCACCCCTGCCCTGGCGCGCTTCGGCTCCGACGAGCTGCGCGAGGAATTCCTCCGTCCGGCGATCGCCGGCGAGATGGTCGGCTGCATCGGCGTCTCGGAAGTGGGCGCCGGCTCCGACGTGGCGGGCCTGAAGACCACTGCGCGCAAGGATGGCGACGACTACGTCATCAACGGCAGCAAGATGTGGATCACCAACTCGCCGTCCGCCGATTTCATCTGCCTGCTGGCCAACACCTCCGACGACAAGCCCCACGTCAACAAGTCGCTGATCATGGTGCCGATGAAGACCAAGGGCATCAGCGTCAGCCCGCACCTGGACAAGCTCGGCATGCGCAGCTCGGAGACCGCCCAGGTGTTCTTCGACGACGTGCGCGTGCCGCAGCGCAACCGCATCGGCGCCGAGGGCGCGGGCTTCATGATGCAGATGCTGCAGTTCCAGGAGGAACGCCTGTTCGGCGCCGCCAGCGGCATCAAGGGCCTGGAGTACTGCGTCAACGCCACCATCGACTACTGCAAGGAGCGCAAGACCTTCGGCCAGGCGCTGATCGACAACCAAGTCATCCACTTCCGCATGGCCGAGCTGATGACCGAGATCGAGTGCCTGCGCGCCCTCACCTACCAGGCCACCGAGCAGTACATCCGCGGCAAGGACGTGACCCGCCTGGCCTCCATGGCCAAGCTCAAGGTCGGCCGCCTGGCCCGCGAAGTCACCGACGCCTGCCTGCAGTACTGGGGCGGCCAGGGCTTCATGTGGGAGAACCCGATTGCCCGCGCCTACCGTGACACCCGCCTGGTGTCCATCGGTGGCGGCGCGGACGAAATCATGCTGGGCATCATCTGCAAGCTGATGGGCACCCTGCCGGGCAAGAAGAAGGGCTGACGACGCTTTTGCTCTTGTGTAGGAGCGAGCTTGCTCGCGAACGGAGTTTCACTTGGCGTCGAGGTGCCATGCGGTTCGCGAGCAAGCTCGCTCCTACGAAGAGCCCACCGATACCGAATTGACGAGGACCCCGGCATGACCGAATTGCCGAACTGCGAAACCCTGCTGCTGGAACGTGACGGCGGCGTGCTGCACGTCACCCTGAACCGCCCGGACAGCCGCAACGCCATGAGCCTGGCGATGGTCGGCGAGCTGCGCGCGGTACTCGCCGGCGTGCGCGACGACCGTGCCGTGCGCGCCATCGTCCTGCGCGGCGCCGGCGGGCACTTCTGCGCCGGCGGCGACATCAAGGACATGGCCGGTGCCCGCGCGGCCGGTCCCGACGCGTACGCCGCGCTGAACCGCGCCTTCGGCGGCCTGCTGGAGCAGGCCCAGGCGCAGCCCCAGGTGCTGGTCGCCGTGCTGGAAGGCGCGGTGCTCGGCGGCGGCTTCGGCCTCGCCTGCGTCTCGGACATCGCCCTGGCGGCAGCCGATGCGCAATTCGGCCTGCCGGAAACCAGCCTCGGCATCCTGCCGGCGCAGATCGCGCCCTTCGTGGTCAAGCGCATCGGCCTCACCCAGGCCCGCCGCCTGGCGCTCACCGCCGCCCGTTTCGATGGCCGCGAGGCGCTGCGCCTGGGCCTGGTGCACGCCTGCGCGGACAGCGCCGAAAGCCTCGGCGAGCACCTGGCCGAGACGCTCGACCAGGTACGTCGCTGCGCCCCCGGCGCCAACGCCGCCACCAAGGCGCTGCTGCTGGCCACCGAGACCGAAGCCCTTGGCCCTCTGCTGGACGACGCCGCGCGCCAGTTCGCCGCCGCGGTGACCGGCGCGGAAGGCGCCGAAGGCACGATGGCCTTCGTGCAGAAACGCAAACCGAACTGGGCGCAGTGACTCACCGCGCACGCCAGACAACCCCCTCTCCCTTCAGGGAGAGGGATGGGGAGAGGGACAAAACCGCCATGCCCAGCTTCGACAAGATCCTGATTGCCAACCGTGGCGAGATCGCCTGCCGGGTGATCCGCACCGCCCACGACCTGGGCTACCGCACCGTGGCTGTGTACAGCGAGGCCGACGCCAACGCCCGCCATGTGCAACTGGCCGACGAAGCCGTGTGCATCGGCCCGGCCCCCGTGGGGCAGTCCTACCTGAAACCGCAAGCGATCCTCGACGCGGCGAAACGCACCGGCGCCGGCGCCGTCCACCCCGGCTACGGCTTCCTCTCGGAGAACGCAGACTTCGCCCGCGCCTGCGAGGCAGCCGGCATCGTCTTCATTGGCCCCGGTGTGGAAGCCATCCACCTGATGGGCAGCAAGCGCCTGTCGAAGATCGCCATGCTCGAGGCCGGCGTGCCCTGCATCCCCGGCTACGAAGGCGCGGAACAGGACGACGCCACACTCACCCGCGAAGCGCAGCGCATCGGCTACCCGCTGATGATCAAGGCCAGCGCCGGCGGCGGGGGACGCGGCATGCGTCTGGTGACGCGCAGCGAAGACCTTGCCGAACAACTGCGCACCGCGCGCTCGGAAGCGCAGAACGCCTTCGGCAGCGGCGAGCTGATCCTGGAGAAAGCCGTGGTGCAGCCGCGCCACGTGGAAATCCAGATATTCGGCGACCACCATGGCCACATCGTCTACCTCGGCGAGCGCGATTGCTCGGTGCAGCGCCGCCATCAGAAGGTCATCGAGGAAGCGCCCTGCCCGGTGCTCGGCGAGGAGCTGCGCGCCGCCATGGGCGAGGCCGCGGTGAAGGCCGCCGCCTCGGTGAACTATGTCGGCGCCGGCACCGTGGAATTCCTGCTGGACGCCAGCGGCGCCTTCTACTTCCTGGAGATGAACACCCGCCTGCAGGTGGAGCACCCGGTGACCGAACTGGTCACCGGTCAGGACCTGGTCGCCTGGCAGATACGCGTCGCCGAAGGTCACCCGCTGCCGCTGACCCAGGAGCAGATCCCGCTCAAGGGCCACGCCATCGAAGTGCGCCTGTACGCCGAGGACACCGGCCACGGTTTCCTCCCGCAGACCGGCCAGGTGCTGCGCTGGACGCCGCCGCAGCTCGATGGCATCCGCATCGACCATGGCCTGCGCGAAGGCCAGCCGGTCACGCCGTTCTACGACCCGATGCTGGCCAAGCTCATCGCCTACGGCGCCACCCGCGAGGAGGCCCGGCGCAAGCTGGTGCGCGCCGTCGAGGACTGCGTGCTGCTGGGTGTGACCGGCAACCAGCGCTTCCTCGCCAACCTGCTCAAGCACCCGGAATTCGCCGCGGGCAAGGCCACCACGGCGTTCATCGGCGAGCAGTTCGCCGGCGACTCGAGCCTGGCCCCGCGCCAGCCACAGGCACTGGAACTGGCCTGCGCCGCCGCCCTGCTCTACCAGGCCTCGGCCAGCGACCGCGCGCACCAGCCGGGCCTTTCCGGCTGGCGCAGCGCCGGCAGCGCGCCGTGGCGCTTCGCCCTCAAGCAGGGCGAGGAAAAGTTCGTCGTCGAGCTGGAGGTTCGCGAGCACGGTCCGCAGCCTTTACTGGTCGCGCGCGTCGGTGGCAGCGAGATCGGTCTGCGCCTGCTCGGCGAAGAAAACGGCGATGCCATCCTCGAAGCCGACGGCATCCGCCGCCGCCTGCCGTTCCACCGCGATGGCGCGCGCCTCTGGCTGTACGGCGCGGACGGTAACCTGGAGCTGCTTGACGTCACCCACGAGCCGGCCGGCGCCGCCGCCGGCGCGGGCTCCGGCACGGTGAAGGCGCCGATGGACGGCGCCATCGTCGACGTGCTGGTGGCCGAGGGCGCGCGGGTCAGCAAGGGCCAGCTGCTGCTGGTGCTGGAAGCGATGAAGATGGAGCACCCGCTCAAGGCCGGCGTCGACGGCGTGATCCGCCGGGTGCAGGTGAGCAAGGGCGAGCAGGTGAAGTCGCGGCAGTTGCTGGTGGAGGTCGAGGCGCTGGAGTCCGCCTGAACCTCTCATCCCCTCACCCCAGCCCTCTCCCCGAGAAGAGGGGGCCGATTGTGCCGGCTGAATGCACGGTTTCATCCTGCTCCGAACAGTCCCCTCTCCCTCTGGGAGAGGGTTAGGGTGAGGGCAGGCCCAGGCGCACCGGACATCAGCAAGCACATTTCACAGGAGCGGATTCATCCGCGATTCCGTCGACAACGACAACAAGAACACGGAGCCCCAACCATGTCCCTCAACGGCAAGACCCTCTTCATCACCGGCGCCAGCCGCGGCATCGGCCGCGAGATCGCCCTGCGTGCCGCGCGCGACGGCGCCAACATCGTCATCGCCGCCAAGAGCGCCGAACCCCACCCGAAACTCGAAGGCACCATCTTCAGCGTCGCCGAGGAAGTACAGGCCGCCGGCGGCCAGGCACTGGCCCTGCAGCTGGACGTACGCGATGAAAACGCCGTGCGCGAGGCGATGGCCAAGGCCGCCGGGCACTTCGGCGGCATCGACGCGCTGGTGAACAACGCCGGCGCCATCAAGCTGGTGGGCGTGGAGCGCCTGGAGCCCAAGCGCTTCGACCTGATGTACCAGATCAACACCCGCGCCGTGATGGTCTGCAGCCAGGCCGCGCTGCCCTACCTGAAGCAGAGCAAGGGCCACATCCTCAGCCTGTCGCCGCCGATCAACCTGGCCGGCAAGTGGTTCGCCCAGCACGGCCCCTACACCGTCACCAAGTACGGCATGAGCATGCTCACGCTGGGCATGCACGAGGAGTTCAAGAAGTACGGCATCAGCGTCAACGGCCTGTGGCCCAAGACCATGATCGCCACCGCCGCCATCGAATTCGAGCTGGGCAGCCGGGATGCCTTCAAGCGCGCCCGCACGCCGGCGATCATGGCCGACGCCGCCCATGCCATCCTCTCCAGCCGCGAGCGCGCCATCAGTGGCCGCCTGCTGATCGACGAAGACATTCTCCGCGAACAGGGCCAGAGCAATTTCGAGCAGTACCGCTTCGACCCCAGCGGCGGCAGCCTGGTGCCCGACCTGTTTCTCGATTGACCTCCACCCATCGCACCCCGGCCAACGGCGGATAACCGTAAACGGTTATTCGCCCTACGCCGTCATATCCACGTAGGGCGCATAACGCGGCACGCGTTATCCGCCGCATAGCCGCCAGCAGCGTGCCCCGCGGCGTTTACCAATCGACACAAACCCACCCTGGCTCTCCGACTATCCGCTCCTAGACTGCGATGAACGCTCCGCTGGCCGGTTTGCCGATCTGCCCGGCCATGCGCGCGCCCGGGCCATAGTCTGCCGCCAGGGAGCGGCCTAGAGTCGCGGCAGAGCGTCTGCACGCCAGACAACAATGACAATAAGGGCACGCGTCAATGACCCACGCCGACATCATCACCCCGACCCGCTTCCTGGCCCACCTGCCGGCCACCCTCGGCCGCGTACCCCGCATGCTGCGCGGGCTGTACTACACCGGCATACGTAACCGCGAGAAGAACCTCTCCCTGGGCTGGGCGCTGGAACGCGCCGCGCGCCTGTACCCGGACAGCCCGGCGCTGATCGACGAGCGCCGGCGGCTGTCCTACGCCCTCTTCAATGGCTGGGCCAACCGCCTGGCACGGGCCTTCCAGGCCGAAGGCGTGGGCCACGCCAGCGTGGTCGCGGTGATGCTGGAAAACCGCGCTGAACTCATGGTGGTGCTCGCCGCCCTGGCCAAGCTCGGCGCCATCGGCGCGCTGGTCAACACCACCCAGCGCGGCCAGGTGCTCAGCCATAGCTTGAACCTGGTCAAGCCCAGCCACTTCGTGGTCGGCGAAGAACTGCGCGAGGCGTTCGAGGACGTCCGCCCCGCCCTGGAGAACAGCGGCGGACGCTGCTACTGGATCGCCGACGGTGAAGACTCGGCCCAAGCCCCCGCCGGCTGGCAGAGCCTGATGCGCCTGGCCCAGGAGCAGGACTCCAACAACCTTGCCGAGACCGCGCGGGTGCGCCTGAAGGACGCCTGCTTCTACATCTACACCTCCGGCACCACCGGCCTGCCGAAAGCCTCGATCATGAGCCACGGCAAATGGATCAAGGCCTATGGCGGCTTCGGTCATTCCGGGCTCGGCCTGACCAATAGCGACGTGCTCTACCTGACCCTGCCCTGCTACCACAACAACGCCGTGACCGTGTGCTGGAGCGCCGTGCTGGCTGGCGGCGCGGCCATCGCCCTGCGCCGCCGGTTCTCCGCCAGCGCCTTCTGGAAGGACGTGCAGACCTACCAGGCGACCTGCTTCGGCTATATCGGCGAGCTCTGCCGCTACCTGCTCAATCAGCCAGAATGCGCGGAAGAGCGCGGCAACAGCCTGACCTGCATGATCGGCAACGGCCTGCGCCCGTCGATCTGGAACGAGTTCAAGGAGCGCTTCGGCATCGAGCGCATCACCGAGTTCTATGCCTCCAGCGAGGGCAACATCGGCTTCACCAATGTATTCAACTTCGACAATACGGTGGGCTTCTCGCCGGCAACCTACGCCATCGTGCGCTATGACCTGGAACACGACCAGCCAGTGCGCAATGCCCGCGGCTTCATGGAAAAGGTCGACAAGGGCGAGGCCGGCCTGCTCATCAGCGAGATCAGCGACAAGTGGCCGTTCGACGGCTACACCGACCCGGCCAAGAGCGAGGCGGTGATCTACCGCAACGTGTTCAAGGAGGGTGACGCCTGGTTCAACACCGGCGACCTGATGCGCGACATCGGCTTCAAGCACACCCAGTTCGTCGACCGCCTGGGCGACACCTTCCGCTGGAAGGGCGAGAATGTCTCCACCACCGAGGTGGAGAATGCCCTGGGCGCCTTCCCCGGTGTGGAGGATGCGGTGGTGTACGGCGTGGAGATCCCCGGCACCAATGGCCGCTGCGGCATGGCCGCGCTGCGCCTAGCCGACGGCGCCAGCCTCGACACGACGCAGCTGGCGGCGCATCTGGACCGCGAGCTGCCCGCCTACGCCGTGCCGCTGTTCCTGCGCCTGCTGGCCCAAGTGGAAACCACGGGGACCTTCAAGTACAAGAAGAACGACCTCAAGCGCAACGCCTACGATCCGTCAGCCGTGGCCGATGCGCTGTTCGTCCGGCTGCCCGGCGAGGCGGCGTACCGGCCGCTGGACGGCGCGCTGTTCGAGGCGATTCGGACGGGGGTGCATCGCTTCTGAGTGATGCTCACGCGCCGACCTGGGCGCTGCCAATCGCACCGGCGATTCTCTTCTCCGGCGGCCAGGGACCGCGTCCGGCACTGTTGCTTTTGTAGGAGCGCGCCGTGCGCGCGATCGCGGACAGAGTCCGCTCCTTCCTGATATGTCGTGCCGGGATGTGCCCTCTCCCCCGCCCTCTCCCTGAAGGGAGAGGGAGCTGTCCGTGCCGGCTGACGCTGAGGTTTCATCCTGCACCATACGGTCTCCTCTCCCTTCGGAGCGGGGCGCGCAGCCAGGGTTAGGGAGAGGGAAAAATCGTCAGCACGGGGCTTCAGATGAAAACAGTTGCTCCTACCTGATATGTCGTGCCCGGATGTGCCCTCTCCCCCGCCCTCTCCCTGAAGGGAGAGGGCGCTCTCCGTGCCGGTTGACGCTAAGGTTTCATCCTGCACCATACGGTCCCCTCTCCCTTCAGGGAGAGGGTTAGGGAGAGGGAAACACAGGCACGGACTTTCAGAAGAAGACAGCTGCTCCTACCTGAAATATCGCGCAGGGACATGCCCTCTCCCCCGCCCAGGCTACGCACCCCGCTCCGAAGGGAGAGGGAGTAGCCCGTACCGGCTGACGCCATGGACTCCTCCTGCACCGACCAGTCCCCTCTCCCTTCAGGGAGAGGGTTAGGGAGAAGGAAAAATCGCCAGCACGGGGCTTCAGATAAAGACAGTTGCTCCCACAAGGGAGCGGAGCAATCAGTTGCGGAACTGGAACTGCAGCTCGGCGCCGCGGATATCCGAGTGCCAGCTGTCATCGCCATTTTCACGCTCGTTGGGCTCGCGCTGGATCAGCCGGCCGCCCACCGCGAACGGGCTCGAGCCTGCTTTCTCGTCCTTCTGGCGGAACATCGGCGGCAGGATCGGTTTTTCTTCCTCCACCTCGCTCAGTGACTCATCCGGCTCCAGCTGATGCACCAGTTCCTTGGGCAGACGCAGGTCGAGCTTGACCGGCGGCAGCGCCTGCTTGACCACAGGGTCGACCGGTTTTTTCACCTGCGCCGGCGTCTTCGAAGGGGCCTTGGCCTCCGGCTTGATCGATGCCTCGACCGCCGGCGCCTTGGGCGAGGCCACGGCCTTGGCGGCAGCGGGCTTGGCTTCCGACTCGCGAGGCTGCTCGGCAGCTGGCTTGGGCGCGGGCGCACTGGCTGGCGCCGGGGCGGTTGCCTTGGGCGGTACAGCGGGAGCGGCCGGTACGGAGGGGGCCGGTGCCGGGGCTGGAGCGGCAACCTTGTCCTTGTGCTCGTCGCCACAGGCAGCGAGCAGCAAGGACAAACTGGCGACTACAACAATTCGGGACGTTTTCATGGAGCGGACCATCGGAAAAACCGCGCAATGCTGGCGCGTACGGCGTGGCGGAGCAAGCACCTGGCCATGACAAGCCGTTACGACCATCAGTCTGACAGACGGGGGCCGGAGCCGGCCTGTCATTGATCAAGGGTTGTCAGGCAATTCCTTCAGAGCCTTGTCGATATCCAGGGCCGGGAAGCGTTGCCGAAGACTCTCGCGCACTCGTTCAGCCTCCTCCTTCTGCCGCTTGTCCTGCAAGTCGCGCAGGCGCAACAAGCTGGCGCGTGGCTCGTCGACCTCTTCCGCCAGGGCTTGGAGCTTCCCCTGGGCCTGCGTGTCCGGCTTGCTCTGGGCATCGGAAAGCTCCCGAGCTGTTGCCTGTGCCTTGGCCTTGGCATTCTCCATGGCAATTTTCTTGCTCATCGGGGCAGGCTTGGCGAGCTCTGCCATCGAAGCGCCGGCTGCCGCGTCATCTCGCTGCGGCGCAGCCATGCTCGGCTCCGCCGCATAGGGCGCGGCGGCCGGGGCTGCCGGCGGCGCCATGGCCGGCGCAGGCGCAGGCATCATCGCCGGCGCCACTGGCGCGTCGAAGCGTTTCGGCGCCTCCTCGTAGGTGCGCAAGGTCAGGCTCAGGCCGATCCCCAGGGTCGCCAGGCCGGCCACGGCGACGCCCCAGCGCTGGCGGCTGCCGGCGCCCAGCAACCAGTGATGCAGGCGCAGGGCCAGAGACGGCGACGTGCTCTGCGCCTGGGCTCGGGCGGCGGCCAGGATGCGCGCGTCCACCTGCGCCGAGGGCTGCTCCTCGCTGTGCCGGCGGTAGTGCTCGAGCACTGCCTGCTCGCGCGGATCGCGGTTCATGGGTTCACCTCCTCGGTCACCGACGGGTCGGACAGCAACCGACGCAATTTCTGCAGCGCATAGCGCAGCCGGCTCTTCACGGTTTCTGCCGGCGTTTTCGTCAGCTCGGCAATTTCGCTCAGCTCCAGGTCGCCGTGGGCACGCAGGAGGAACACTTCGCGCTGCTCTTGCGGCAGTTCCTGCAAGGCGCCCTGCAGGCGCTGCTGGTCGCGGGCCAGGCTCAGTTCGCGTTCGGGGTCGACACCCTCGCCGTCCAGCGCCTCGCCATGCAGCTGCTCGTCGAAGCTTTCCTGTCGCCCAAGCTGGCGGCCCAGCTTGCGCCAATGGTCGATCAGGCGGTTGCGGCCGATCTGGTACAGCCAGGTCTTGAAGCTGGCCGCGCCTAGTGGCTGGCTGTCGCTGCGGATCAGGCTCAGCCAGGTTTCCTGGAACACTTCCTCGGCCTGGGCGGTGTCGCCGCACAGGCCGCAGAGGAAGCGGAACAGGCCCAGGCGATGGCGAGCGTAAAGCTCGCCGAAAGCTTCGGCGTCGCCGTGTCGATAACGCCGCAGCAACGCCGCGTCGTTTTCATCCGTGAGGGGTGTCTTCAACTTGCTCGATCCATTGCGGGGCGGGTGTCGGCTGGCGTCTCGCCAGTGGCCGAGTATCGCCGATGGCGCAGGCGCCGGGGTAGCGCGGTGGCGGGCAGGCGGAAGCTCGGGTGTGGCAAGCGGCACGGTGGCGGCCTCGTCGAGGGGTCAACTTCCTTGGACGAGGCGACGTGGGTAAACGGGTTAACGCCAATATCAAGCCGTTTACGTAGGAGCGGACTCCGTCCGCGATCGTATCCGGCAAGAGGCGGACCTATCGCGGACGAAGTCCGCTCCTGCGCAAGCCAAGCGCCTACGCGGCGATCAGTTCTTCCTGGCAAAGCTGGTTGGCCAGCATGCCGAGGGTCATGATCGCCCGCTCCGCCTCGCGGTCCCAGGGTATGCCACAGGTCAGGCGCAGGCAGTTGTTGAACTGCTCGGTGTTACTGAAGATCAGCCCCGGCGCAATGCTGATGCCCTGCTCCAGCGCCCGCACGTGCAGCTCCTTGGTGTTTACCTTGGCCGGCAGGCTGACCCAGAGGATGAAACCGCCCTTGGGCCGGGTCATCTGCGTGCCTTCGGGGAAGTACTGCTGCACCGCCAGCTGGTAGGCGGTCATGTTCTTCCGGTACTCCTGGCGGATGTAGCGCAGGTGCCGGTCGTAGCCGCCGTTTTCCAGGTAGGCCGCCACGCCCATCTGGGTCACGGTGCACGCGGAATGGGTGGTGAAGGTCTGCAACCGGCGGATTTCCTCCTGGTAGCGCTCGGTGATGATCCAGCCGATGCGCACCCCGGGGGAAATCGTCTTGGAGAAGCTCGAGCAATACACCACGCGGCCATCGCGATCGTGGGCCTTGAGCGCCTTGGTCTGGCCCTGGTCGAACATCAGCTCGCCGTAGATGTCGTCCTCGATCACCCCGATGTTGTGCTCGGCGGTGAGCTTGAGCAGCGCCTTCTGGCGATCTTCGGGTATGGTCCCGCCGAGCGGGTTGCTCAGCCGCGCGGTCAGCACCAGCGCCTTGATCGGCCACTGGTTGGCGGCCAGTTGCAACGCCTCCAGGCTGATGCCGGTGAGGGGGTCGCTGGGAATCTCGATGACCTTCAGGCCCAGGATGTCGGCCAACTGCAGCAGGCCGTAGTAGCTCGGCGACTCGGTGGCGATCAGGTCGCCCGGGCGGGTCATCACGCGCAAGGCCATGTGGATGGCGTCCACGCAGCCATGGGTGATGGTCACCTGGGTCGGATCGACCACCACGCCGGCATCGCGCATGCGGATCGCCACCTGGCGGCGCAGCGGCTCGTAGCCGGGGCTGAACATGTAGCTGAAGGCGCGCGGGCTGGAAAAGCGCGTGACCTTGGCCAATTGCTGGTGCAACGCGCGGACCGGCAGGTAGTCCACGTGCGGCACTGCGGCGCCCAACGGGAACACGCCTTCGCGGCGCGCTTCGGCGAGCACCTGGTTGATGATGCTGCTGCGGGTGACCAGGCCGGGGCGTTCGACGCGGGCGATGTCCGGGGTCGAGGCGGTCAGCGCCGGCGTACGGTGCACGTAGAAGCCGGACTGCGGGCGCGCGCGGATCAGGCCCTGGTCTTCGAGGGTGGCATAGGCCTGGAGCACCGTGGCATGACTGACGTTGAGCTGGGTGCTCAGCTTGCGCACGGACGGCACGCGCTCGCCCGGCTGGTAGACACCACGACGGATGTCTTCCGCCAGTTGCTGGGCGATGCGCTGGTACAGCAGCAGATTGGACATGACGGCCATCCCTCGGTCATTGAACCGAAACAGTAGCCAAAAACCGGAAACTGTTCCAGAACAGTCGGAGGCATTCCGTCCGATACAGTTGCGCCGTCCCGCCCGCTCAGATCTCCCCGAGCCAGTCCAGCAGCCCGGCCACCACCAGTTGGGCGTCGGTGGTCAGGCCGAGTTTCTGCATGGCATTGCGCTTGTGGGTGCTGATGGTGGACACGCTGCGGTTGGTCCGTTCGGCGATTTCCCCCACCGTGGCGCCATGGGCCAGGCGACGGATGATATCGATCTCGGTGGGGCTCAGTGGCTTGCCGGTATGCCGCGGCGGCCGCAGCATCGGGTCGATGTAGGTTTCGCCCTTGCGAATGCGGGCGAAGGCTTCGTCCAGCAGGTTCAACGGGTTGCGCTTGCACACGTAGCCCACCGCGCCGCACTTGACCGCCGCGCTCGCCAGCAGCGGCGCGCCCATGACCGAGTAGACCAGCACCGGCACGTCCGGATGGTGGCGCTGCAGCCACTCGATCAGGTGCACGCCGTCACGCCCGCGGGCACCGGGCAGCGCCAGCTCGACGATGGCCAGGTCGACCTCGGGATGGGCATCGAGCACATCCAGCAGGCTGTCGGTGTCGCTGACGAAGGCTTTCACCTGCGCCAGTTCACGCTCCAGCAGATAGCGTTCCAGGCCCCAACCAATCATCGGTTGCGGGTCCGCCACGATTACATTCAACAGCTTGTTTTCCGAAGGCATCTGGTTCTCTCGTTTACAGCTCCCCTGAGGGGATTAGTCGCACCTGGTTATTTTCGCCAAGCTGCGACTCGAAAATTTTCGAGATGCCCCAGACGAAAAACCCCGGAGCCAAGGCATCCGGGGTTTTCCTGTGACGGGATATTGCGAAGGGGTCAGCGCTCGGCGCCGAGCTGGCCCTTCTCGTCGGAGAAGACGATCTCCACCCGGCGGTTCTGCGCGCGCCCCAGCGAGGAGGCATTGTCCGACACCGGATAGGCCTCGCCGTAGCCCTGCACCTGAATGCGTTTGGCGTCCACCCCCAGGTCGGTCAGGGCGTCCGCCACGGCCTGCGCGCGATCCCTGGACAGTTGCAGGTTCTGCTCGCGGTCGCCCTCGGCATCGGTGTAGCCCTCGATGCGGATCACACGGCGCGGATTGAGCTGGAGGAACTGCACCACCTTGAGTACGGTGCGGTTGGCCGCCGGCGTGAGATCCGCCGCGCCGCTGTCGAACAGCACGTCCCCCAGGGTCAGCACCAGGCCGCGCTCGGTTTCGTTGGTGGCGAGGCTGACCATCTGCTGCTCCAGCCACTTGCTCTGCTCCTGCACATTGAGCAGGCGGGCCTCGCGCATCGCCAGCTGCAGGCGCTCGCGCTCCAGCTGCTGCTTGCCCAGGCGCTCCTGGTTCAGCGCCAGGTTGCTGTGCTCGCGGGCGATCTCGCTGTAGCGCTGGCTGAGATAGGCGTATTGCAATACGTCATCGCTGCTGCCCCAGTAATTGGACAGGCGTTCGGCACGGGCCAGCGACTCGCCGGCGCGGATCACGTCTTTCGGCGCGCTGCGCAGGACGGCGGAATCTTCCTTCACCGCCTGGAATTGCAGGCGTGCCTGCTCCAGGGACTTCTCGCTGAGCTGGCTGTTGGCGCAGCCGGCCAGCAGCGCGGCGGCGGACACTGCGGCGATCCATGCGGCGCCACGACGCAACAGTTGTACGGGAGTCATTGCACCTCTCCCAACTGTTTGCGCAGGCGGTTGATGCTCTTGTTCTGCTCGGCCAACTGCTCGGCGCTCTTGCGCGTCAGCTCCTTGGCCTCGGCGAGACGGGCGTCGAGCTCGGCCTGTTCGGCCAGTTGCCGGGCCTTCTTGTTCGAGCCGACCGCCAGGGCGCCCTTGGCGGCCTGGTACTTGTCGTCGGCGAGCTTCAGCTCGGCCAGGTCATCGGTCGCGCCCACGGCCTTGGCCTGTTCCAGCGCCTGCTCGGTGAGGCGCATCTGCTCGTTGGGTGCCGGGTCGTTCGTCGCACAGCCGGCCAGTGCACACAGCGCCAGGCCGGCGACCATCATCCGTCGATTGATCACGAAATCTCTTGTCCTACTCGGTGGGAGTGCTGGCAGGCTGCAATTGCTGGGCCTTCCAGCGGGCCAGGTTGTCCTGCAGCAGGCGCTGCGGGACTCCGGCGGCCGTCAATTCTGTCATTTTTTTCGCCAGTTGTCCGCGCAGCCACGGGTCGTTGCAGGCCGAGTTGTGCGCCACGGTCAGGTACAGACCTTCGCTGGAGACCGGCGGTTCCAGGGGCTGCAGGTCGTCGGCCATGCCGAGCGTATCGGCCACCGCCAGGCCGGGATAGTGCTCGTAGATCACATAGTCCGAACGCTTGAGCAGCAGCTTCTGGAAGGCCTGGGTCAGGCTGGGCACTTCTTCCAGGGTCAGCTCCTGCTTGGCGAAGGCGTCGAAGTCCGGGCCGAAGCTGTTGTTCACCAGAGTGCCACCCTTCAGGCCCTTGAGGTCGTCACGACCACGGTAGGGCGACGTGGCGTCCTTGCGCATCCACACCACGTTGTCGGTGGTGAGGAAGGCCGGGTGGATGTAATCCATGGTTTCCAGCCGCGGCGGGGTGAGGAAGGCGCCGGCGATCAGGTCGACCCGCCCCAGGCGCGCCTCTTCCTGCGCGCGCGCCCAGGAGCCGGTGTAGATCACGCGGATACTTACCCCGACCGCCTTGCCGATCTGCTCCAGCAGATCGGCATTGGCGCCGATCAGGCGCTCGGGCTGCGCCGGGTCGCGCCACAGGTAGGGCGGGTATTCCGGGTTGCCGGTGGCCACCAGGCGCTCGCACTTGCCGGCCGCGACACTGGCCAGGGGCATGGAGAAAGTCACCAGCAACAGTGCCGCACGGAGCATCGTGGAGCAGTCAGGCATCGGTAGTCTCGCTCACCAGAAGAAAGAACGGCCATGCTTAGAGCCGCAAAATGCTAGCGTAAAGCACACCGACCCGATTTGGTAATAAGGACTTCTCATGAAGAAAGCCCTTCTGGCCCTTCTACTGGCGATAGCCGTTGCCGCTGGCGTCCTCTACGCCTTCCCCTCCACCCTCCTGGCCACCGCGCAGTACGTCGAAAGCGCCCGCGCTCGGCTGTCGAGCAACAGCCTGCAGGTCGATGACCTGAACATCACTTATTACGAGGGCGGCCCGGAGAAGGCGCAGACCATCCTGCTGATCCACGGCTTCGGCGCGGACAAGAGCAACTGGCCGCGCTTCGCCCGCTTCCTGACCAAGGACTACCACGTCATCGCCGTCGACCTGCCGGGCTTCGGCGACAGCAGCAAGCCCGCCAACATCAGCTACGACGTGGGCACCCAGGCCGAGCGCCTGGCCGACTTCATGCGCGAACAGGGTATCGGCCGCTTCCACGTGGTGGGCAACTCCATGGGCGGGCACATCGCCGCGCTGCTGGCGGCGCGACATCCACAGGAAGTCTTGTCGGTCGCGCTGTTCGACAACGCCGGCGTCACGGCGCCACACCAGAGCGAGTTGTTCGAGCGCCTGCTCAAGGGCGGCGACAATCCGCTGGTGCTGCGCTCGGTGGATGACTTCCCCGCCCTGCTCGACTTCGTCTTCGTGCAGAAGCCTCCTCTGCCGGCGCGACTGCGCGATTACCTGGCCGAACGCTCGCTGGAGCGCAGCGCCTTCAACGGCATGGTCTTCCAGCAGTTGCGCGAACGCTATATTCCGCTGGAGCCGGAGCTGCCGAAGATCACCGCGCCGACCCTGCTGCTGTGGGGCGACCGCGACCGGGTGCTGGACGTTTCCAGCATCGAGGTGATGAAGCCGCTGCTGAAGAAGCCCAGCGTGGCGATCCTGCGCGATTGCGGCCACGTGCCGATGATCGAGCGCCCCGAGGAAACCGCCCGCCTCTACCTGGACTTCCTGCAGCAGAACCACACGCCGGTGACGGCGGCGAACTGAATCCGACAGAAGCAGAAACGGCGCCCTGGGGCGCCGTTTCCTTATGTACCGAACTCAGAGCTGGATCAGATTCGGAATCTGCACGTCCGGGTTGACGTCCTGCTCGTAGTCCACGCCGGCGATCTCGAAGCCGAACAGGCGCAGGAACTCGGTCTTGTAGCCGGTGAAGTCGGTCAACTGGTACAGGTTTTCGTTGGTCACCTTATTCCACAGGTCCTTCACGGTGTCCTGCACGTCCGGCCGCAGTTCCTTGTAGTCGGCGCGCAGGCGGCCGTCGGCGTCCAGGTGCGGCTCGGCGCCGTACAGGCTCTCGCGGAACAGGCCGTCGACCTGCTCGATGCAGCCTTCGTGGGTGCCCTTCTCCTTCATCACCTTGAACAGCAGCGACAGGTACAGCGGCATCATCGGGATGGCCGAGCTGGCCTGGGTGACCACGGCCTTCAGCACGGAAACGCGAGCGTCGCCACCGGTGGCCGCCAGCTTCTCGCGAATGCCCAGGACCTTCTGGTCCAGGTCCTTCTTGGCGGCGCCGATGGAGCCGTTCCAGTACAGGTCGTGGGTGATTTCTTCGCCCAGGTAGGTAAAGGCGGTGGTCTTGGCGCCATCGGCCAGCACGCCGGCTTCCTGCAGCGCATCGATCCACATCTGCCAGTCTTCGCCGCCCATCACCGCCACGGTGTTGGCGATCTCGGCTTCGGTGGCCGGCTCCATCACGCTTTCCTTGATCACTTCCTTGTCGGTGTCCAGGCCACGGAAGTTGACGGTCTTGCCGACCGGCTTGAGCACGGAATTGAAGACCTCGCCGGTCTTGGGATGGGTACGGCGCGGCGCGGCCAGGCTGTAGACGACCAGGTCGACCTTGCCCAGGTCCTGCTTGATGGTGTCGATGGTGACCTGCTTCACCTCATCGGAGAAGGCGTCGCCGTTGATGCTGCGCGCATACAGGCCCTTGGCGTGGGCAAATTTCTCGAAGGCGGCGGAGTTGTACCAGCCGGCGGTGCCCGCCTTGGTCTCGCTGCCGGGGCGCTCGAAGAACACGCCCAGGGTGTCGGCGCCGGCGCCAAAGGCGGCGCTGATGCGCGCGGCGAGGCCGTAGCCGGTGGAGGAACCGATGACCAGGACCTTCTTCGGACCGTTGGCGATGGGGCCGTGCGCCTCGACGTAGTCGATCTGTTCCTTGACGTTGGCTTCACAGCCGGTCGGGTGGGTAGTGACGCAGATGAAGCCACGCACGCGCGGTTTGATGATCATGAAAACCTCGGTAGCCAGGTGTCGATTGAACACATTCAGGAACTGGAGACGTCGCGCATTGTAGATGAGACACCTTCGCCGGTGGACTTCTCGGCAAAGATTCGTGACCAATGGGTCATCGGCGCGGCGAAACGACCATTCCCGAGGAAAATCAGGGACCTGAAATGAAAGAACCCGCCACGTGGGGCGGGTTCCTTCCTTGAGCGGATCGGGCTTAGACGGCCTTTTCCAGCTCCGGTACGGCTTCGAACAGGTCGGCGACCAGGCCGTAGTCGGCCACCTGGAAGATCGGCGCCTCTTCGTCCTTGTTGATCGCAACGATCACTT
>NZ_JBLUQC010000014.1:0-166650 GCF_048068435.1 Pseudomonas sp. NY15437
GGGCTCGTCCAGGTCGGCTCGGCGGACTTGGTACGCCTCCGCACCGTCGACCGGCGCTGCCGGCCCTCGGTAGTGCTGGATGTACAGCTCTGCGGGCTTCACGCGGGCATAGAGGCCCAGCAGATTGTTGGAATAGCGAATCCAGTCGAAGGGCCGGAGGCGTGCTTCAGCAAGGCGTTGATGACCACATTGGCGGTCAGCTGACCGTCGTTGGCCATCTGCTTCAGGGCGCCCCGAGCGACCCCGAGGCCGTCGGCCAAGGCGCGCATCAGGCGCGGCGTCTGCTCGGCGACAGAGTTGAATTCGTCACCGCGCAGCGCACCTGCGCCAAGGGCCTGGGCGAATTGGATGATAGAGGCGTCCGCCTCCTCTGCACTTGCGCCGCTGATCAGTGCACGACTCCGCAGGCGACTGGCCACGAAGCCGGGAGCGAAGGGCTCCAACACACGATCGAACCAGTTCATCAGAACACCGCCAGTTTGTAGGGTCGGGACCTGCCGCGAGCGGCGCTTTCGAGATTCGCCACTTTGCGCTCCCACTCCTGTCGGCCGGCGCGGATCTCATCCAAGTCAGCCATCGTCAGAGTGCGTGCGCCGAAGGTGACAGAGCGGCCATCGAGCACCGCCAGTTCTGCCTCCACGTACCGCTCCAAGATGGCCTTGGCCTGGGAAAGTTCTATAGCCATGGCCCTGCCGCCCTCGCCCGCAGGCTCCAGGTTGTGATGGGTGAGCAGCAGGGTTGCAGTGGGCGCAGGAAGACGCCCCAGCACGCGCGCCTCCTCGATGGCGCGAGCCCGGCTGTTCTGGTCATGCCCCAAGGACAGCGCCCAACTCACCGGACGCGCTTCTTGGCGGGCGGCGAGCGTGAAGCGCTCGTAGGCCGAGATGAACGCCATCCGGGCACCCACCTTGTCGCCGGCTTCGTAGATCGGCGTCGCCGCGGCCGCCGCCTTCTGAATTTCCGGCGTCATGAGCACCGTCTCGGCCTCGTCCATCGACTGCATGGCGATCGCCCATGCCTCGTTCGGCTCGGGGCGGCCATCGGCGCCGTGGACCCGCTGCAGGATCGCCGCCAATGTGAGCTTGCCGGTCAGCTCACGACGGCACGCGCGCAGGGCATTGGCGATCAGCTCGACAGGGTGCGCCGCAAGATCCTCGGCCATCATCTCGGCGGCCTTGGCGCTCATCAGCTGACCCAGGACTTCCGCGGTTGCAACGATGGCCATGGCCAGTTGGGATTGCTCTTCAGAGGAAAGCATTCTTCTTGCCCTCCCCCTTCTCGCGAAGGCTGCGCGCGGCCTCCTGGGCGGCGTTCGCGTTCGCCTGGGTCTGCTCGATCTGCCGAGCAGTGGTGCCGTTGACCTGGGAGCCTGTTGCCCACTGGGTGCGGTACGACTCCGCCTTGGCGAGCAGCGAGCCCAGGTCGTGGCAGTTGCGGATCAGGTAGGCGTCGTTAATCCCGACGAAGTAGGCGGCCACCGCCGGGGCCTCATCGGTGCCCAAGCGCTTCAGCAGCTCGCGAACTTGCCCGTTGACCTTGGCATTGCGAATCGGGGCGATGCTGTAACGCTGCTGGTAGGCCGCCGCGTATGCCGACCAGATCGAGCGGCATGCCTCCTGGCGGGCCACCTCATCCTCGGGCTGGCCGGAACCGGCCGGCGAAAGGTTCTTTGATGGTTCTACTGAAGGTTCTATTACGGTTCTGGGTGCAGCATCTGCGGGGGTGGGGTGCAGATCCTGCGGGGGTGGGGGTGCAGCAGGTGCGGGGGTGGGTGCAGATCCTGCGGGGGTGCATTTGCTGCGGGGGTGAACCTTCTGCGGGGGTGCAAATGCTGCGGGGGTTACGGTGAACATCGTCGACCGCCCCTGGCGCGCTTCGATGGTCAGCGCGTTGCACTCGTTCAGCACTTTGATCGCCTGCTGCACCGCTCGTTCGGACAGGCAAGTGCGCTCTGCGATCTTCGCCACCGAAGGCCAGCACACGCCCTCGTCGTTCGCGTTGTCCGCCAAGCTGATCAGCACAGCCTTCTGCGCCGGCGTCAGCCCCTGCAGCGGCCAGCAGGCCGACATGATGATGGTGCTCATTGGCTGAGCTCCCAGAGTTCCGCGCCACGATTCGCCTTAGCGGGATTTCGTGGCGCGCTGTTGTTCGATCCGGTTTTCATATGCATACTTCCCTCGTTGCTACGAACCCCGGCCCCGTGTCCCCACACTCGCCGGGGTTTGTTTTTTCTGGGCTTCAGTCCTTCGCGGCGTACAGAACGATCGTGGCCTGGACTTCTTCATGCCGCGCTGCCACGTACTTGGCGTGGAGTGCCAGGATCATTGCGGCTTCGCTCGCGTCGATCTCCCCGTCCGCCAGGGCCTCGGCGATCATCAGATCCACCTTCCCCTTCCGAGCTGCCGCGGTGACCGTGCGCTGGTGCAACTCGACGCTGTCCAACTCCTCGACATGAGGCAGCGGAACGAAGACCCCGCCATACAGCGAGCAGATGTAGTTCGGCAGGTGGTGCGTACCGTTCTGCTGCTCCAACAGGTGCAGCTCCGAGTCACTCAGCGGCTTGCACCCGGCGGTCTCGTAGATCTGGTTTTCCAGGCGCTTCTCGTTGATGCCAAGGCGTGCGGCGGCGCAGTCCTTGCCACCGGGATAGCCATTCACGATGGCGGCCATCACCTTCCGGCGGGTGTCTAGTACGGAGTGGTTCATGTCCTAGTTTTTCCTCGGCGACTGCGCGCCTATCGTTGGAACCATTGCCAGCGAGGGAGTCGCCCATGCGCCAGCCATCCATTCACCATCTGCAGGGCCAGGTGTTCGCCCTGCAGGCTCAACTCAATGCGTTATTCGCTTCGCTGCCACCGTTGATGTTCGAAACCGTGCATGAACATCTACAGAGGCAGGCCGACCTGGCTCGAGTTGAAATAATCAATACTGTCTGGGGTGGCCCGGTGATGCGGACCTTCGACTCAGCTCTGATGGAATTTCAATTAGCGACGACTGCCCAGGGGAAGGATGGGCACAGCTCCACCCGCGAGACTTCGCCATTGGTGAATGTTTCGATCTGAACGGCGCGAGGCGCAGGAATTGGGCGTTCTCCGTTACACCACTGGCTGACGGTGGGCGGTCGAACTCTGAGGAGTCGCGCGAGAGCCGCTTGGCTTCCGATTAACTTGGCGGCCTTCGATGCTGCTTCGGGTGGTGTCATGCCATTTCTCCGACAGGTTGCGGAGAAAATAAGGCATTAGCTAATAAATGGCAAGCCATTGCCTAACCAGAGGGCGATTGACGTTAATTAGGCAATGCTTACTGGACCTAATCTCGGCGCCGCCATCGAGGCCGCCCGACTCGCCAAGAACATGTCGAAAAAAGCTCTCGCAGAGCAGTTCGGCGTGAAACCCCCGTCTGTCCAAGGCTGGATCAACACCGGCAGGATCGATAAAGCAAAGCTCATTGAGCTCATCTCCTTCTTTTCAGACACCGTCGGAGCAGAGCACTGGGGCTTGAGCGAGAAAGAAGCGCAGCTGGTGGCACCGCCCAAGGTTCCCGTGCCATCAGCATCTGCTGCTGACAAGGTCATGGAAATGTTGCAGCGTCATGGCAAAGGGCTAACCGGCGCGGCAAAGCAAAAAATCGCCCAAGCGGTGGTGGAATCGCTAACCGAAACCTCGCCAACCGAAACGAACGTGATCGTTGGTGACTTCTCCCGCCCTGGCCCGGTAGGCGACGAGATCAGCATCGCGCACTACGACATCCGCGGCGCGATGGGTAACGGCCAGGTGCCGGCCGATTACATGGAAATGCTCCGCGACGTGAAGGTCAGCCAGGAGCAGCTGCGTAAGATCGGCGTCACCTACGATGATCCGAATCACCTGAAGATGGTGTACGGCTGGGGTAACTCGATGTACCCCACCATCAAGCATGCTGACCCGATGATCGTTAACATCAGCGTTCAGGCGTTCAACGGGGATGGGGTGTTCATCTTCACCTGGCAGGGGCACCTCTACATCAAGCGCCTCCAGGTTCACGATGCCGAGCATTTCGACATGATCTCGGACAACAAGCAGCACAAGGATAGGGTCATCCGGATGGATGAGACTTACATCCATGCGCGCGTACTGCTGGTCTGGAACGCGCACCTGGTGTAACCAAAAGCGGCGTGCCTCAGGACGAGGCGAGGGACCTCTTAATGAGTCTGCTCGAAATGCTCGGCGACCTCTGTTCCGCACTCTTCGACTGGCCTGGATCAGGTCAGAAATCGAATCGAGTGTTCAGCCCTGAGTTCGTAGCCTGCTGCATCATCGTTGCGGTGCTTGAACTGGCAGTGCTGCATGCACTTTTCGGGGCGACGACACAAGGATGAGATCGATGCCACGGACATGGGCTGCTGGTGTGAAATGCGCAATTTGCGTAGAAAACGACCAGCCACTGGGCGCTAAAATTCGACGGAACTCCCTGCCATACGTAAGCTTGACCATGCATGGCTGTAAAGCGAACTGAGGTTCGGGGTTAATGGAAAGGATAGATTTCAATCACGGACGGATAGCTTGGTGCTGCGAGGACAGCGGTATATCGCTGCACGAGCTTGCGCTACAAACTGGCGTGAGCGAGGCGACGCTCAGAAAAGCGCTTGATGGTGAGCGTGGGCTTACCTATAGCCAGCTCAAGAAAATTGCTGACTTCTTCGGTCGAGGAATTCTCTTCTTTATGGAGGAAGGCGACGTTCGCCCCGAGAACGTTCATACGCCAGCATTTCGAAGTATCGCCAACCAAAAACCGAATATCTCGCATAAGCTTCGAGCTCTTATCGAAAGAGCAGAGCGGCAAAGAGATATTTACCTAGAGTTACGGGATGAAGTGGAGACTGACAATACTCCGAGCTTCATCCACCCCGAAATCGAAAAAGATCCAATAGCTGCGGCAGATTTCGCACGCAATTGGTTAGGACTGCATACTCAGTCAACATTTGATCAATATCGCGCAGCTATCGAGCGTCGAGGCATACTCGTATTCCGGAGCAATGGCTATCAGGGGCAATGGCAAATTGCCAAGGAAAATCCAGTTCTCGGGTTCTCCATCTACCACGTCGAATGCCCGTTAATATTCGTCAAGAAGCAGTATTCCGAAACACTTCAGACTTTCACTCTGATGCATGAGCTCGGGCATATCCTCATGCATAAGCACAGTTCGATAGACGATGATGGCGACTTATATAACCTGAGCGGCCCAGAGCGAGAGGCTAACGAATTCGCGGGACACGTACTTGTGCCTGATCAGTTCCTTACGGCAATCAATGACAGGAAAATGCCGTTGGACGCGAGCGAGTATGACGAATGGCTAGCTCCTCAGCGGAAAAAGTGGGGAGTCAGTGGCGAGGTTATTTTAAGAAGACTTTTAGATAACAACAGAATCACACCAGAGGACTATAGCGCTTACCGAGCCTGGCGGAATAGCCTAAAACTTCCGGAGCCTGAAAAAGGCGGAAGCCGGGGTTATCGCCATCGAGAGCCAATGCACATTTTCGGTGACGGTTTTGTAAAAGTGGTCCTTGGATCACTCGTTGCGAAGAACATCTCGCTAGCCAAAGCGAGCACTTACCTTGATGGAATTAAGGTAAAAGACATACAAGATCTGAAGGGATACTATGTGGGCATTTGATGCTTCATCGATGATCTATGCTTGGGACAACTATCCGAAGGAGCACTTTCCAGCGCTCTGGAAATGGCTAGAAAACCAAGTATTCTTTGGCACATTACAGATGCCAGACATTGCCTTTGAAGAAGTCTCCCACAAAGCCCCCGACTGCGGAAAATGGCTAGAAGACAATGAGATCGCGACAATTATCCCAAACACCGAAATACTCAGGTGTGCTGCGGAGCTCAAGTCACTACTTGGAATAGTCGGTGACAAGTATGGGGCTGGCGTCGGTGAAAACGACCTAATTATTATTGCGTCAGCAGAGCACAAGGGATTCAACTTAGTCTCAAACGAGAAGATCCAAATCGATCTTCCAAAAGTGCTTTCAAAATACAAGATACCTGCTGTTTGTAAAATCAAAAAGCCGCCGACGTACTGCATTGACTTCTTGGAATACATCAAGCAATCCAAAGCAACTTTCTGATCTAAATTGACGACTGGAAATAGCGACGAGAGCGGCGCCTGCCAGTCGGGCAAGCGCTGCCCCCCCAAGTCGCCGCTTCCCTCTTGTTCCAAAGGTGCATAGCATTCAGCCATCACCGCATGGAGCATCCTCATGGCACGACGCCATCCGCAAACCTTCCAGTCCTGGGCCCCTCGGTCTCATTGGCGTGCTCATCACCTGCGTGGTGATGTACTACGCGCGGGTCGCGGCGATCGAGTACATGGCTGAGCGCCAGATGGAACGCGCACAGGCCGCCATGGCGAAGATCCAGGAGCAGGCAGCGCGCCAGCAGCAACAGCTCCGCCCTTCTCCTCCACCCTCTCACCAAGTCGATCAGTACGACGCCCAGGTCATGAAGGCTGCAGCTGAGTCACAGCGCCAGCACGATGCCGCGTGGGACAAGTTCTACCAAGCGCCCCGGGGATGCGATAACTGGAAGACTGACCAGCAGATGGTCGAGTGCCTGAACCACAAGCTCAGAGCCAAACGCGAGTTCGAGCAGAAGTGGGCGGCCGGAAAGCTGAGTGTGGGCGCATAGAGGCTCGGATTGCGATTCAGTTGGCGCGAGTCGTTATACTGGCCAAATGCCAATAGGTGTAAGCTCTGGTTGCGCCACGCAGAAGGGAGGCTGATGGCGTAAGGCGGTATCCGCAAATGCCGCCTTGTCCTCGTAAGAGGATTCAGACCAAATCCGCCGCAGAAGCTGGAAAGTCTGACCTTCTCGATAAGTCCCCAGCCGCCAAGCTCGCCCCCCGACCTTGGCGGCTTTTTATGGATATTGCCAGGGACGGGGGTTGAGCAGTGGCTTGTCCACAGCTGGTCGAGGTCCTATTCATTTTCCGGTAGAGTCCCTTGGTCAAAAGGGAATCCCCGCGAAGGTTTCTCCTCGACAAGGCCGCCTACCAGGGCGGCCTTTTAGCTACCACTCAGCGCGTCTCGCGCGCCATGCATCTGCTCAATCTCCTACCCCGAAATCCAATTCGCCTGAACTCAGCACCGTCTCGTTTGGTCCCAACTATGTGAACTCAATCTGGAGGACTTTTGGTTTGGAACTCGAGAATCTGATTCATACCACCATTGAAAAGATCAACTCGGTGAGCGCTTCGCTCGCAAAAATATCGGACGCCGCGGATGCTAGCTTGGCGACAAATGCGGCTGAAAAATCTCGTGATTTGCTACGCCAGCTAGGTGTACTGGCGGGCACGCTGGAAACCCTTTCCAAGCGCCTCGGCTCGAACGCGGTCGACAGAGAAGAGGCATGACCTCTGCGCTAATGCGAGCCCGTACCGCCATACGCGGACTGTGAGAGGCAACAATAGCGCAGCGATTAATACGAATGTATGTGGCTGCCGGAGAGCAACATCTCCGGCAGCCGACGGCACAAAGCGATAAGGTTGTACCTCTTCGTTTCACCCTGTCCAAATCGGATCGGCAGTCCCACCCGGAGCATACGACGATGGACACCCGCAAATTAATTGTTGCCGCGCTAGATACCATCAGCTCTGTAAGCACAGGGCTCCTGCAGATTTCAGAAGCCACAGACGTACAAATCAGCGCGGACTCCTCAAGCAAGGCGCGGGATCTGCTGTTGCATCTTGACCAACTCACAGCGGAACTGGAAAAGATCTCATTCCGCTTGCACCAGCATGCGGCCTCGAAGGCCGAAGATAAGCCAGAAACTGAACGTTAGAACGGCGCCGGCTGATCGTGTAGGTACTGCACCTTAAAGTCCGCCGGTGGCTCTTCCCCTCCTTCCAGGGCACCCTCGCCCTCCTCCTCGGCCGGCTGCCACTCCAGCACCGCCGTCCCGTCCTCGAGCTTGGTTACCGTCAATCCATCCGTCTCCGCCAACTCATCCATCACTTGGCTCCAAGCCTCGTCCGTGTCGCTGTCGAGGCGCCAGATCACTGCGCGCCGATCGGCCTGAGCCTTAGGGCTTCCCACCATCGCCGAGATCCGCAGGCGCAGCCGGTCCAGCTCATTGAGGCCGCTACCCGTGGATGCCGAGACCGCTTGTTTCGTCATTTCCATAGCTCCTTACAAGTACTGTATGTCCATACAGTATTTGATCATGACTGCACATTGCAAGGCGCTGCCTAAGTCTCCACGACCCTCGTTCAAAAAAATTAGCCAATGCCTATTGCAATAAAATTAGGCATTGGCTTATCTTCATTTCACGCCATCACACCGGCGCCAGGCCACCGAGCCGAGCGGAGCGGCGTAGGTATGGCCACGCAGGGAAAAAACGCCCCGGCCTGGACGCGCCCCTTCCCGCACGACAGCCGGCTCGGCACTCCAGGTGCCCAGCGGTGGGCAACAGTCAGCAGCTACGCCAATACGCTGCACGTGCTGAGCAGGTGGAAACCAGGCTGCGGAATCACGCCGGACACCGACAACTTCGAAAGCCTCGAAGCCGCCCAACGCGCCGGCGAGGAATGGGCGAATGCCGCGCAGTCGGGATCAATCGGCCAAGACGAGCATCAGTGCCGCAAAGGCCAGGAATCCGCTGACAGTGGCGCATGCCCAGAACGGGAGAGGAAGCGCCACCAGACTCACTGCGAGCGTGGAGGAGACCACTGCGCCGCAGAAGCCGGTGACAGAGGGACCGACCCGGCTTGTACGGCACCAGGTCTTGAATGGCTCGTTGACTCGAGCAACCGCCCGGATCGAGACGTAGACAAAGCTGACTGTCGCGAACATCACGCCTACCCAAAGTATCTGGCGACGCTGAGTCAGGTCGACGAGAAGCAGTGGCGTAACTGCCCCAACGACCATCAGCCAGAACCTTAGAACTACGGCCACGTCACTACTCCCTTAGTTGGTGACCGACTGTATACAACCCTCCTTTCGAATGCACCCAGCGACGCGACCATCGGTACGTTCTGCGTCACAACAATGCAGATAGGAATTCCGGCGCGCGACTGGACCAAGGGCGCCCGCGCCCTGCCCCGCGGGTAACTCTGCCGGAGGATGCAGCCATGTGACCGACAGCCCAGGCAGTTCGGCAACAAGCCGGGCGAGCCGCGAAACGCTCACATAAGGCGGTACTTTTGTGAGACCAGAAAGGCCCGGATGGGCCTTTCACTTCACTTATGCGCAGTCCAGTTGCAGACCTCGGCAGTGTTTCCTTGGGTGAAGGTGCCTTGCATGGATGTGGGGCCGGTAATTGTCCCGGAGTACGTCGACGTGTTCCCCAGCCAGTGGCTGCCATGAACCGTAATGCTCGTACCCTCCACAATCCCTGAATCGATCGAGTGATTCGGAAGGCTTCCGGACACTCGATAGCGTCCTTCGCCGGCTTTGGTGAGAATGATGCTGGAAGAACCGCTACCCCACGAGCAGGTACCGGTGAGCGACCAAGTACCGGAGTAATCGACGTCGGCCGGCTTCTCCTGATTCTGATCAGTGTTTCCGGGTTTGGTGCCTTGCTCTCCTCCGACCTGCTTGCACACTTTGCAGCTCTCAATTTTCACGTTCTCGCGAAAGATCGGCTTGAGCCCATAGGTGCTGTCGGACGCCGTATTCCCTTGGCTGAGCACGGTGAAATAGGGCGTGCCGTCGATGTAGTAATCGACCTTTGAGCAGATGGGCGACGATGAGGTGATCGTCAGCTCGGCACCATATGAGCCTTTCGTGGACTCAGTCGGCTTCACAGAGATGCTGGCTGCGCATGAACCCACGATCTGCGAGCAATCGCAGTTGTACCCCGCCGCAAGCGCGCCCCCTGCCATGGCCGCCAGACCACATGCGACTAGCACGTTCAGACCAGTTTTTGTCATCTATTCCCCTCCCCAGGATGTCCGCCGAAGCATAAGCGGGAACTGGCACTTTCACATCATTCAAACGAATGAAAACTTCCAGATGAGGTGACCGCCATGCAACAGCTGAACTTTCGCCCGCAGCTGGCCGAGCTGCTCCCGCTTACCGCCGCCGCGCGGGCAGCCTTCGAAGAGCGCCGCACCGTCGTAGTGGAAAAGCCTGCCTACCAGATCCGCCCCTCTGGCCGCGGCTTCTTTCACATCATCGACACTGCAACCGACAAGGTCGCCAGTTTCCGTCGTGATTACCAGGAAGCGATTGCTCGCGCTGAGCAGCTAACCATCCGCAAGCGCGATGACATCGGAGCGGAAGGCTGATGGCCAAGTCCCAGAAGGAACGCAGCAAGGCCTCTGCCGAAAAGCGCCAGCGCCTGGACGAAATCGAGCTGCGGCACCAGGTGCGCCATGGCACTCGGGCGATGCTGGAAAACCTAATGCTCTGGCATGGCCTGCTCGAGATCAGCGAAGCGGTTCAGTTGCTCATCCTGAATACTCACGCCCTGGGAAAAGAAGCCTCCGCGAAGTTCTTCATCGACCGAGGCTCAGGTGGCGATAACTGCAACGAACTGCTGCGCCACAGGTTGCGCCCGGGGCCGAGGCAGGTCTTCGCCGATCTGATGGGCTGGCATGGCATCGAGGAGATCTCCGAAGCGGTTCAGCTCTTGATCATGCATGCCCATGACCTGGGCCCGGAAGGCTCCGCTCCCCTCCTCGCTATTCCGCGCCACGATGTCACGCCATCCGATTTCGTGGCGCGCCAGCTCGAAAGGCTCGGCCGGCAAGAAGCCGCGCGGCGCGATGCGCAGGAGCTATAGTCAACTTGCTGCAGCTTCGCGGGAGCGGAGACAAGATTCGCGTGATGACAAGTAGCTACTATGTGACCGGAATCACATCGGCGGAGGATCAGCCATGCAAACCAGGGAACAGGTCCAACCATCGTTGCAGCAACTGCTCCAGATGACCGCGAAGGCCCGCGCCGACTTTGCGACTCTCCGTCGATCCCCAGGGGCTACTTCTCCGAACTCTCAAACCCAGAGCGGCGCAGAATCAAGGCAAGCGTGATATCCGCCCCTCGTGGATTTCCCGGACGAAAATTTCTAGGCCGCCCGCATCCAACTCGAGTTGATTCGCGATTCCCAATAGCTCTGTGGCGATAGCCGGGAAAAGAGTAGCCGCCAATGTAAGGCGATCAGCCGCAGCGGCGTTATTGAAGGATGTCGACCTCAGCGTCTTCAGCATTTGCTTCTCTGAGTCGTTCACCGCCGCACCGCGATCCCGCCAGCTAGGGCGCGCACTACGTATTCCGCTGATGAGCAGATAACGAAATCCTTGTGCATTTCGCGGGCCTCCGGCCGAAATGAGCGAACCACCTATACGCCCTATTCGCGGCGGCCGCCACGACTGCAAGAGATGTGAGGGAGTAAGCCGACGCAAGGTCGGGCAGACACAGTGAAAAGGTTGAACGAGCGTTCGACCATCACCTCCAAACTTTGAGGCCGATTCCCGGCCTCAAGTGAGGTGATGTATGACCCTGTCCCGATTCACAATATTCAATGCGGTTCAGAACCCCGGCCAAGGTACCGGCCAACCCATAAACTCACCCATGCCTGGCGACTCGGGTGACCCGCTGCAGCAACCGTCGAATGATCCGCTACCAGAACAGCGCCCCGAAGATTGGGTGACGCCGGACGATCCCGGTCCTGACACTCCAGAGGATCCCGGCGAAGACGACACACCCGCCGTTTGAGCGGGTGCCTTAGCCCCATAACGACGCCCGGCAGAATGCCGGGTTTCTACTAGATAGGAGGGATCGCGCACTCCTCCACCCATTGACGTATGGCGGACCCCCTTCCATCCCCCTGAAGCGTTACCCACCTACTGTGGCTATTAGGGACTACGTAAGATCCGCCCCTCGTGGATCTCCTGCACAAACACCTCCAAGGTGTCGGCGTCATTTTCCAACTGGCTCGCCATCGCGCGTAGCTCGCGGTCCAACTCCGGTATTTGCCTGGCTAAAGAGCCCAGACGGTCCGCCACGGATGCGTTGTTGAACGACGTCGTGCGCAGAGCCATCAGCAGTTGTTTCTCCGCACTATTCATTGCAGTACCGCTATACCACCTTCTTGCACCCGCTCCGCCAACAATCGAAGGGTCGCCGCCTGCTTGCGTAGCAGTTCGATTACCTCCGTTACTTCGCCGCTCAGCCTGTCAGGAAGCTCAAGCGCAGCGCGCTCCAACACCAGTGCGGCCGCTTCATCCTGAAACGACAGTTCAGCCAACGTGACACGCACTTCTTCTGTTGAACGATCCCTGGGCATTGCTCAGTCCCCTGCTGAATTCAGTTAGCACCAGCACATAAACATAGCTGCTATCCGCTGCAATCGCGGCGCAGTGACGCTCTACCAGTTGCAGGATCGGTTATCGATCAGGTCGATCGGCAGCAGGACGGTGTCGAGCACTGCAGAGAATGGCAGGTCAACGATCATTAGCGGGCCCACAACGTCCCACGATTTCAGATCGAGCTGTACTCCTGTGTAAGGGCACGGATCGAACAAATGCCCCAACGAACTCGCGCAGCCATTCGTGCTGAGCACCACAAGGGCAACTGATATCGCCCTGAACCACATCCCCATCTAAACCCGCTCCTTCGTTGGAGCGAGAACCCTGACGGCCAGCCCTCACCGTCGCAATAGGACGTTTCCTAAGTGCGCGCGGCGGCGCTCTACCTGGAGAAACCCAATGCAAGCAGTCATCTACGCAGGCCTGCGCAATCCAGGCCGTGACCAATCGATCGTTGATGCCCTCGCCGGCAAGACGGTCAGCGAAGTGGCGGAAGAGTTTCGCTGTGCGCCAAGCACCATCCGCGCAGCAGCCAAGCGCATCGCCGACTTGAATGTCTACGAGCTCCGCCTGACAGGGGGGGGTAAAGACTTGCCAGTTGGCAAGGTGGCAGCCAAGTCATTCCGTCGCGCCGCCCTGGGCGCTTATCGCCACTTCTGCGGCACCTTCCGACATCTGGAGCTTCCCAGCTGGTCGGTAACAGACGGCACGAACACAATCTTCATTCAAGATCTGCGCAACCTGGACAGCGGCTGCGCTTCGGTTACTGAGGACGACTGAGCAACGGAAACAGCAAGGCTATTCCCGAGGCGCGGTGGATTGGGCGGAGGCTGCTGGAGCAGCTCGACCGCTCGGCGTGATGAGCTCGACGGCCTTCTGGAGCGCCGGCAGAATACTGATTATTTATCCAGTGCTCGCAATGCAATTCATCCTTCGCCGTATGCGCCACCGCGGGCGCGCCATGGACGGACGCCGGGATCTAAGCGTCGACCTCTTGCAGGGAGACATTCGTATCGGCTTGGCCAAGACAACCCCCATGGGGCGGCCAGCCGTTACAGCCTCGTTCAAATGCGGCGGAAATTTTGTTCCCGATATACCGCCCCTGTATGACGTCCAGGTGCATAGCCTGCTCGGCGAAATCTTGGTTATTACGGGGACGGAAATTGTCGACGGTATTGCCTACGCCCAGTCTTGGCATTGCCGAACGCCATAAACGGATCAGCAGCGCTATCCCGCGGTGTGGTCGGATAGGAGCGACCTGGCAGTCGGTAGCGCAGGCCTCTAATCGGCCCCCCCCAAGCAAACCTAATCGAATGCTGGTTTCGGAGGCCCGAGAAGCTCAGGTCAGTTGATACGGTGACTTTTCACGTCGCCGTCCGAAAACTCCAGCCTGTTAAGAAATTGGGACAGCGCTTTAGCGGCACCCGGCGTGAAGCTCAAGCGGACAGCCACTGACTTGTCGCCCCCCCAAAGCGCAGGACACGCCGCGTCGACATGGACCATGTTGCCTTCCACGGTCACGCTGAAAGGTGGCTCGATTACATGCCGCATCGTGGGCTCCGCTTTGGGAACGGAATCCGTCACTGCCGGAACCTTCTCGACGTCCTCAGACATGACCGTCTCCTGCCACCATGCGTCATACGGAATCAGCCGAACCTACTCCACTTAATGTCATTGCGCTACTACTGCGCCACCTCCGACAGGGAGACCAGGGACATCACGCCAACCACTTCCTGGCACTCGCGCTTCACGCACAGCAAGTCGTGGATGACTTCGAAGGTTACCGGGTCTCGCCGCACCTCCGATGAAAGGAAATCTATTCCACCACACCGCGGGCAGATTGGGTCGGAGCCTACCTGTATCGGTTTCTTATCCACGAAATCACCCCTCAATTCAGGTGACGCTAGGCCTGTGGCCACTGCCAGGGAAGCGCGTTGCGAGCCAGGTGCTGTGTCATTTCGAGCCACAGTAATAAGTTGCCCTTTTCCGGAAACTCTTTTCCGCGCCAGCAGGCGCAAGGATTCGTCATGTCCGAACAAACCCTCAAGGCCTACCAGGTATCCGCCTCAGCTCATGCCAATCAGCAATACCGCGGCCACGGTAAGAGCGCCTGCGATCAGTGAAAAAACGCCGAGCGCAACAACGGCATCGTCACCGCTAATCAGATCTACCAGTTCGAAGAGAGCTTTCATCTTCAGGTCCTCCAAACACGCTCATTGCGCCTGACCTAAGTCTCCCCCTTCTCGTTCGGCGCCTGACTGATAGATGTCAACGCGCCGGCCATCTCCAGCAAATCCACCACAACGATCAACAGGGCCGGCGGGTGCCGGCCGGATGAGGTATTGCCCATGGCAAAGGTGATTTCACAAATTACCGCGAAGATGCCGCGCCTGATGGAGGCCGGCGAGTATAGAAAGCTGAGGTACGCCGGCGGCAAGCCGAGCCTGCAGCAACTGAAACGATGGATTGAGGAAGGAGAAGTGGTGGGTGAGATAAAAGGAGGGATGTACTTCGTGGACCTGCAGGCAGCCCTCACCGGTTCGGATGACCCGCTGCTGGCCAAGATGATGGAGCTGAGCTGATGGCACCGCCGCGCAAGCGCGAAAGCAAGAATCGCGCGCTACCCGATAACCTCTATCCGAACGGGAAGTACTGGCGGTACCGAAACCCGATCACAGGGAAGGTACAAGAAAGACCTCGGCAGCCGGATGTTCGGCCAGATCGATGTCTTGGAGATGGCGGCCTATCTGGATCAGTTCCAGAACAACGCCTATACGAAGCACCGCACCCTCTGGGTGCAGATCTTCGACTTCGCAGCGGCCAAAGGCTTGGCCGAGCGCAACTTCGCCGAACTCACCCTGGTGAAGCAGGAGGCCGAGAAAGTGCGCCAGCGGCACACGCTCGAGGGTGTTCAGAAAATCTTGTCAGCGAACACCACGCCAGACTGGCTGAAGCGCGCCATTCGCCTGGCACTACTGAGCCTGCAACGTCGTGAGGACCTGGTGACGTGGGAGCGCTCCGCCGTGGATATGGCGAAGAACACTATCCGCATCTCCACCGGTAAGACAGAGAACTACGCAACGCCCATCCACCTGGAGATAGAGATGGGTCCCGACCTGCGTCAGGTGGTGGCCGAGTGCCTGAGCACGCCAATCGCCAGCCCCTACCTGCTGTGCTACATGCCGAAGCGGCGCCGACGGGATCAGATGGAGGCGAAGTTGCACTGGAGCGCTGTGACAGACGATTACCTGTCGAAACAGTTCACCAAGGCGAGGGACGACTGCGGGGCGTACAACCACATCCCCAACAAGCTTGCACGGCCAACTGTGCACGAACTGCGCGCGCTGGGTTCCTGGCTATATGAAAAGCAGGGATTCCCTACCGAGTACGTGCAGGCGCTGATGGGCCATGCCGACGGTGAGATGACGACCTACTATCAGGAGGGACACGAAGAGAAGGCGATCGAGTATCAGAGGGTGCGAGCCGACCTGAAGCTCTAGGCCGCAACCGCCGTTTTGCAAAGGTTTGGAAAAAATATTGAAAAAACAAAAAGGGCGACCCTTTCGGATCGCCCTCTAAGTACCGCCAGAAGCGGGTTTGTTTGGTAGGCACAATTGGACTCGAACCAACGACCCCCACCATGTCAAGGTGGTGCTCTAACCAACTGAGCTATGTGCCTGTCGTGTGGGGCGCATTCTACGCGATGGTTTCGGAGCGTCAAGCACTTTTTTCGCTAACTTACTGAAAAAGTGAATTTTTTTATGTTCGACCGTCCGTAAATTATTTTGCACGGGCACTAGCCGGCCAGATGCGACTCAGGTAGCATCCGCACATCTCGTAAAAAATAACAAACACAGGTGCATTATGCCGCACACCTCCTACCCCTCTTCCTATTACGCAGCGTCGGCCAACCCGGTTCCGGCCCGTCCTGAACTGCAGGGCGAGGTGGAAACCGATGTCTGCGTGATCGGTGCAGGCTACACCGGCCTGTCGACCGCCCTGTTCCTGCTGGAAAACGGCTTCAAGGTCACCGTGCTGGAAGCCGCCAAGGTCGGTTTCGGCGCGTCGGGCCGTAACGGCGGTCAGATCGTCAACAGCTACAGCCGCGACATCGACGTCATCGAACGCAGCGTCGGTGCCAAGCAGGCGAAGCTGCTGGGCGATATGGCCTTCGAAGGCGGCCGCATCATTCGCGAGCGCATCGCCAAGTACAACATCCAGTGCGACCTGAAGGACGGCGGCGTGTTCGCGGCCCTCAGCGCCAAGCAGATGGGCCACCTGGAATCGCAGAAGAAGCTCTGGGAGCGCTTCGGCCACACCCAGCTGGAACTGATGGACGCCAAGCGCATTCGCGAAGTCGTCGGCACCGACAGCTATGTCGGCGGCATGCTCGACATGAGCGGCGGCCACATCCACCCGCTGAACCTCGCCCTGGGCGAAGCCGCGGCCGTGGAATCCCTGGGCGGCGTGATCCATGAGCAATCCCCGGCGGTGAAGATCGACCGTGGCGCTAACCCGGTCGTGCACACCCCGAAAGGCCGTGTGAAAGCCAAGTTCATCGTGGTGGCCGGCAACGCCTACCTCGGCGGCCTGGTGCCGGAGCTGGCCTCCAAGTCCATGCCGTGCGGCACCCAGGTGATCACCACCGAGCCGCTGAGCGCCGACCTGGCCAAATCGCTGCTGCCGACCGACTACTGCGTCGAGGATTGCAACTATCTGCTCGACTATTACCGCCTGACCAGCGACAACCGCCTGATCTTCGGTGGTGGCGTGGTCTACGGTGCGCGCGACCCGTCGAACATCGAGGCGATCATTCGTCCGAAGATGCTCAAGGTCTTCCCGCAGCTGAAGAACGTGAAGATCGACTTCGCCTGGACCGGCAACTTCCTGCTGACCCTGTCGCGCCTGCCACAGGTTGGCCGCATCGGCGACAACATCTATTACTCCCAGGGCTGCTCCGGCCACGGCGTCACCTACACGCACCTGGCGGGCAAGCTGCTGGCCGAAGTGCTGCGCGGCCAGGCCGAGCGTTTCGATGCCTTCGCCACCCTGCCGCACTACCCCTTCCCGGGTGGCCGTATGTTCCAGGTGCCGTTCTCCGCGATCGGCGCCTGGTACTACACCATGCGTGACAAGCTGGGCATCTGACGCCTCGCGTCGTACCGCCCGAAAAAACGGCGCCTCAGGGCGCCGTTTTCTTTTCCGGGAGCTTTTCCGGCGGCGACGACGTATCGCTGCGCACCTGAGCATGGCTCATCAACGCGAAGATCAGGCTGCCGCCGACGATATTGCCCGCCAGCGTGGGCAGCGCGAAGTCGACGACGAACGCCCCGGGTCCGACCTCGCCGGCGAACATCAGGTAACCCACCTCGCAGGTGCCGACCACGATATGGCTGAAGCTGCCCAGCGCCATGAGGTAGGTGACCAGGAAGATGATCCACACTTTGGCGTGCTCCGCCGCCGGCACCAGCCAGACCATGGTGGCGATCATCCAGCCGGAGACGATGCCCTTGGAAAACATCTGCCAGTGGTCGTTCTCCATCACCTCGCGGCCGATATCGAGAAAGGCCTGGTCCGCCTTGGTGTCGAAGATCGGCAAATGCAGCATGCCGTAGGCGAACAGCAGCGCGCCGACCACGTTGCCCGCCAGCACCACCGACCACAGCCGCAGCAGCTGACCGAACTTCTCCAGCGTCGGCTCGCTCATCACGGGCAGTACCGCCGTCAGGGTGTTTTCGGTGAACAGTTGCTGGCGCGCAAGGATGATCGCCAGAAAGCCCACCGGGTAGCCGAGGCTGGTGGTGATCACCGCCATGTCGTGCTCCGGCAGGCGCGCGCGGAACAACCCCATGGCCATCAGCGACAGGCCGATGGTCAGCCCGGCGGCCAGTGCCGACCACCAGAGCGCCGCCAGGGTGCGGTCCAGTTCGTGATTGCCCTGCAGGCGAATGACCTCATGCAGGACCAACGGCCGCGGCGGCTGGCTCTTCTCGACCTTGCGCCGCTCCTCGGCGGAGAGGTCGTCCGCGGTGTCGCTCTCCGCCTTCGCGTCCTGCGCCTCGCCACGGGGCGCGCGCTCAGGGCGCTCCTTCGCCTCATCGGAACTGGCTCGCGACTGGGCGCCGCCGCGTGCCGGTGGATTTTCGCTCGCCATGCAAGACACCTCGCTGAGGGGTATTGCTGGGTTAGGCTGCGTTCGCCCCGCTTCGGTTCAGGAAACCTGCGCGCCTCAGTTCGCCGGGCATGCCGGCACCGCCTGGCAACGGGCTCCCTCCACCGCCGTGGCACTGACCGACTGGGAGAAGCGCACATCGTCCGGCGCCAACTGCCGCGCGCAGCTCGCCGCCGCGCCGGCCTGCTGCGGGCAACCGCGCTCACCCAGCACGTTGGCGAGGTTGAACCAGCCCGCTGCAAAGGTCGGCTTGGCATCGACACTGCGGCGCAGCGCGTCCTCGGCATCGCCCAGCTTGCCGTCCGTGTAGCGCGCATTGGCCAGGGCGAACCAGCCGAGCGACTCCTGTGGCCAGGCCTTTGTGGCCGTACGGTAGGCCTGCTCGGCCAGGGCTGTCTGGCCGGTTTCCTCCAGATCATGGGCCGCCTTCAGCCAGGTGGTCGGCTCAGCCGTGGCCGGTAGGCGATCGGCGGGCACGGTCAGCACCGCCCAGCGCTGGCTGCGTTTCCAGGTCACGTCGAAGGCGGTGAAGTCGATCACCAGGCGCTCGGTGATGCCCGAACGCAGGATCAGTTCATGGCGGGTGCGGTCAAAGCCGACCACCACCGCGAAGTGCCAGACCGGCAGCCAGTCGAGCCCCTGGTTCTGCAGGATCAGCACCGGATTGCCCGCGGCCACCTCGCTGAGGATGTTCTCCAGGCGCGGCTTGAGCGGATAGACCAGCATGCCCCTCTCCCGCGCCGCCGCCACCAGCTCCACCTGCAGGCTGCCCTCGCGCCCGGGGATGAATACCCGATCCTTCAGCGCCCGCGGGGTCACCCGCACGCCACGCTGGTTGAGCATGGTCGCCAGTGCGGCGGGGCCGCATTGGAACTCCTGCTGGGGGAAGAACTGCACGTCGCGAAGCTCGACCCGCTCCGGCAACGCATCGACACTGGATGGCAACGTCGGCGACTGCGCGCAGCCGCCGAGTGCCACGGCCGCCGCGAACGCGACGGCCATGGCCCAGCGCCTCAACGCTGGCACCGGACGAAGGTGAAGATGTGCGTGATACAGAGCATGTCGGTGATCACGAAGATCAGCAGGAACAACAGGATGATGCCGATGATGCCACCGGCGGGCGCCTCGTCCAGTTGCTGGTTGAACTGCGCCAGCTCTTCATTGGACAGGCTCTTGATGCGCTGCTCGACCTTGCTGCGTTCCACGCCCATGGACTGCAGCTTCTTCTGCACGCCCTGGTCATCGAGCATCTTCAACAGCTGTTCACGGTCGACCTGTTGCTGCCGAGCCTGCAACACCTCGCCTGTGCCCACCATGGCGGCCTGGGCCAACGGGACTTGCGCCACCACACCCAGCTGCGCGAACACCAGGACTGCTGCAAGGCTTTTCACCCGTTTTGTTATGGTCATTCTGGGTCACCTCATCATGGACTGCATGCACTAAGCAGGAGGTGCAGGCCGCTCGCACGCGAGGCAACCAACCGCCACGCTCCCGCCACGTTGGCGGCAACCGCAGGGGCCGCTCTCTAGTGAGATTGCAGTTCAGGAAAAGAGTTCGAAGCGCAGGTGACGCCACTCGGTGTCCAGGTGGCCCAGGTAGATGCAGGCACAGCCGCGGGGAAAGAGCATGTGCTCCGGCCCGATGCCTGGGCCCTCCAGGCGCAGCAGGCGCCCCCAGGGATGGTGGCTGACGCGCCCGCGCACATCCTCGACCGTACCGCCGCGCCGCCAGTGGATGGCCGCTTCGGCATCCTCGACGCCGTCGGGCTGTTCGATGCGCACCGGCTCGTCGCGCCAGCCGATCACCCGTTGCGGGTCGAACCCGGCCTGCTGCGCCAGCGGCAGCGGCGTGATCCACACCGCGCCGTCACGCTCTTCCAGCGACACCGCCAGCGGGCGCCATTGCGCCTGCTCCAGCGCCCAGAGCAGGTCGCCGTCGATGGCCAGCGAAGGTTCGGGCTGAGCCTGGATGCGGAAGCCGGGGCAGACCAGCACACCCTCGCGCAGGGGAATGCGCAGGTCGCTCATGTCGGCTCCGGCAGGTCAGGGCAGTGAAGGAACAACACAGCGCGGCGCACTTCATCCTCCCTACGGCTGGCGCGCGAACGGCAGCGGCGATTCTAGGGAATCGGGCGGCTCAGGGCGACTTCTGTTTCGCTTTCTGGCGCTCGAGGAAGTCCACCTTCCACTGCTCCACGCCCAGGTGCTCGGAGTCCAGGCTCGCCTCGACGCCATACCTGGCCTTGAGTGCCGCCACCGCCTCGGCATGCTCGACCAGGAAGCGGTCGAAACGCTCCACCAGTTCACCCTGCTTCAGGGTGGAGAGGTGAAAGGCACTGCGAGTGTGCGGCAGGGAGGGGTCGAACACCAGCGCGCCGGGTTTCGCGCGGATGTTGTCCAGGTAGTAGGTGGCGACCACCACGTTGAAGTAGGCGCCGTCGGCCTGCTTCTTCAGCGCGGTGTGAATCATCTGCCGGAGGTCGGCGCCGGGCGCCACGGCGATCTGCCCCGCCTGCACCTGCTGCTCGTACCCGCGCGGGGTCCAGCCGTCCACCAGCGCCAGCGTCTTCAGCGTGCCGACGCCCTGCCCCAGGCGCTCCGGCGCCACCAGCACGCCATCGACGTACTCGGTCACCGGCTGGCTGTAGCGCAGGGTCTTCCCGGCCTTCTGCTCCGGCGCCCAGTTGGAGTTGTCCGGGTACTTCAGATCGACCTGGCCGGACAGCAATGCCGGCAGCAACGCGTCCACCGGCAGCGGGCGATATTCCAGGGTGATGCCGCTGGTGCTGGCGAACAGATCCAGCAATTCGCGGGCGAAGCCCTGGTAATGGCCCTGGGCGTCGGTGCTGTAGTGCGGGGCGAAGGCGAGATTCTCGACGCCGACCACGTAGGTCTGCGCCATCGCGCTGCTGGAAAGGATGCTGGCGAGCGCGCAGCAGACTGCCTTGAGCTTCAAACGACTCTCCTTGTTACCTGTTGTTTTTGTTTTGTCCGGCGGGCCGGGCGCCCACCGTGGCGGGCTCAGCCGCCGGTCATGCTCATGAAGCGCAGCACCTGCACCTGCTGGTCGGCTTCGAAATGGTGGCGTTCGGGCTTGAGCTGCAGCGCCTGCATCAGCGCCTGGCGCAGGCGCGCACTGTCGCCGGGGTGTTCGCGCAGCAACTGGCGCAGGTCCAGCGCGCCTTCGTGGCCAAGGCAAAGCACCAGCTTGCCTTCGGCGGTCACTCGCACCCGGTTGCAGTCGCCGCAGAAGTTATGGCTGTGCGGCGAGATGAAGCCAATGCGGCTGGCATGGCCGTCGATGCGGTAGTAACGCGACGGCCCGCCACTGCGCTCGGGCGTTGGCAGCAATTGCCAGCGCTCGGCCAGTTGCGCGCGGACTTCGTCGCTGCTGCACAGGGTTTCCTTGCGCGCGTGACTGCTGACGCTGCCCAGCGGCATTTCCTCGATGAAACTGATGTCGATACCCTTCTCCAGGGCGAAGGCCACCAGGTCGCAGACCTCGTCGTCGTTGCGCCCCTTCTGCACCACGGCGTTGAGCTTGATGCGCTCGAAGCCGGCCTCGCGGGCGGCGTCGATGCCGTCGAGCACCTGCTCCAGCTTGTCGGAGCGAGTGAAGGCGGCGAAGCGTTCCCGGCGCAGCGAATCCAGGCTGATATTCAGGCGGCGCACGCCGGCCGCCCGCAGCTCGACCGCGCGCTCTCGCAACTGCGAGCCGTTGGTGGTGATGGAGAGATCGTCCAGCTCCGCGCGCGCCCCCAGTTTCGCCAGCAGCCCGCTCAGGCCCTTGCGCACCAGTGGCTCGCCGCCGGTGATGCGGATGCGCTTCACGCCCAGGCCGATGAAGGCGTCGGCGACGGCTTCGAGCTCTTCCAGGCTCAATACCTGGTCGCGCGGCAGGAACTGCATGTCTTCGCTCATGCAGTAGGTGCAGCGGAAGTCGCAACGGTCGGTGACCGAGAGGCGCAGGTAGGTGATGCGTCGACCGAAAGGATCGACCAGCTGGGAATCGGACATGGGCAGTGGGGAGTTCCGGATGGCAGGTGCCGAACGAAAGTGCGCTAGAAATACCCTAGAACGTCGTCGCTGTACACATAAAACCGACTCGCGAGTCAGGAAATTGCACGCCAGTACCGCGACAGGCCCCGAGTTGAGGGGCTCCAGAGCCCGGTGCTACCATGCCCGGCCCTGTTCGGTGACAACAGCAATAAAAGAAAGAAGACCAGCCAATGACCAGCATTCGCGAGCGTAACCGGCGCCTCATCCTGCGCGCAGCCAGCGAGGAATTCGCCGAGAAGGGTTTCGCGGCGACCAAGACCAGCGACATCGCCGCTCGCGCCGGGCTGCCCAAGCCCAACGTCTACTACTACTTCCAGTCCAAGGAAAACCTCTACCGCTGCGTGCTGGAAAGCGTGGTGGAGCCGCTGCTGCAGGCCTCCGCGCCGTTCCGCGAGGACGACGAGCCGAGCGAGGCGCTACGCGCCTACATCCGCTCCAAGGTGAGGATTTCCCAGGAGCTGCCGCACGCCTCGAAGGTGTTCGCCAGCGAGCTGATGCACGGTGCGCCGCACCTGCCCAAGGAATACCTGGACGAGCTGAACGCCCAGGCCCAGCGCAACATCGCCTGCCTGCAGAGCTGGATCGACCGCGGGCTGCTGGCGCCGGTGGACCCGCACCACCTGCTGTTCACCATCTGGGCGGCGACCCAGACCTATGCCGATTTCGACTGGCAGATCTCCATGGTCACCGGCAAGACCAGCCTCAGCGATGCGGATTTCGAAGCGGCCACCGAGACCATCACCCGCCTGGTGCTGCGCGGCACCGCGCCGGACAACGGCGCCGAGCCCAAGCCGCAGGGGCGGTTGCGGCCGTTGTCGATCTGAGCTGAAACCTCGATTGTAGGAGCGCGCCATGCGCGCGATCGCGGGCATGGCCCGCTCCTACAGGTAACGCCGGGCGCGGGCGCGCGATGAACTGCGCGCCCTTCCCTTCTTCGATCAGCCCGCGTCCGCCACCAGGCCCAGCGCCTGCACGCCGCGGATCGCGCATTGCTCGTCGATGTCCGAGGCGTCGCCGCTGATGCCGATGGCGCCGATCACTTCGTTGGCCGAATTGCGGATCAGCACGCCGCCCGGTGCGGGCACCACGTTGCCTTGTGCCAGGGTGTTCACCGCGGCGATGAACGACGGGCGCTGCTGCGCATCCGCCGCCAGCACGCGCGACGACTTGCCCAGCGCCACCGCGCCCCACGCCTTGCCGATGGCGATCTGCGGGCGAAGCATGCTCGCGCCGTCCTCGCGCTGCAGGCTCAGCAGATGGCCGCCGGCATCCAGTACGGCGATGGTTAGCGGCGCGGTGGACAGCTCGCGGCTGGCGACCAGGGCATGACGGGTAATGTCCAGTGCGGTTTCCAGACTCAGGGTGCTCATGAGGTTTTCCTCTTCAAGGTGACAAGACAGGTCAAGGTGGATAAGCCGGGGCCACGCCATGAGCAGATGAATGCTGCGCACACGCGTATCAGAAATCTGTACGCAATCTAGTAGCCGAAGGGCTTACCCAAAGCAACAGAAAAGGACAATTACGATCTATTTTTGTATACATTTTTTCAAACAACAGTTTGACCTGGCGTTCAGCTTTTCAGCAAAACCCTCGTAATAGATGGGCTCCAACAAAAAATGACCGTCCAGTCCCTCGTATACAACCCATCTTGACCTTCAGCGAATGGCCTGCTTAGAATCGCCTCAACTTTTGTACACAATCAGTATAAGAACCGAGGAACAAAATATGGCCAGAATGAGAGCAATCGAGGCTGCCGTACTCGTCATGCGTCGCGAGGGCGTCGATACCGCCTTCGGCGTACCGGGCGCCGCCATCAACCCCATGTATGCGGCCATGAAGAAACTCGGTGGCATCGATCACGTCCTGGCCCGCCACGTGGAAGGCGCCTCGCACATGGCCGAGGGCTACACCCGCACCACCGCCGGCAACATCGGCGTGTGCATCGGCACCTCCGGCCCTGCCGGCACCGACATGGTCACCGGCCTGTACTCGGCTTCCGCCGACTCCATCCCGATCCTCTGCATCACCGGCCAGGCGCCCCGTGCGCGCATGCACAAGGAAGACTTCCAGGCCGTGGACATCACCAGCATCGTCAAGCCGGTCACCAAGTGGGCGACCACCGTGCTGGAGCCGGGCCAGGTGCCCTATGCCTTCCAGAAAGCCTTCTTCGAAATGCGCAGCGGCCGCCCCGGCCCGGTGCTGATCGACCTGCCGTTCGACGTGCAGATGGCCGAGATCGAGTTCGACATCGACGCCTACGAGCCGCTGCCGGTGAACAAGCCCAAGGCCACCCGCGCCCAGGCCGAAAAGGCCCTGGCCCTGCTCAATGACGCCGAGCGTCCGCTGATCTGCGCCGGCGGCGGCATCATCAACGCCGATGCCTCCGACAAGCTGGTCGAATTCGCCGAGCTGACCGGCGTGCCGGTGGTGCCGACCCTGATGGGCTGGGGCACCATCCCTGACGATCACCCGCTGATGGCCGGCATGTGCGGCCTGCAGACCTCGCACCGCTACGGCAACGCCACCGTGCTGGAATCGGACCTGGTATTGGGCATCGGCAACCGCTGGGCCAACCGTCACACCGGTTCGGTCGACGTCTACACCGCGGGCCGCAAGTTCGTCCACGTGGACATCGAACCGACCCAGATCGGCCGCGTATTCACCCCGGACTTAGGCATCGTCTCCGACGCCGGTTCCGCCCTGGAGGTGTTCCTGGAAGTGGCCCGCGAGTGGAAAGCCGCCGGCAAGCTGAAGGACCGCAGCGCCTGGGTAGAAGCCTGCCGCGAGCGCAAGCGCACGATGCAGCGCAAGACCCACTTCGACAACGTGCCGGTCAAGCCGCAGCGCGTCTACGAAGAGATGAACGAATTCTTCGGCAAGGACACCTGCTACGTCAGCACCATCGGTCTGTCGCAGATCGCCGGCGCCCAGTTCCTGCACGTGTACAAGCCGCGCCACTGGATCAACTGCGGCCAGGCCGGCCCGCTGGGCTGGACCATTCCGGCAGCCCTGGGCGTGGTCAAGGCCGACCCCAGCCGCCAGGTCGTCGCCCTGTCGGGCGACTATGACTTCCAGTTCATGATCGAAGAGCTGGCCGCCGGTGCGCAGTTCAACCTGCCGTACATCCACGTGCTGGTGAACAACTCCTACCTGGGCCTGATCCGCCAGGCGCAGCGCGGCTTCGAGATCGACTACTGCGTGCAGCTGGCGTTCGACAACGTCAACGCACCGGAGCTCAACGGCTACGGCGTGGACCACGTCGCCGTGGTGGAAGGCCTGGGTTGCAAGGCGATCCGCGTATTCGACCCGAACCAGATCGGCGCCGCCTTCGCCCAGGCTCGCGAACTGATGCAGCAGCACCGGGTACCGGTGGTGGTCGAGGTCATCCTGGAGCGCGTCACCAACATCTCCATGGGTACCGAGATCAACGCGGTCAACGAGTTCGAAGAACTGGCGCTCAAAGGCGTCGATGCGCCGACTGCCATCTCTCTACTGGACTGATCAGCCGGACCGAACGACTCCTCCCTCCGGGGAGGAGCTGGGGGTGGATATTTCCTGGCGGAGAGTCCCCCACCCCCTGCTCTCTTTCATCAGGAAACCGAGCGCCACGCACCACCCGTTCAACAGGAGTGACCCCATGCCCCGTTTCTGCGCCAACCTGTCCATGCTGTTCACCGAGGTGGACTTCCTCGACCGTTTCGAAGCCGCCGCGCGCGCCGGTTTCAGCGGTGTCGAGTACCTCTTCCCGTATGACGTCGAAGCCGAGGTGATCAAGGCCCGCCTGGACGCCAACCAGCTCGAACAAGTGCTGTTCAACCTGCCTGCCGGCGACTGGTCGAAAGGCGAGCGCGGCATCGCCTGCCACCCGGACCGCGTCGAGGAATTCCGCGCCGGCGTCGACAAGGCCATCGCCTACGCCAAGGTGCTGGGCAACACCCAGGTCAACTGCCTGGCCGGCATCCGTCCGCAGGGCCATGACTGCGCGACCATCGAAAACACCTTCCTGAACAACCTGGAGTACGCGGCGGGCAAGCTCGAAGCCGCGGGCATCAAGCTGGTCATGGAAATGATCAACACGATCGACATCCCCGGCTTCTACCTGCAGACCACCCAGCAGGCCCAGGACATCCGCGAGAAGGTCGGCAGCGCCAACCTGTTCCTGCAGTACGACATCTACCACATGCAGATCATGGAAGGTGACCTGGCGCGGACCCTCGAGAAGAACCTCGCCTCGATCAACCACGTGCAGCTGGCCGACAACCCCGGCCGCCACGAGCCGGGCACCGGCGAGATCAACTACCGCTTCCTCTTCGACCACCTGGACCGCATCGGTTACCGCGGCTGGGTCGGCTGCGAATACAAGCCCAAGACCACCACCGAAGCCGGCCTCGGCTGGCTGAAGAGCCACAACGTCGTGTGACCCGACTCACTTCGTAGGATGGCGTGGAGCGAAGCGATACCCATCCTACGGCCAGCTCATCGACTCCCTGGGTACGCGGGGAGCCGGAAGCCCAACAAGAACAACCAGGAGAACTCCTCATGGCCAAAATCGGATTCATCGGCACCGGCATCATGGGCCTGCCCATGGCGCAGAACCTGCAGAAAGCCGGTCACCAGATCTTCGTTTCCACCCACCACGACGCCGCCCCGGCGGCCCTGGTCGAAGGCGGCGCCGTCGCCCTGGCCAACCCCAAGGAAGTCGCCCAGGAAGCCGAGTTCATCATCGTGATGGTGCCCGACACCCCGCAGGTCGAGGACGTGCTGTTCCGCAAGGACGGCATCGCCGAGGGCGTGGGCCCGAACAAGGTGGTGATCGACATGAGCTCGATCTCCCCCACCGCCACCAAGACCTTCGCCGAGAAGATCAAGGCCACCGGCGCCCAGTACCTGGACGCCCCGGTCTCCGGCGGTGAAGTCGGTGCCAAGGCCGCTTCCCTGAGCATCATGGTCGGCGGCTGCCCGAACACCTTCGAACGCGCCCTGCCGCTGTTCCAGGCCATGGGCAAGAACATCACCCGCGTCGGCGGCAATGGCGATGGCCAGACTGCCAAGGTGGCCAACCAGATCATCGTCGCCCTGAACATCCAGGCCGTCGCTGAAGCCCTGCTGTTCGCCGCCAAGAACGGCGCCGACCCGGCCAAGGTGCGTGAAGCGCTGATGGGCGGCTTCGCCTCCTCGCGCATCCTCGAAGTGCACGGCGACCGCATGGTCAAGGGCACCTTCGATCCGGGCTTCCGCATCAGCCTGCACCAGAAGGACCTCAACCTGGCCCTGGCCGGCGCGCGCGAACTGGGCCTGAACCTGCCCAACACCGCCAACGCCCAGCAGGTGTTCAGCACCTGCGCGGCCATCGGCGGCAGCAACTGGGACCACTCCGGCCTGATCAAGGGGCTGGAGCACATGGCCAACTTCTCCATCCGCAAGGACTGAAGAAGCCGCCTCGCAGGATGGCGTCGAGCGCAGCGATACCCGTCAATCCCTGCACCACCGGGTGATGGGTATCGCAAGCTCCACCCATCCTACGACGAGCAGGACGTAGGGCGCATAACGCCTGCGGCGTTATCCGCCAGAGAGCAAGGTGACGGGCCAGGTTATGGGAGTGGCCTCGCCCGCCACGCTGCAAAGCGCTTCGAACACCCGGCCGTTGGGAATCACGGCCTCGCCGGCCGGGGTGTTCGATTCCATCGCTGAGCCTTCTGCACGCAGAAGCCTGAGCCATGGAACACCACAACAAGAATCATCGGAGCCTGTCATGAGCCTCGACCCACGCGCCTTCCTGCGCGAGCTGTTCGACACCGCCATCGCCGCCGCGCACCCGGCCCAGGTACTGGCGCAGCACCTGCCCAGCGACACGGGCGGTCGCACCATCGTGATCGGCGCCGGCAAGGCCGCCGGCGCCATGGCCGAAGTCGCCGAGAAGCACTGGCAGGGCAACGTCCAGGGCCTGGTGGTCGCGCCCTACGGCTACGGCGCGCAGTGCCGCAGCATCGAAGTGGTGGAAGCCTCGCACCCGGTGCCGGACGACGCCGGCGAACGCGTCGCCCGTCGCGTGCTGGAGCTGATCAGCGGGCTGACCGAGAACGACCGGGTGATCTTCCTGCTCTCCGGCGGCGGCTCCGCCCTGCTCGCCCTGCCGGCCGAGGGTATCAGCCTCGACGACAAGCGCAGCGTGAACAAGGCCCTGCTCAAGTCCGGCGCCGCCATCAGCGAAATGAACTGCGTGCGCAAGCACCTCTCGGCCATCAAGGGTGGCCGCCTGGCCCGCGCCTGCTGGCCGGCCAGCGTGTATACCTACGCCATTTCCGATGTGCCCGGCGACGAGGCCACGGTGATCGCGTCCGGCCCCACGGTGGGCGACCCGACCACGTCGGCCGATGCGCTGGCGATCCTCAAGCGCTATGCCATCGACGTGCCGGCCAACGTGCGCGCCTGGCTGGAAGACCCGCGCTCGGAGACGGTCAAGCCCGGCGACGAATGCCTGTCGCGCAGCCACTTCACGCTAATCGCCACGCCCCAGCATGCCCTCGACGCCGTGGCGACCAAGGCCGAAGCCGCCGGCATCCCGACACTGATCCTGGGTGACCTGGAAGGCGAATCCCGCGAGGTGGCCAAGGTCCACGCCGGTATCGCCCGGCAGATTCGCAAGCACGGCCAGCCGCTGAAGGCGCCGTGCCTGATCCTCTCCGGTGGCGAGACCACCGTGACCGTGCGCGGCAATGGCCGTGGCGGACGCAACGCCGAGTTTCTCCTCAGCCTCACCGCCGACCTCAAGGGTGAACCGAACATCTGGGCCCTGGCGGGGGACACCGACGGCATCGACGGCATGGAAAGCAACGCCGGTGCCCTGATGAGCCCATGCAGCTACAGCCGCGCCCTCAAGGCCGGCCTGAACCCGCTGCACGAGCTCGACAACAACAACGGCTACGGCTTCTTCGCCGAACTGGGCGACCTGGTGATCACCAAACCGACCCGCACCAACGTCAACGACTTCCGCGCCATCCTGGTCCTCGAGAATGCAGGCTCGAGAAGGGAGCGCCATTAGCTGCATTCCGCGCCTAGCCTGGCGAACGCGGACCCAGCAACGCGGCCACGAAATCACCTGACTCGAGCCTGATCATGACTCCTGATAAGAAAGTAAAAATTCTCGCCACCCTGGGCCCGGCGATCAAAAGCCGCGAGGACATCCGCGCCCTGGTGGAAGCCGGCGCCAACCTGTTCCGCCTGAACTTCAGCCACGGCGAATACAGCGACCACGCCCAGCGTTTCGCCTGGGTGCGCGAAGTGGAAGCCGAGCTGAACTACCCCATCGGCATCCTCATGGACCTGCAGGGGCCGAAGCTGCGCGTCGGTCGTTTCGCCGAGGGCGCGGTGCAGTTGCAGAAGGGCCAGACCTTCACCCTCGACCTGAACGATGCACCGGGCGACGACAAGCGCGTCACCCTGCCCCACCCGGAAATCATCCAGGCGCTGGAGCCGGGCATGAGCCTGCTGCTGGACGACGGCAAGATCCGCCTGCAGGTACTCAACGCCCACAGCGATGCCATCGAGACCCGCGTGATGAACAGCGGCGAGCTGTCCGACCGCAAGGGCGTCAACGTCCCGGAAGCGGTGCTCAAGCTCAGCCCGCTGACCGCCAAGGACCGTCGCGACCTGGCCTTCGGCCTGGAGCTGGGCGTGGACTGGGTCGCGCTGTCCTTTGTGCAGCGCCCTGAAGACATCGAGGAAGCCCGCGGGCTGATCGGCGACAAGGCCTTCCTCATGGCCAAGATCGAGAAGCCTTCGGCGGTGCAGTCCATCGAAGCCATCGCCAAGCTGTCCGACGCGATCATGGTCGCCCGTGGCGACCTGGGCGTGGAGATGCCCGCCGAGAGCGTGCCAGGCATCCAGAAGCGCATCATCCAGGTCTGCCGCCAGCTCGGCCGCCCGGTGGTGGTGGCGACCCAGATGCTCGAATCCATGCGTTTCTCCCCGGCGCCGACCCGCGCCGAGGTGACCGACGTCGCCAACGCCGTCAGCGAAGGCGCCGACTGCGTGATGCTCAGCGCCGAGAGCGCCTCGGGCCAGTACCCGCGCGAAGCGGTGGAGATGATGGCGAAGATCATCCGCCAGGTCGAAGCCGAGCCGGACTACCAGGCCACGCTGGAAATCAACCGCCCGGAACCGGACGCCACCGTCTCCGACGCCATCAGCTGCGCGATCCGCCGGATCAGCCGCATCCTGCCGGTGGCGGTGCTGGTGAACTACACCGAGTCCGGAGCCTCGACCCTGCGCGCTTCCCGCGAACGGCCCAAGGCACCGATCCTCAGCCTGACGCCGCAGCTGAAATCCGCCCGCCGCCTGACCGTGGCCTGGGGCGTCCATTCGGTGGTCAACGCGCAGCTCGCCCACGTCGACGAGATCTGCTCCACCGCCCTGGACATCGCCCTGGCCCAGCGCATGGCGCGCCGTGGCGACACCGTGGTGATCACCGCCGGCGTGCCGTTCGGCCAGCCGGGCAGCACCAACATGCTGCGCATCGAGACGGTGGCGCCGGCGTTGGAGGTTTGATGCTCGGCTGAGAGCCCCTCTCCCCAACCCTGGCTACGCGCCCCGCTCCTCAAGCGGGAGAGGGAGCTGATCGGAGTCGCCAGCAAGTGTGGCGCTCATTGAAGCAAGGGTGCAGCGAGGAGTCAGCCGTATAGCGCGGGACTGATAGCCACGCCGACCTGCCCCCTCTCCCTCTGAGCGGGGCGCGCAGCCAGGGCTGGGGTGAGGGAAGGCAGGGCAAACAGGAGAAACACCGAGTTCAGGAGCCACGCCCAAGTGCGTGCCTCCGCACCGAGTCACTCCCGGACGGACGGGGCCGGGAATACGGGGCCGCGTCCCCGTCCGTCCGGGTTTGACCTTGTTGATGAATGCATGAGCACCGAATGCTTGTCGGTCCATGGCCCCCACGCAGCAACTCCCAATGCTGGCCATGGATTTTCGGGGCTGTCCGCGGTGATCCCGCAGGCAGCCTCTTTTCTTTTTCCCAACCCGTGGCGCGGCCCCGTATGGCGGCGTCACACGGTTCTCACGCAGCGCCCGCCGATGGGGCCTCGATGCCCCACACCCAACGAGGCGCTGCGGAGTCACTTTCAACTGCCCAGACCCCAAATGCCCCTGACCCTCTTCTCGCAGAAACGGCTCCTCCCCAACCGCCTGATCGGCTTCGGCCAGATCTACCTGCAAGCCGACGCCCGCTTCGGCCTGATCCTGCTGCTGACCATCGCCTGGTCCGCGCCGCACCTGCTGCCCGGCGCGCTGCTGGGTGCGCTGCTCGGCCCGCTCACCGCCCGCTTCGTGCGCGAGCCGCAGACGGACATCGACGCCGGCCTGCACGACTACAACCCGATCCTCATCGGCCTGCTGCTGCCCTTCCAGTTCCAGTGGTCGCTGGGGCTGGTGATGCTCACCGTTGCCGCCATCCTCACCGGCGTCGCCGTGCAGGCCGTGCTGCTGCGACAGTCGCGCCGGCGCTTCGGCCTGCCGGCCTACACCTCCGCCTTCGTGCTGCTGGGCTGGGTGTCGGTGGCGCTGGGCAAGGCGCTGGGCTTCGCGCCGGCGGGCGGCGTCGCCTGCCTCTCCTGCGGCGCGGTCAGTCCGCTGCTGGATGCCACGGCGCGGGGCTTCGGCGAAGTGATCTTCCTCGGCGAACCGCTCGCCGGCCTGACCATCGCCCTCGGCCTGCTGCTGGTGGAGCGCCGCGCCGCCTTCTGGGCCCTGGTCGGCGCCGCGGGTGCGCTGGCCCTCGCCCCGCTGTTCGACCTGCCGGCCGCCTCGGCCCAGGCCGGCCTGCTCGGGCTCAACGGCGCGCTGGCCGGTATCGCCCTGTCGCTGCGTTACCGCCACCCGCTGGCCCCGCTGTGCGGCATCGCCCTGGCGGTGCTGCTGCAACCCTGCTTCGCCCTCATCGGCCTACCCGCGTTCACCGCCCCCTTCATCCTCGCCTGCTGGCTGGTGATCCTCGGCCAGCGCGCGCTGCAAGCGCTGCTGCTCGATCCGCGAAGGGAAAGCAGCGGCCCCCGTGTATAGTCGAGGGCCCTTTTGCGGCGACGGATCGCATCCATGAACTTCGTGAAATACCAGGCCCTGGGCAACGACTATCTGGTGTACGCCGGCGACGCGCCGTTCGCCCTCACGGCCGCGCAGATCGGCCGGGTCTGCGACCGTCACCACGGCATCGGCTCCGATGGCATCCTGCTCGCCCATCACACCGACGCCGCCTTCGGCCTGCGCATCCTCAACCCCGACGGCTCGGAAGCGGAAAAGAGCGGCAACGGCCTGCGCATCTTCTCCCGCTACCTGTGGGACTGCGGGCTGGTCGCCGGGCAGCCGTTCGACATCGTCACCGCCGGCGGCACCGTCACCAGCCAGGTGTCCGACGAGGGCCGCACCGTGGAGGTGTCCATGGGCCGCGCCGAGTTCGCCTGCGCGAAGATCCCGGTGCTGATCGACGCCCCCGAGGCGCTGGACTATCCCCTGGAAATCGACGGCGTGGCGCTGAAGATCAACGCCGTGTCCATGGGCAACCCGCACTGCGTGGTGTTCGTCGAGCAGACCAGCCGTGAGCTGGCCTGCCGCCTCGGACCGCTGCTGGAACGCCACCCGCTGTTCCCCCGGCGCACCAACGTGCAGTTCCAGTGGCTGTCGCGCAGCGCCTTGCGCGTGGAAATCTGGGAGCGCGGCGCCGGCTATACGCTGTCCTCGGGTACCAGCAGCTGCGCCGCGGCGTCGGTGGCGCGCAAGCTCGGCCTGTGCGATGAACGCATCGACCTGGAACTGGCCGGCGGCCGCCTGGCGATCCGCGTCGACGACGACTTCCAGGTGACCATGCGCGGCGCCGTGCAGCGGGTCGCCGGCATCGACCTGGACCCGGAAGCCTTCGCCGACCTCGGCTGATTTTCGCCTGATTCCCAGGACGACCGGCATGGATCAATGCCGGTTCGCCTGCACGCGGCCAGACTGCAATCCGACACCTGCCGAAGCACAACCTGACGGATCAATCGACGGGTAACCGCGCATTTCCCGGTCTCAGACGGCATAATCCGCGCCCTTTCGCACCCGGCTCGCCGGGGCGATCCCACTTCCAGCAGCGAAAGACGTCATGACGCTACCCACTCCCACTCTTGTGCAGCGACTCAAGGGCACCAGCCTGGTCCTGCGAATCTTCATCGGCATGCTCTGCGGCATCGCCCTCGCCCTGCTCTGGCCGCAAGGCGCGGCAGCGGTCGGCCTGCTCGGCAAGCTGTTCATCTCCGCCCTGAAAGCCGTGGCGCCGGTGCTCGTGCTGGTGCTGGTGATGGCCTCCATCGCCAACCACAAGCAGGGCCAGCGCACGCACATCCGGCCGATCCTCGTGCTCTACCTGATCGGCACCTTCTCGGCGGCGGTGATCGCGGTGATGGCCAGCTTCGCCTTCCCCTCGACCCTGGTGCTGAGCGCGCCGACCAGCGAACTGGCGCCGCCCGGCGGCATCGGCGAAGTGCTGCGCTCGCTGCTGTTCAGCGTCACCACCAACCCGGTGAAGGCGCTGCTGGAGGCCGATTTCATCGCCATCCTGGCCTGGGCCATCGGCTTGGGCGTCGCCCTGCGCCACGCGCGCCAGAGCACCCGCGACCTGCTCGACGACCTGGCCGGTGGCGTCACCCTGATCGTCCGCGTGGTGATCGCCTTCGCCCCGCTGGGCATCTTCGGCCTGGTGGCCGGCACCATCGCCGAATCCGGCTTCGATGCGCTGATCGGCTACCTGCACCTGCTGGCCGTGCTGCTGGGCTGCATGCTCTTCGTGGCGCTGGTGGTCAACCCGTTGATCGTCTTCGCCAAGATTCGCCGCAACCCGTACCCGCTGGTGCTGATGTGCCTGCGCGAAAGCGGCATCACCGCCTTCTTCACCCGCAGCTCGGCGGCCAACATCCCGGTCAACCTGCAGCTGTGCGAACGCCTGGGCCTGCACGAGGACACCTACTCGGTGTCGATCCCGTTGGGCGCCACCATCAACATGGCCGGCGCCGCGATCACCATCAGCGTGCTGACCCTGGCGGCAGTGCACACCCTCGGCATTGCCGTGGACCTGCCCACCGCCATCCTGCTCAGCGTGGTGGCCTCGATCTGCGCCTGCGGCGCCTCCGGCGTGGCCGGCGGCTCGCTGCTGCTGATCCCGCTGGCCTGCGGCCTGTTCGGCATTTCCAGCGAAGTGGCGATGCAGGTGGTAGCGGTCGGCTTCATCATCGGCATCCTCCAGGACTCCGCCGAGACCGCGCTGAACTCCTCCACCGACGTGCTCTTCACCGCCGCGGCATGCCTGGCCGAAGGCGACGTGGACGCCCCGCCGGCAGGCGAACGCGCCTGACCCTCCTGCCGGGGCGAACGACGCCCCGGCATCCTCCCTCGGCCCGCCGCTCGTCGGCCGCCGCCGATCCGCGCCTCCCCCGCTCAACCCGTTTCGCCCACCGCCTTCGTCACACGCAGCAAGGACGGACGCCATGGTGGCGTTCCGCAGTGCCGGCCGCCTTCCAGGGAACGGCCTTGCCGAGGTGAGCACATGCCCTTTCGATTCCACCCTCTGATCCTGGCCATGGCCGCTGCATCGTTCAGCACGGCGCTGCTGGCCGCTCCGCAGGTCGCCGACAGCCGCATCAGCGCCGTCACCGTCTATACCGACCGCGCCATCGTCACCCGCACCGCCACCCTGCAATTGCCCGCTGGCCAGCACGAGATTGCCCTCGAGCAGTTGCCCCAGCGCATCGATGACAACAGCCTGCAGGCCTCGCTCGCCGCCAGCGCCGCCGCCACCCTGCTCGACGTCAGCAGCGCGCCCCAGGTGTCGTCGCCGTCGGAGGACAACCGCCTGCAACAGCTCGACGCGCAGCTGCGCGAGATCGAGCGGCAGGAACGCGAGATCAGCGACCGCGGCAGCGTGCTGGCGAACCAGAAGCAGTTCCTCGCCGACATCCAGGCCAGCAGCACCAAGCCAGGGAAGAACCAGGCGCTGCCGAGCATCGAGGAGCTGAAGAACCTGCTGCAGATGAGCGAAAGTAGCCTCGGCCGCCTCCTCGACGAACAGCGCCAGCTCGACCAGCAAAGCGAAGCACTGCAGCAACGCAGGCAGGAGCTGGAAAACCAGCGCAGCCACCTCGCCGGCGACGGCACCCACTACAAGCGCGCGATCCTCCGCGTGGCGCTGGAGAAGCCCGCGCAAGTGCGCGTGCAACTGAGCTACACGCTCTACGACGCCTCCTGGCGGCCGGCCTACGATGCGCGCCTGCGCGATGGCGAAGAGCAGATCGAGATGACCTATCAGGGCATCGTCCGGCAGAGCAGCGGCGAGGACTGGACCGACGTCGACCTCACCCTGTCCACCGCCCGCCCGAACCTGGGCAGCAGCGTGCCGGCGCTCTCGCCATGGTTCGTCGACACCTTCGACCCGCGCACGGTCATGGTCCCGCGCCCCGCGCCGGCCCCCGCCGCGCCGATGATGGCGCTGGAAGCGAAGAAGGCGCAGCGCTTCGCCGCCGACGAACAGGCCGCCGCCGGCGCCCTGGCGGAAATGCCGGACATGCCCGTCGCCGTGGCTGACGTCAGCGGCGCCACCACCAGCGCTTCCTTCCACATCCCGACCCGCGCCACGCTCAACAGCGACGGCAGCTCGCAGAAGGTCGCCATCGCCCAGTTCAAGCTGCCGGCGACCTTCCGCTACCTGGCCACGCCATCGCTGCGCGAAGCCGCCTACCTGCAGGCCGACACCCGCAACGCCAGCGACTATCCGCTGCTGCCCGGCACCCTCAACACCTACCTGGGCAACACCTTCGTCGCCAGCGGCCAGCTGCGCGCGGTGATGCCGGGCGAGACCTTCGAGCTGGCCCTGGGCGGCGACGAAGCCATGGCGATCAAGCGCAAGCTGGTCAACCGCTACACCGACTACACCGGGCTCACGGGCGGGCGCAAGCGCATCACCTACGAGTTCCGCATCGAGGCGCAGAACAACCACAAGACCGAGCAGCGCCTGCAGTTCAAGGACCAGTTGCCGGTGTCGCGCAACGAACAGATCAAGGTTGCCCTGCTGGAGCCCGAAGACCAGGCAGCCACCCGCGAGGACGACGGCAAGCTGCGGTGGGACTGGCAGTTGAAACCGGGCGAGAAACGCAGCACCACCTTCAAGTTCAGCGTCGAGTATCCCAAGGAACTGGACGTCACCGGGCTGGACTGACGGCCAGGGCAGTCAACGCCCGGCAGGCCTGCTAGGCTGCCGGGCAACCCTTTCCCTGATGGAGCACCGATGAGCGCACTTGACCCGTTGCGCTGGGAATCGCTCTGGCGCCAGCTCGGCGGCACGGCGCCTCCGGGCAGCTTTGCCGAGCTGGAGCGTCACTACGGCGGCAGCGACCGGCATTACCACGGCGCGCCACACATCCTCGCCTGCCTGGCGCACTTCGACCGCCTGCGCGAGCTGGCCGACCAGCCGGCACGGGTGGAACTGGCGTTGTGGCTGCACGACGTGATCTACGACACCCGGCGCCAGGACAACGAGGCCGCCAGTGCGGCGCTGGCCTGTGGCTGGCTCGCCGAGCGCGGCCTCGCCCGGCACGGCGAGGCGCTGCACGCGCTGATCATGGCGACCTGTCACCAGGCCGGCGGCCTTGCCGGCGATGCCGCGCTGGTGGCGGATATCGACCTGTCGATCCTGGCCAGCGCCCCACCGGTGTATGCGCAATACCAGGCCGCCGTGCGCCGCGAATATGCCTGGGTTCCGGACGCGTTGTTCAACGCGGGACGGGCGAAGGTGCTGCGCCAGCTGCTGGACCAGGCGCCGCTCTACCAGACGCCAACGCTGCGGCGCGACTGGGAGGCCCCTGCGCGGGCCAACCTCGAAGGGGAACTGCGGACCCTGGCCCCCGCATAAGCAAATAGCCTTTAAGTATTTAAGTGCTATATAACCTGTCGGCATAATAGACACCCAACAACACTGCCAAAAGGAACTGCTCGTGAAACGTCTGTTCAGCGCCTCGCTGCTGGCCGCCGGCCTTGCCCTGGCCTCCGCCGCCCAGGCCGCCCAGCCCCTGCTCAACGTCTCCTACGACGTGATGCGCGACTTCTACAAGGACTACAACGCCGCCTTCCAGAAGCACTGGGAGGCTGAGAAAGGCGAGAAGATCACCATCCAGATGTCCCACGGCGGTTCCAGCAAACAGGCCCGCGCGGTCATCGACGGCCTGCCGGCCGACGTCATCACCATGAACCAGGCCACCGACATCGACGCCCTGGCCGACAACGGCGCCCTGGTGCCCAAGGACTGGGCGCCCCGTCTGCCGAACAACAGCGCGCCCTTCACCTCGGCCACCGTATTCATCGTGCGCAAGGGCAACCCCAAGGGCCTGAAGGACTGGGACGACCTGGTGAAACCGGGCGTGCAGGTGGTGGTGCCGAACCCGAAGACCTCGGGCAACGGCCGCTACACCTACCTCTCCGCCTGGGGCTACGCGCAGAAGCATGGCGCGGATGAAGCCAAGGCCAAGGCCTTCGTCGGCCAGCTGTTCAAGAACGTCCCGGTGCTGGATACCGGCGGCCGCGCGGCGACCACCACCTTCATGCAGAACCAGATCGGCGACGTGCTGGTGACCTTCGAGAACGAAGCCGAGATGATCGCCCGCGAGTTCGGCCGTGGCGGTTTCGAGGTGGTCTACCCGAGCGTTTCCGCCGAAGCCGAGCCGCCAGTGGCGGTGGTCGACAAGGTGGTCGACAAGAAAGGCACCCGCGCCGAAGCCGAGGCCTACCTGAAGTACCTGTGGTCCGACGAAGGCCAGACCATCGCCGCCAACAACTACCTGCGCCCGCGCAACCCGGAGGTGCTGGCCAAGTTCTCCGACCGTTTCCCGAAGGTGGACTTCTTCTCCGTGGTGAAGACCTTCGGTGACTGGCGCACCGTGCAGAAGACCCACTTCGCCGACGGCGGCGTGTTCGACCAGATCTACACGCCGAACTGACTCCAGGTTGGGCGTAGGAGCGGACTCCGTCCGCGATGGTTTCCGGCGCGATGCAGACCAATCGCGGACGAAGTCCGCTCCTACACCAACGATGAAGCCGGAGCTGCCCAGCAGCTCCGGCTTTTTTCATGGCACAGAGTCAACTTGTAGGAGCGAGCTTGCTCGCGAACCCGCCCAGCTCCTGAGCCGCCGGAAAAGCCGTTCGCGAGCAAGCTCGCTCCTACAACCCGCCCAAGCCCCGCGTCATCCGTTCCAGCCCACCTCGCGCAGAGCCGCCAGCAGCCGCTCCGCGCTCAACGCCGGCACCAGCACGCCGTCGTCGGTGCGCATGTCCTTGCCGGCCAGCAGCACGTTGACGATGGCCTCCTCCACCGCCTCGGCGGCGGCGGCGAACAGCGGCGAGATATGGTCGTTGTTGACCATCTGCAGCGCCGTGGCGAACGGCAGATCCTTGCGCCCGTAGTCCGCCGCCGGCAGGTCGTGGTTGCCGGTGGCGAAGGCGAGGAAGATGTCGCCGCTGGAATCGTCGGTCCCGCCGCCGGTGCGGGCGATCCCCAGCGACGCACGCTGGGCCAGGCGCTGGCACTGGTGCGGCAACAGCGGCGCGTCGGTGGCGAGGATCACCACGATGGAGCCCATGCCCGGCGTGCCCTGCTCGGCAAAGGGTGACGGCAGATCACCGAGGTGACGACCGACCGGATAACCGTCCACCCGCAGCTCGCGACGCTGGCCGTGGTTGGCCTGCACCAGCGCCCCCACGGTCCAGCCGCCCTGTTGCGCCGGCAGCTTGCGCGACGCGGTGCCGATGCCGCCCTTGAACTCGTGGCAGATCATCCCCGTGCCGCCGCCCACCGGGCCTTCGCGAACCGGGCCGGACTCGGCCTGCGCCAGCGCCTCGCGCACCTGCTCGGCGCCGACGTGCTGGCCCCAGATGTCGTTGAGCAGGCCGTCATAGGTTTCCATCACCACCGGCATGCACCAGTAGATGGACGGGTCCGCCAGCTCAGCATGCTCGGCTGCGATCAGCGCATCGCGCACCGTGCCCACGCTGTGGGTGTTGGTGATGGCGATGGGTGTAGTCAGCAACCCGGCCTCGCGTATCCATTCCAGCCCGGTGGCGTCGCCGTTGCCATTGAGCACGTGACAGCCGGCGAAGCAGGGTTGCCACCGCGCCGCGCCAGCCCGAGGCTGGACTACCGTGACCCCGGTGCGCACGGCGCGGCCGTCGCGCTCGCCGATCAGCGTGCTGTGGCCGACGCGGACGCCGGAAACGTCGGTAATGGCGTTGAACTCGCCGGGAGTGCCCAGGCCGAGGGTGATGCCGAGTTGACGAGCGCGCATGCTGTCTCCTTCTTACAATTTCTGGAAGGCCGGGCTGAGCTTGCCGTAGGTGCTGTAGAGAATCACCGACACGGCCAGTAACCCGACAATGATCATGACGTCCCGCGAGGAGGCGTCCAGTAGCAGGTTGAGCAACAGGTAGCCGGCGCCGAGCACCGCCAGCATCGCCGGCAGCGGCCACAGCGGCATGCGGTACGGGTGCTCGCGGTCGCGGCGCAGCACGCGGCTGAACAGCGCGCAGAGCGCCACCACCAGGTAGACCATCACCAGCAGCAGCACGGTGAAGGAGGTCAGCTCCGCCAGGTTCGAACTGAAGCTCAGCGCCGCCGAGGGCACGCCGAGGAACAGCGTGGCAATCCACGGCGACTCCCAGCGCGGATGGATGCGGGTGAAGGCGCGGTTCATCAGCGGCGTCCACAGCTCGTCGCGGCCGCTGCTGAAGATCACCCGGCCAACCTGGATGACGATGGCGACGATGGCGTTGAACACCGAGAGGAAGATGCCCGCGCTGACCAGCCGCGACAGCGTTTCGTTGCCATGGGCGGTGAGCAGGTAGCCGACCGGGTCGGGGCTGGCGATCATGTCCTTGAGCGACGGCGCGCCCAGCAGCAACGCCGTCAGCGGAACGATCTCGATGGCCACCACCAGCAGCAGCGACCAGATCACCGCGCGGTGCACGTTGCGCCCGCCGCACTTCATGTCCTCGGCCAGCAGCACCGCGCCGCCGAAGCCGTTGTAGGAGAACAGCGCGGTGCCCACGGCGCCGATCACCAGCGCCCAGGGCGCGGCGGCCAGTATCCCGCCGTCGATGTGCTGCGGCTGCAGCAGCACGCTCAGCGGCTGGCTGACGTGGCCGAAGCCGAGCACCACGATGACCAGCAGCGCCGCCACTTCGCAGAGCAGGAACACCCCGGTGATCCAGGCGTTCACCCGGATGTTGAGGATGCCCAGCACGTAGCTGGCGGCGACGATCACCAGGGCGACGGTCTGGGTATCGAAGCCGGTGCCCAGGGCGTTGTTCAGGTAGGTCGCCGCGCCGGTCGCCAGCACCGGCGGGATGAACAGCAGCGAAACCAGCACGGTGAGGAAGGTGGCGTAGCCGGCGAGGCCGCCGAACACGCGCTTGGCGTAGACGTACTCGCCGCCGGCGGAGCTGTGGGCGCGGCCCAGTTCGGCGTAGCACCAGGCGAACATCAGGGCCAGGAAGCCGGCGAAGACGAAGGCCAGGAAAGCGCCGCTGCCGGCCTGCTGGACGGCGAAGGGCGCGATGACGAAAACGGAGCTGGCGGGGGTGACCGCCGAGACGGTGATGGCGACTACATCGAGCACGCCCAGGCTGGGCTTGAGCGCGCTCGCTGGCGCAGGGGAAGCGCTCATATCGTTGTTTCCTCGTGTTGTTATTGGGGGCTGAGGCAGGAACGAAGACCTTGGCGCGCCCTCTGCTCGGAGCGCTCTGTGGAGGCAGTCTGGGCACGGCGCCGGCAGCGGCCAATCACCATTTGGGGTTACGCCCCCTTGACGGCGAAACGGTAAAAGGAGGAAACCGTACGCCGAACCCACGGGAGCCAACGGATGCACAACCTGTTCCGCGAGGTCGGCATGCACGCCAACCTCGGCCGCGCCATCGAGCAGATCGGCCAGCCACGTTTCTGGAAGCAACTGGTCCTGCTGCTGCATCAATGGCTGCCGTTCGATAACGCCCTGGCGATGTTCTACCCGGCCAGCGGCACGCCGGTGGCGCTGGAGGAATACGACGCCGAACCCACCGCCGGCCCGGCAGCCATGGCGATCTACCTCGACGGCCTGTACCAGCTCGACCCGTTCTACCAGGCCTGCCGCGAGGGCGTGCCCAGCGGGCTGTACCGGCTGGAGGAGATCTCCCCGGACCAGTTCCGCCAGAGCGAATACTTCCTCAGCTACTTCCACGACAACGTGCTGGAGGACGAGGTGCAGTTCATCCTGCAACTGCCCGGCCAGGGCGCGCTGTCGCTGTCACTGGGCATGCGCCGGCTGTTCGATGGCGAGCAGACGGGCCTGCTGGCGATGCTCTGCCCCTGGGTGCTGGCGCTGATGCAGCAGCACTGGCAGCAGCACAGCCAGCGCCTGCTGCCGGGCGTGAGCGATGGCGTGGCGGTGCAGGTGCGCGATGCCTTGAGCCACTTCGGCGCCGGCGTGCTCTCCGAACGCGAACTGGAGATCGCCCGGCTGATCCTGCGGGGTTACTCCTCCAAGGCCATGGCCGAGCGCCTGGCGATCTCGCCGGAGACCATCAAGGTCCACCGCCGCCACCTGTACAACAAGCTCGACATTTCCTCGCAGCCGGAACTGTTCTCGCTGTTCCTGCAGTCGCTGGGGCACGATCCGGAGAACCCCTGAGCGGTCATCCGCGCGGCTGATGCCGTGCCATTCGCGCCCGCCGGGACAGCCCGCTGGCGCTGCACGGACACTACCGCCGGCGCCGTGCGCTTCTAGACTGGAGCCGTCCCCCTCCAACAATCACAAGAGGACAGCCCGATGAACGCACGCGCCCACTTCACCCATATGGAAGACGGCACCGCCGAGGACTGGGCGATCATCGCCAAGGACTTCGGCCAGTACGCCGCGCTGCTGCCCGACCGCATCATGACCCACCTGCGCCTGCTCGACGGCGACTTCGGCGGCTTCCCGGTGGACCGCCTGACCCATTCCCTGCAGACCGCCACCCTGGCCCACCGCGACGGTCGCGACGAGGAGTACGTGGTCTGCGCGCTGCTCCACGACATCGGCGACACCCTGGGCTCGTTCAACCACGCCGACATCGCCGCGGCCATCCTCAAGCCCTTCGTCAGCGAAGCGAACCTGTGGATGATCGAGAAGCACGCGATCTTCCAGGGGTACTACTTCTTCCACCACCTGGGCCTGGACCGGCACCTGCGCGAGCAGTTCAAGGACCATCCGCAGTTCGAACAGACCATCGAATTCTGCGCGCGCTACGACGCCGCAGCCTTCGATCCGGACGGCGAAGTGCTGCCCCTGGAGTTCTTCGAACCCATGCTGCGCCGTGTCTTCGCCCAGCCCCGCCGTTCGATCTACCAGAGGCCCGACGGCACGATGGCCTGAGGGTCCCGAGGCGACCGGCGGTTCGCGACGAAGAGTGGCGAACCGCCGCTGGCCCGGGGGCTGCGCATGGAATAAGATTCCCCACAAAATCAGACGCGCAATTGGCCACGAGCCTACGCGCACCAGGGAAGTTTCTTGCGCATGAAGCCTAACGTTCTCGAGCGATCCAGCAGCCCGCTCACCCCCGCCCCCCTGCGCGAGTACCATTCCCGCGTGCTGGCGTATATCGCCGTCGCCGCGACCATCACTGCCGGCATCTTCGCCAAGTACTTCGGCTACGAGATCCTCTGGATGATCCCGTACGCCCTGCTCTACCCGCACCTGGCCCAGCAGGTCAGCCGCCGCTTCAAGCGCGACAACCCGCAACGCACCCGCCTGGTGCTGCTGTTCATCGACGCCCTGCATGCCGGCATCGCCATTACCCTGCTGGGCTTCTCGGAAGTGCCGAGCCTGATGCTGGTGCTGATCCTCGCCTTCTCCGCGCTGATCATCGGCGGCCTGCGCTCCCTGGGCCTGGCGCTGCTGGTGGCGCTGAGCGCCGCGGTGCTCAGCGCCGCACTGATCGCACCGGCCTACAAGGGCCAGACGCCGAGCATCGTCGCCCTGGTCAGCGTACTGTTCTCCACCCTGTACATCTGCATCACCGCCTTCTTCGTGCACCAGCAGGGCCTGCGCCTGGCCCAGGCCCGCGCGGACATCACCCTGGAGCAGGAAAAGGCCGCGCGGCTGGCCAGCAACCTGGCCAAGTACCTGTCGCCGCAGGTGTGGGAATCGATCTTCAGCGGCAAGCGCACGGTGCGCCTGGAAACCCAGCGCAAGAAGCTCACGGTGTTCTTCTCCGACATCAAGGGCTTCACCGAGCTGTCCGAGGAGCTGGAAGCCGAAGCGCTCACCGACATGCTCAACAATTACCTCAATGAGATGTCGAAGATCGCCCTGAAGTACGGCGGCACCATCGACAAGTTCGTCGGCGACTGCGTGATGGTGTTCTTCGGCGACCCATCCACCCAGGGCGCGAAGAAGGATGCCGTGGCCGCCGTGTCCATGGCCGTGGCCATGCGCAAGCACATGAAGGTGATGCGCCAGCAGTGGCGCGCCCAGGGCATCACCAAGCCGCTGGAAGTGCGCATGGGCCTGAACACCGGCTACTGCACCGTGGGCAACTTCGGCGCCGACACGCGCATGGACTACACCATCATCGGCCGCGAAGTGAACCTCGCCAGCCGCCTGGAAAGCGCCGCCGAAGCCGGCGAGATCCTCATCAGCCACGAGACCTATTCGCTGGTGAAGGACGTGCTGATGTGCCGCGACAAGGGCCAGATCGCCGTGAAGGGCTTCAGCAAGCCGGTGCAGATCTACCAGGTGGTCGACTTCCGCCGCGACCTGGGCTCCAACCCCAGCTTCGTCGAGCACGAGGTGCCGGGCTTCTCCATGTACCTGGACACCAACAACGTGCAGAACTACGACAAGGAACGGGTCATCCAGGCGCTGCAGCAGGCGGCGGAGAAGCTCAAGGACAAGATCATCCTCTGATCGGCTCCCTCCCGCGCGCTCGCCCTGCCCGCGTCTGACCGGCTGACGCCCCTCCTCCTGACGCCCCACCTCCTCGCTGACGCACCCGATCGCGGACGGAGTCCGCTCCTACGCACGCCGGGAGCCCGGCAAGGCTGACGCCGTGCGTCGCGGGCATGGCCCGCTCCTACAACGTGGCGCCGCAACCTTGCCCTCCCCTGTAGGAGCGGGCCACGCCCGCGACAGCTCGCCCCCTCCCTGTAGGAGCGAGCTTGCTCGCGAACCCGCCCCACTGCAGAGCCGCCGGGAAGCTGTTCGCGAGCAAGCTCGCTCCTACCAAAAGCCTTCGCCCTTTACACCCGCCCATAAAAAAGCCCGCTCAATCGAGCGGGCTGGAAAGGCTCCGGCGCTTCACGTTCACCGGGCCGAATTGCTCAGGGGAACTCCGTCAGGACGGCTGCAGCTCGGTGGAGCTGCCCGGGCCGGCGGCCAGTTCGGCGGACAGGGTCTTCTCGTCCAGCTGCTTGCACCACTTGGCGACCACGATGGTGGCCACGCCGTTGCCGACCAGGTTGGTCAGCGCGCGAGCTTCGGACATGAAGCGGTCGATACCCAGGATCAGCGCCAGGCCCGCCACCGGCAGGTGGCCCACGGCGGACAGGGTGGCAGCCAGCACGATGAAGCCCGAACCGGTGACGCCGGCGGCGCCCTTGGAGGCGATCAGCAGCACGACCAGCAGCGTCAGCTGGTGGGTGATGTCCATCGGGGTGTCGGTGGCCTGGGCGATGAACACCGCGGCCATGGTCAGGTAGATCGAGGTGCCGTCCAGGTTGAACGAGTAGCCGGTCGGGATCACCAGGCCGACGACGCTCTTGTCGGCGCCCAGCTTCTCCATCTTGGCGATCATGCGCGGCAGGGCCGACTCGGAGGACGAGGTGCCCAGCACGATCAGCAGCTCTTCGCGGATGTAGGAGATGAAGCGCAGGATGCTGAAGCCGTGGGCACGGGCGATGCCGCCCAGGATGATCAGCACGAACAACAGGCAGGTGATGTAGAAGCACAGCATCAGCTGGCCCAGCTGCACCAGCGAGCCGAGGCCGTAGGCGCCGATGGTGAAGGCCATGGCACCGAAGGCACCGATGGGCGCGACCTTCATGATCACGTTGATGATGTTGAACATCACGTGGGTGATGCGATCGATGAATTCGAATACCGGCTTGCCGTAGTCACCCATGCGGTGCAGCGCGTAGCCGAACAGCACGGAGAAGAACAGCACCTGCAGGATGTCACCGTTGGCGAAGGCGCCGACGACGGTGCTCGGGATGACGTTCATGAAGAAGTCGATGGTGCTCTGCTTCTCGCCCGATGCGATGAAGCCGGTGAGCGCCGCGTTCTTGTTCATTTCGGCGGTCAGCGTGGCGACGTCGGCGTGCATGCCGGCGCCCGGCTGGACGACGTTGACCACGACCAGGCCGATGATCAGCGCCACGGTGGAGACGATTTCGAAGTACAGCAGCGCCATGCCGCCCGTCTTGCCCACGGCCTTCATGCTCTGCATGCCGGCGATACCGGTGACCACGGTGCAGAAGATGATCGGCGCGATGGCCATCTTGATCAGTTTGACGAAGCCATCGCCCAGCGGCTTCATCAGTTTGGCGGTGTCGGGGTAGAAGTGGCCGAGTGCGATACCGATGGCGATGGCGATCAGCACCTGCACGTACAGGCTTTTGTAGAAGGGTTGCTTGGTCATGGCAGCTCTGTCCTCACGGGCATGCGCTCCCCGGGGAGCACAAGACCGAACGCGTTATCTCCCTGCAATGGGAGAATTTGTTTTCAGGGCATGCCAAACGGCACGCCTTGATCGCATATGGCAAGTGCTGTGCCAGACCTTTAAAAAATGTGTAAACCCTTTGAATTCAATGGCCTGCGTAAAAAGTCGCGGCACGGAAGGCTGCGAATCTGGCGGAAAACCGCCTTCTCGCTGGCGGCTTTCCCGCCCTCTGGCGGGTATCCGCCACGGCCTTCGTACCGTAGATTGTAGAACCCCGGTCAGGTTCGACCGGGTTTCCCGCGCGGCTCCTGGACGTGCGGCCATAACAACAAGGACCGCCCATGCGAGAACGCACCATTGCCAGCCACTTCGTCCGCGCCGCCGTCCACGGCGCACGGCGCCAGGGCCTGGACATCCAGGCGCTGCTGCGCAACGCCGGCATCGCCCCGGCCATTCTCGACGAGCCACGCGCGCGCATCGACCCCGAGCAGTTCAGCCGGCTGATGCAGATTCTCTGGGAAGCGCTGGACGACGAGTACATGGGCTTCGGCAGCCTGCCGAGCAAGCGCGGCACCTTCGCCATGATGTGCAATGCGATCATCCACTGCCGCACGCTGGAAAAGGCCCTGGGGCGTGGCTCGCTGTTCTACGGTCTGTTTCCCGAGGCGCCGCGGATCGAACTGGTGCGCGATGGCGAGCAGGCGCGCCTGACCCTGGACGAAACCCACCTGCGCGACCCGGACCACTTCCTCGCCGAGAGCCTGCTGCTGATCTGGCACCGCCTGGCCAGCTGGCTGATCGGCCAGCGCATCCGCCTGGAGGAAGCCACCTTCAGCTACCCGGCGCCCGAGCACCAGGCCGAGTACGACCTGCTGTTCCCCTGCCCTCGCCGCTTCGCTGCCGGCAGCACCAGCCTGCTGCTGCAGGCGCGCTACCTGGACATGCCGCTGCTGCAGGACGAGCGCACGCTCAAGCACTTCCTCAAGGACTCCCCCGCCGACCTCCTCGCCCGCCCCGACGGCGGCGACAGCCTGACCAGCCAGATCCGCCGCCTGCTGGGCCGCGACTGCCGCAGCTGGCCGGACCTGGAGCAGGTCGCCGCGCAGCTGCACATGAGCCCGCAAACCCTGCGCCGCCACCTGCGCGAAGAGGGGCCGAACTTCCAGGAGCTCAAGGACCAGCTGCGCCGAGACCTGGCGATCTACTACCTGGGCCGCGACGAGCTGTCGATCCAGGACATCGCCGACCAGCTCGGCTTCTCCGAGCCTTCCGCCTTCCACCGGGCGTTCAAGAAATGGACGGGGCTGACGCCGGGGGCGTATCGGGCGCAGCGGGGGGAGTGAGGCGCTTCCGGCGCGCGTTGGCAGAAATATCGAGGCAGCGGATCGTCGGCCCTGCCGACGGGTCGCGGGCATGGCCCGCTCCTACAGGACGACCCGCCGCCTGGACGATTCGCGAGTACAGCTCCCGTAGGAGCGGACCTTGTCCGCGAAATCCAGCAGGCTGCAGCACGCTGGCAGGAATGTCGGGCAGCGGATCGTCGGCCCCGCCGACGGGTCGCGGGCATGGCCCGCTCCTACAATGAGCGCCGGTGCTGGCCAGGAACGGAGGGCGCATAACCCGGAACGGGTTATCCGCCGATGGCCTCGCGGCGGATAACGCAACAAGGCTCCGGCGCGACGGCGTTCGCGAGCAAGCTCGCTCCTACCGATGAACGCCACCGGCAACCTGTGCGTAGGAGCGGACTTCGTCCGCGATAGGTCCGATGCGCGCCGGAAGCCATCGCGGACAGAGTCCGCTCCTACGCCGCAATCCTGCCCTGGCGTGCGCTCAGCCCGGCAACCGAATCCGGAAGCACGCCCCGCCCAGCTCGGAATCCTCCAGCGCCAGCTCGCCGTCGTAGCTGTCGATAATGTCCTTCACCACCGCCGTGCCGATGCCCTGGCCGGGGTGCTGGGTGTCCAGGCGCTCGCCGCGCTTGAGGATGCGTTCGCGCTGGCTGGCCGGCACGCCGGGGCCGTCGTCCTCGATGATCAGTTCGTATACCCGGCCATGCTTGTGCGCGCTGACCTTCACCGTGGTCAGGCACAGGCGGTAGGCGTTTTCCAGCAGGTTGCCGAGCATCTCCAGCAGCGCGCCCTTCTCCAGCGGCAGGGCCAGGCCCGGCGGGATGTCGCGTGCCAGCGTCACGCGCTTGTCGTGATAGACCTTGTCCAGCGCGCCGGCGATGGTATCGAGCAACGGGTCCAGGGCCGCGCGGTGGCGGATCAGCCCGCTCTTGCGCATCGAGGCGCGTTGCAACTGGTAGCCGATCTGCTGGCTCATGCGCTCAATCTGGGTCTGCAACACCTGCACCTGCTCGCGGTTCTTCGGCTCGTCGGCCAGGGTTTCGCTGACGCCCTGCAGCACCGCCAGCGGGGTCTTCAGGCTGTGGGCGAGGTCGCCCAGGGAATTGCGGTAGCGCTCGCGCTGGGCGCGCTCGCTGTCCAGCAGGCGGTTCACCGAGTCGGTCAGGCGCAGCATCTCGTCGGGGTGGTTGTCGCTCAGGCGTTCGCGGTCGCCGGCCTCGATCTGGTCCAGCTCCGAGCGCAGGCCGCGCATGGAGCGGAAGCCCCAGCCCAGGCCGAGCCAGAGCAGCCCCAGCAACAGCAGCAACGCGCCCCCCAGCCACAGGTAGAGCTGGTCGCGGAAGCCACTGACCAGTTCGCGGAACTCGCTTTCGGGCTGCATGGTGACGATGCTGTAGGCCGCCCGCTTGCCACCGAGCAGGTCGATCTCCACGTCATAGACGAAGAACTCCTGGCCGGAGGCGTCGCGGATGCGGGTGAATTCGTCGATCAGGCCATCGTACTTGGGCGTGTAGTTGACGCTCTCGTCCATGGCCGAGGTGGAGCGCCACACCAGTTGGCCGGACTGGTCGTAGATGAAGCCCAGCAGCTTGGATTCGGGAAGGTTGAAGTCCTCCACCGGCAGGTGCTCGGGCATGCTCAGGGTGTTGCCCTCGATGCGCGCCGAGGACACCAGGGTCGCCACGTCCGCCGCCAGGCGCTGCTGGATGGCGTTCTCCAGGGCGATGCTGAAGGCACGCTGGAGCGCCGGCAGCAGCGCCGCCATGAACAGGACGGCGAGAATCGCCGCGCCGATCATCAGCCGCAGCCGCAGCGAGCGGATCATTTACACAGCTCGTTGAAGATGTAGCCCTGGCCGCGCACGGTATCGATCGGCTTGAAGCCGCAGGCTCGCTCGAGCTTGCGGCGCAGGCGGCCGACCAGCACCTCGATGACGTTCGGGTCGCGCTCGTCGTCGTCCGGGTAGAGCTGCTCGATCAGGCGCTCCTTGGGCACCACCTGCTGGTGATGGCGCATGAGGTATTCGAGGATGCGGTATTCGAAGGCGGTCAGTTGCAGCGACTCGCCGTTGACCAGCGCCTGCTTGCGATTGATGTCCAGCACCAGCGGGCCGGCCTCGATGCTCGACTGGGCGAAGCCACTGGAACGGCGCAGCAGCGCATTCAGGCGAGCCTCCAGTTCTTCGAACTGGAAGGGTTTGACCACATAGTCGTCGGCGCCGGCGGCCAGGCCTTCGACCTTGTCCTGCCAGTTGCCGCGTGCGGTGAGGATGAGGATGGGAAAGGTCTTGCCCTGGCTGCGGAATTCGCGGATCAGGTCCAGGCCGCTCATGCCGGGCAGGCCCAGGTCGATCATCGCCAGGTCGTGATGGTATTCGCTGGCGCGGTAGAGCGCCTCTTCGGCATTGGCCACGGCGTCGACCACATGGCCTTGCTCGCCGAGCCGGGTATACAGGTGATGGCGCAGTAGCGCCTCGTCTTCCACCACCAGCAGTTTCATGCGCGTGCTCCCTGAGTCAGGCAACCGGGCCGCGCGGGCCCGGTTGCGTTACCGGTCAGAACTTGTAGTTGGCGCCCAGGTAGAACTGGGAGCTGCTGTGCAGATCAAGGGATCCCACCTTGCTGCCGCCGTGCGGGCTCATCTCGGTACTCGCGTTGGTACGCAAGTAACGGTAGCCGCCTTCTACGGATGCGTTCTTGCCGAGTTCCTGGAGGATACCGGCTTGCGCACCGATGGCGTAACCCACATCGCTGTCGCGGCTGTAGCCCTTGGAGTCCTGCTCCAGCTTGACCAGGCCGGCGGTGCCGCCGCCGAACAGCTTGGTGCCCTGGTCGCCCAGCGGCAGGAAGGCGTCGTAGCTGCCGAGCAGGTTCTGCTGGCGCAGCTTCAGGCCGCGCTCGGTGTCGGAAACGTTTTCGTAGGTGACGTAGTAGCGACCTTGTTCCATCTGCTGGCCGGCGCGTACGCCCCAGGTGCCGCTGTTGTTGATCACGCTGTCGAATTTCGGGTTGCCCAGGTTGCGGTTCAGCGCGTCGGATTTCTGGATGTTGTTGCTGGTTTCGCCCCAGGTCATACCGACGAAGGTGTCGGCGGCGCTCGCGGCGGTAGCGGCAAGGCTGGCACCGAGGATGGCGCTGGCGAGGGCGATTTTCTTCATGGCGTTCATGGGATTCTCCCGTCAGAGGTCAGTAATGTGTTGACGGGGAGCAGGTTACGAGGGGGGCACTGAACCGAACCTGTCGGACTGCTGAACCAATACTGAACGACTTGGCTGTAGGAAATTTCACTCACTTTTTGGATAGCGGGCCCGTGGGGCCCCGCTGCGCACCTTTGGTTCGCGAGCAAGCTCGCTCCTACAGTCCTGCGCCGTCCTATCGCATCGCGCCAAGCAGCTCTTCCTAGGAGCGAACTTGCTCGCGAACAAACGCCCCGGCACAAACGAAAAGCCCCGGCATGGGCCGGGGCTTCGTAGTGCCGGGGCGAACTTACTGCGCGCCCTGCAATGCCTTGAGGATTTTCTGCCCCGCGCGCCCATCCGCCGGGGTCAGGCCACGCTTGTTCTGCTCCTGCTGGATCGCCTTGCGCGTCACGTCGCCGATCATGCCGTCGGGTTGGCCGATGTCGTAGCCACGCTGGATCAGCAGTTCCTGCAATTCCTTGCGCTGCGCCCGGCTCAGGCCCGGGTCGTCGGTCGGCCAGGGGGTGCGCAGGCCCGGCTCGCCGCGCAGGCGGTCGGACAGCAGGGCGATGGCCAGTGCGTAGCTTTCCGCCGCGTTGTAGGAGTAGATCGCGTCGTAGTTGCGCAGCACCAGGAAGGCCGGGCCGTTGGCGCCGGCCGGCAACAGGATGGCTGCCTTGGAATCGAGGCTGGGGATCGGCTTGCCATCGACGCGCGTCACGCCGCGGCTGGTCCACTCCGACAACGCGCGGCGCTTGGTCCGCCCGGCCTGCGCGGCATCGAAGCCTGCCGGCAACTTCACCTCGTAGCCCCACGGCTGCCCTTCGCGCCAGCCCGCCTTGCGCAGGTAGTTGGCGGTGGACGCCAGGGCATCGGCGGTGCTGCCCACCAGATCGCGATGGCCATCGCCATCGAAGTCCTCGGCGATACGGGCGTAGGTCGAGGGCATGAACTGCGTCTGGCCGAACGCGCCGGCCCAGGAGCCGGTGATGCCGCTGTCGCGGATATCGCCCTGCTGCAGCAGCTTGAGGGTGGCGAAGAACTCGCCCTGGAAGAACGACTGGCGACGCCCGTAGCAGGACAGCGTCGATAGCGACACCAGCAGCGGCCGCTTGCCGGTGATGCGCCCGTAGTCGCTCTCCACGCCCCACACCGCGACGACCGTAGCCGGGTCGACCTGATAGCGCGCGGCGACCTTGCGCAGCAGCTCGGCATGCTCGGCCATGCGCGCCTTGCCGTCGGCGACGCGCTGGTCGTCCACCAGCCCGGCCAGGTAGTCCCAGATCGGCGTGGTGAATTCGGGCTGGGCGTCGAGCAGCGGCAGTACGCTCATGTCCGGCTGCAGGCCGCGGGTGAACTGCGCGAAGCTGGCGGCGCTGACGCCCTTGGCCTGGGCGGCGCCCTGCAGGCGGTTCAGGCAGGCGCCGAAATCGTCGCCCGCGGCGGCCTGCGCCAGTGCCGCCGGCAGCAGCAGGGACAGGGCCAGGGAGGCGCGACGCGCGATGGTGGAAGTCTTCATTGGTGTCGAATGCTCAGATCGGTGAAGGTAGCGCGCCCGCCCTCGCTGGCGGGCCCGCGATTGTCCTGCAGGTACAGGCCTGCCTTGAAGTACAGGCCCTTGTAGGCCCATTGGGTATCCAGTTGCTGGCTGACGTGGCCGTTCTCCACCTGCACGCTCAGCACCCCGCTGCTGGACACGCCCAGCCGGTAGGTAAAGGTATCGCCCAGGGGGATGCCGTCATAGACGGTGTAGGTGCGCGTGGTGATGTCGTCCGGCCGATCGCGAACCAGCGCCTGAACCCGCGCCTTGTCCAGGCGCTGCTGGTAGACCAGCTTGACCAGCGGCAAGGCCTCGGCGCTGCCACTGCCGTTGCTGTGGATCTGCCCGATCACCATGCGCCGGCTGGAGGGCACGGACTCCACGCGCAGCGTGGCGACCATCAGGTTGTCTGCCAGCGGGTAGCGCCAGGTCACCAGGCGGCCGTCCGGCCGCGTCTCGCGCAATTCGGTGCGGGGATATTCGCTGCCGCTGGTATGCGCGCCGTTCACCGGCACCCAGAACTCCACGCCCTCGGCGCTGCGGCGAAAATACGGGCTCTGGTAGTCACGGCCGAGTTTCGCCGTGGAAATGGTCGCGGCCGGGCCGCGTTGGGGAATGGTCAGATTCCAGGTGCTCAGGTCCAACATCGGCCTATCGCTTCGCGGGTCAGAACATGGGCGCAAGGGTAGACGAGGCTGGCGGACTTTTCACCCGCCGGCTATGCCGAGTGCATCGCGGACAACCGCGCCCTTGAGCGGCTGCGTGGCCTCTGCGTGGGCGTTTTGCCCATCAGCGGCTATCTTCTTTGATTCCGCGCCCATCCCCTAGTCACCCGGCCATCGCCACGGAGAGTCACCATGCGCCTGCTCACCGCCCTCTTGCTGTTCGCCCTCGCGGCCAACGCTTCAGCAGCCATCAAGACCCAGGAAATTCCCTACGAATCCGCTGACGGCACGAAACTGATCGGCTACTTCGCCTACGACGACGCCAAGTCCGGCATCCGCCCCGGCGTGCTGGTGGTCCACGAATGGTGGGGGCTGAACGACTACGCCAAGGGCCGCGCCCGGCAACTCGCCGAACTGGGCTATAGCGCCCTGGCGATCGACATGTACGGTGACGGCAAGCACACCGACCACCCCAACGATGCCAAGGCCTTCATGGCCGAAGCGCTGAAGAACGCCGACGCCGCCAAGGCGCGCTTCCAGGCCGGCCTCGACCTGTTGAAGAAACAACCGCAGACCGACCCGAGCAAGATCGCCGCCATCGGCTACTGCTTCGGCGGCAAGGTGGTGCTGGACATGGCCCGCGCCGGCCCGCCGCTGGCCGGGGTGGCGAGCTTCCACGGCGTGCTGGCGACCCAGACACCGGCGCAACCGGGGCAGATCAAGACCAGGATCCTCGTCGAGCACGGCGGCGCCGACACCCTGGTGCCGCCCGACAGCGTGGCCGCCTTCAAGGCGGAAATGGACAACGCCAAGGCCGACTACAAGCTGGTGATCCAGCCCGGCGCCAAGCACAGCTTCACCAGCCCCGACGCCGACAAGCACAAGGGCCACGGCCTGGATGTGGGCTACGACAAGACCGCCGACCAGAAGTCCTGGGCGGACCTGCAGGCGTTCTTCAAGGAAATCTTCGACGTGAAACCGGACGCGTCATAAAAACGCAGGCAATAAAAAACGGGAGCCCATCCGGGCTCCCGCACTCAATCAAGTGTCTAAGGTCAGAGCCCGCCTTGGCGGCACTCCGACAACAACCTCACCTGCGTCCCCGTGGGAACGCGGCGCGCAGTGTGACAAAGCTTGTCAGACGAATCCGTACGCCTTTGGTGAAGGTTTGCAAACGAATGTAAGCGCCGCGTGACTGGCGAGCCACATTCTGGCGCGGCAGAATGCTCCCATGACCGCCCTCCCCGACTTCTGTACTCCGCTCGACGCCGACTGGCCCCTGCCCACTCCCCTGTCCGGCGTGCAGTTGCGCAGCACCCGTTTCGACCGCCAACGCCTGCACCCCGGGGACTTTGCCCTGAGCCGCATCGAGGCGCCGGCGAACATCCAGCGCGCCGTCGCCAAGCGCCAGGCCGAATACCTGGCCGGACGCCTGTGCGCCCGCGCGGCGCTGCTGGCGGCCGGTTCGGCGGCCTGGGTGCCGGGCACCGACGAGGAGCGCGCGCCAGTCTGGCCGGCAGGATTCTGCGGTTCGATCACCCACGGCGACGGCTGGGCGGCCGCCATCGTCGGCCGTGACGACCAATGGCGCGGCCTCGGGCTGGACGTGGAGAACCGCCTGGACAGCGCGCGCGCACAGCGGCTGGCGGCGGAGATTCTCACCCCGGACGAACTGGCCCGCCTCGATCCACGGCTGGCGGCGTTGCAGGTCACCTTGACCTTCTCCCTCAAGGAAAGCCTGTTCAAGGCGCTCTTCCCGCTGGTGCGCAAACGCTTCTACTTCGAGCACGCCGAGCTGCTGAGCTGGTCCGCCGGCGGGCACGCGCGGCTGCGCCTGCTCACCGACCTGTCGACGGAATGGCACCACGGCAAGGAGATCGCCGGGCAGTTCAGCCTGTTCGATGAGCGCTTGCTGAGCCTGGTGGCCATTCCGGCGATCGACGCCCGCTGAGTCGGCCGCTAAAAGCGCCCCCCTCTGTACTCTCGTAGGGCGGATAACGCGCCAGCGTTACCCGCCGCTAACCGATGGCGGATAACCTGTTCCAGGTTATGCGCCCTACCGACTGCCTGGGAACTACTGCGCTGGGCCCCTCTCTCCCCCGCCCTGGCTGCGCGCCCCGCTCCGAAGGGAGAGGGAGCCATCCGTGCCGGCTGACGCCATGGATTCCTCCTGCGTCGATCAGTCCCCTCTCCCTTCAGGGAGAGGGTTAGGGAGAGGGAAACACAGGCACGGACTTTCAGAAGAAGACAGTTGCTCCTGCCTGAAAAATCGAGCCGGGGCCTGCCCTCTCCCCCCGCCCTCTCCCTGAAGGGAGAGGGAGCTGTCCGAGCCGGCTGACGCCGTTGATTCCTCCTGCTCCGATCAGTCCCCTCTCCCTTCAGGGAGAGGGTTAGGGAGAGGGAAATACACGCACGGATTTTCAGACGAAGACAGTTGCTCCTGCCCGAAAAATCGAGCCGGGACCTGCCCTCTCCCCCCGCCCTCTCCCTGAAGGGAGAGGGCGCTGCTGACTGACGGATTGGCTTCTTTCTGCACCCCAAGCGCCAACCTGTAGGAGCGCGCCATGCGCGCGATCGCGGGCATGGCCCGCTCCTACACGGTGCTCCGCATCAGCTCGTAGCCGCCAACCGACGCATCGAGACCGCGGTGAATTCTCAGGCCAGCAGCGCCACCGACTTGATCTGTGCCCACACCGCCTGGCCGGTGTGCAGGCCAAGCTGGTCGTGGGAGTAGCGGGTGATCCGCGCCAGCAGCGGCGTGCCGGCTACGTCGAGCTTCACCAGCAGGTGCGCGGGGTTCTCCGTCGGCACCATCTCGACGACGCGGGCCGGCAGGACGTTGAGGATGCTGCTGTGCGCCGCCGGCTCCAGGCTCAGGCTGACGTCTCGCGCCTGCACCTGGATGCGCAGCGTCCTGCCCTTGTCCATCGGCGCGTGGGCCACGCGGATGCGCTGCTCGCTGTGCGGCAGCGCCAGGGTCAGCAGGCCGTAGTCGGCGTTGTGCCCCAGCACCTGGCCGTCGATGACCACGCCGGCATCCTCCAGGTGGGAGATCGGCAGGTCGGTGCGCGCCAGGGTTTCCACCACCGGGCCGCTGGCAATCGCGCGGCCCTGGTCGAGCAGTACCAGGTGGTCGGCCAGCCGCGCGACCTCATCGGGCGAGTGACTGACGTAGAGCATCGGGATATCCAGCTCGTCGTGCAGGCGTTCCAGGTACGGCAGGATTTCCGCCTTGCGCTTGAGGTCCAGCGCCGCCAGGGGCTCGTCCAACAGCAGCAGGCGCGGGCTGGTCAGCAGCGCGCGGGCCATGCCGACGCGCTGGCGTTCGCCGCCGGACAAGTGCGCCGGCGTGCGCTCCAGCAGATGGCCGATGCCCAGTAGCTCAGTGGCGTGCTCGAGCGCCACACGGTGCTGGGAGCGCGGCACGCGCTGCATGCCGTAGGTGAGGTTGCGCTTCACCGACAGGTGCTCGAACAGGTTGGCATCCTGGAACACATAGCCCAGGGCTCGCTGGTGCGGTGGCAGGAACACCCCGGCGGCGCTGTCCTGCCAGACCTCGCCGTTCACCACCAGCCGGCCGAGCGGTGCGCGCTCAAGCCCCGCCACGCAGCGCAGGCAGGTGGTCTTGCCGGAGCCGGAGTGGCCGAACAGTGCGGTCACACCCTTGCCCGGCAACTGCAGGTCGACGTCCAGGCTGAAGCCCGAGTAGGCCATGTTGAAGCGGGCCTCGATCGTGCGCGGGAAAAGCTCTGGCGACATACCCACCTCAGGTCCAGGCCGATCGGCTGCGACGGCTCGCGTAGAGCGCCAGCAGCACGATGAAGGAGAAGATCACCATGCCGCCGGCCAGCCAGTGCGCCTGGGCGTACTCCATGGACTCGACGTGGTCGAAGATCTGCACCGACACCACGCGGGTCTTGCCCGGAATGTTGCCGCCGATCATCAGCACCACGCCGAACTCCCCCACGGTATGGGCAAAGCCGAGGATGCTGGCGGTGATGAAGCCAGGGCGCGCCAGCGGCAGGACCACGGTGAAGAAGCTATCCAGGGGGCTCGCACGCAGCGTGGCGGCAGCCTCCAGCGGCTTGTTGCCGATGGCCTCGAAGGCGTTCTGCAGCGGCTGCACCACGAAGGGCAGCGAATAGAACACCGAGCCCACCACCAGCCCGGCAAAGGTGAACGGCAAACGCCCGAGCCCCAGGCTCTCGGTGGCCTGCCCGATGAATCCGTTGGGCCCCAGGGTGATCAGCAGGTAGAAGCCGATCACCGTGGGCGGCAGTACCAGCGGCAGCGCCACCACCGCCCCCAGCGGGCCCTTCAGCCAGGAGCGGGTGCGCGCCAGCCACCAGGCGATGGGCGTGCCGATCAGCAGGAGAATCGCCGTACTCAGGGCAGCCAGCTCGAGAGTGAGCCGGATGGCCAGGAAATCCTCCTGCGTGAGGGGCATCGCTGTTCCTTGCTGTCTGTCAGTTGAGCGTCAGAGTTCGTAACCGTAGGACTTGATCACCGCGGCGGCCTTCGGCCCTTTCAGGTATTCGACCAGCGCCTTGGCGGCGGCGCTGTCCTTGCCCTTGTTGAGGATCACCGCGTCCTGGCGGATCGGGTCATGCAGCTCGGCCGGGACGATCCAGGCGGAACCGCTGGTCACCTTGCCATCCTTGTAGACCTGCGACAACGCCACGAAGCCCAGTTCCGCATTGCCGGTGGAAACGAACTGGAAGGCCTGGGTGATGTTCTGGCCTTCGACGATCTTGCCAGCGACCTTGTCCTGGAGGCCGAGCTTGGCCAGCACCTGGGTGGCGGCCAGGCCGTAGGGGGCGGCTTTCGGGTTGGCGACGGACAGGTGCTGGAACGCGTTCTTCTTCAGCACCTCGCCCTTGGCATCGACATAACCGTCCTTCGCCGACCACAGCGCCAGGGTGCCCACGGCATAGGTGAAGCGCGAGCCGGGGACAATTTCCTTTTCCTCTTCCAGCTTCTTCGGCGTGCTGTCGTCGGCGGCGAGGAAGACCTCGAACGGCGCACCGTTCCTGATCTGGGTATAGAACTGGCCGGTGGCGCCGTAGGCGGCGACCAGCGTGTGGCCGGTGTCCTGCTCGAAGTCCTTGGCAAGGGCCTTGATCGGCGCGGTGAAGTTGGCGGCAACGGCGACCTGGACTTCGTCGGCCCAGGCCGCGTGCAGCGGGAGGCAGGAGGCGACCAGCAGGGACAGACTGGCGAAGCGGTGTTTCATCGTGAGGCTCCAGTGGGTTGTTGTTCTCAAGCGTCGGTCCGGCCGATGGAAACAGCGCCCGCAGGCGATCGCTATAACAAAAATTACATAACGATAGCGACCATTACGCAATACCCCGCATGGGATACCGGTTCAGTCAGGGGAGCAGGTCGAACGGAAAGTGGCGCAGCGGTGGACGCCGTCGGCCGGCGATGGCACCGAGGCATTCTGCACTTTTTGACCTAGAGGTCAAATATCGTCGTTTACCGTCGGTGCCTGGCGGCGCGGCCACATCAGGGTGAAGCAGGCGCCCCCCAGCACTTCGCTCTTGGCGATCTGCGCGCGGCCGCCGTGCCAGTGGATGATCCGCCGCACGATGGACAGCCCCAGCCCGTGCCCGCCGGTGACCCGCGCGCGGCTGTCGTCGGCGCGGAAGAACGGTTGGAACAGCCGGTGCCACTGCGCTTGCGGCACGCCGGGGCCGTCGTCCTCCACGTCCACCTGGCAGCGGTCCACGCTCACCCGGTAGCTGATCCGCACCCGCCCTTCGGCGTAGCGCAGCGCGTTGGTCATGAGGTTCTGCAGGGCGCGGTGCAGGTAACGCGGCTCGGCCTCGATCCAGCTGCCCTGGTCGAACGGCACCAGCGAACCGGCCTCGCAGGTGACGGTGATTTCCCGTCGCAACGGGGCGATTTCCGCCACCACCTGCTCCACCAGCGCGCCCAGCTCGATGCGCTGGTAGCTCAGCGCCGGCGAGCCCTGCTCCAGCCGGGCGTAGGTGAGCATCTCGTCCACCAGCTGGTCGAGGTCCTGGATATCGCCGTCCATGCCTTCCATGTACTTGCGCCGCGCCGTGTCGGTCTCGGCGGACTCGATCATCTCCAGCCCGAAGCGCAGCCGCGCCACCGGCGTGCGCAGCTCGTGGGACACCGCGCGGACCAGCTCGCGCTGCACCGTCAGCAGCAGGTGCAACTGCTCGGCCATGTGGTTGAAGGCGCCGGCGAGACGCCCCACCGAGTCGGCGCCGCGCACTTCCACGCGGGTGTCCAGGCTGCCGCGGGCGATGCGCGTGGCGGCGGATTCGAGGCCGCGCAGGCGCTGCTCCAGGCCGCTGATGAGCAGGTACAGGGTCAGGCCGATCAGCGTCAGCGCCACCACCACGATGATGGTCAGCAACTGCGGCGGATAAGGGTTCATCTGGTAGATCGGCCCCAGCTCCAGCACCCAGGGCGTGTCGAGGATGCCCGAGAGCACGCGGATCGAGTCGCCGCCCTTGCCCAGCGCCATCACCGTGTCGCCCTCTTCCACGCGACGGCTCTGGTCGTCGTCCAGGTCGACTTCCTTCAGACGCGCCAGGTGCACCTCGTAGCCGAAGCGCTTGTCGCGGACGATGCGCGCCAGGTGGTAGGGCTGCTCGCTGGCCGGGTAGCGCTTGAGCTCGTCCATCAACAGGTAGATGGTGGCGCGCGCCAGTTGCTCGCTGACCTGCTCCACCTCGCCGGTGAGGATCAGCCCTTCCGCCGCGCTCACCTGGGTCATCACCTTCACTTCATGGGGCGCGCCGGCCTGCACCAGTACCTGGTCGTTCATCAGCCGCGCCCGGCTGCGCCCTTCCATGCCCAGCGCATCCAGGCTGGTGAGTTTCAGCGGGATGCCCAGCAGGCGGCTCCACTGGCTCAGCGCGCGCTTGCGGTCCACCTCGCTCATGGGCAGCAGTTCGTCCGCCATCAGGCGGAAGGTGCCGCGCGCCAGGTCCTCGCGATAGCGCTCGCCGCGCACCTCGTTGACCAGGTGCAGGGTGAGCACCGCCAGCGCGGCGACCGCCACCAGCGTCAGCAGCATGCCGCCGTAGATGCGCAGGAAGATGGATTTCATTGGGGGGTGTTCCGGGGAGGTGTGGTGCAGGCTGGGAGCACCCTCACCCTAGCCCTCTCCCAGAGGGAGAGGGGACTGTTCGGCGTGCGCGCGCAAATCGGCGCTCCGCTCCGGCACCGATCACGACCGGACAACGCCGAACCGGCAGCCGGCACGGACGGCCCCCTCTCCCCTTGGGAGAGGGCTGGGGTGAGGGCCAGCCCGAGAACCAAACTCACCCGGCCACGCCTCAAAGCTCCCCAACGAACAGGTAGCCCTTGCTGCGCACCGTCTTGATCAGGCGCGGGTGCATCGGGTCGTCGCCGATCTTCGGGCGGATGCGCGAGATGCGCACGTCGATGGAGCGGTCCTGGCCGTCATACTCGATGCCGCGCAGGGAGTTGAAGATCTCCTCGCGGGAGAGGATGCGCCCGGCGTTGGCCGCCAGCAGCCAGAGCAGGTCGAACTCGGCGCTGGTCAGCTCGATGGTCTGCTCGTCCAGCCAGGCCTCGCGCATGGCGTTGTCGATCACCAGCTTGCCGAAGGTCAGGCGCTTGCCGCCCGCCGCCGGTGCGGCCTCGGCCGGCTCGCTGCGGCGCAGCAGCGCGCGGATGCGCGCCAGCAGCACACGCGGGCGCACCGGCTTGCACACATAGTCGTCGGCGCCCATCTCCAGGCCCTGCACCTGGTCCATGTCGTCGGTGCGCGCGGTCAGCATCAGGATCGGCCCGTCGTAGTCCGGGCGCAGGCGCTTGCAGATGGACAGCCCATCCTCTCCCGGCAGCATCAGGTCGAGCACCACCAGGTCCGGCCGCTCGGCCAGTACCCGCTCCACCGCCTTGCCGCCATGGGACTCGATGGACACCGCCAGGCCGTTGCTCTCCAGGTAGTCCTGGGTCAGCTCGGCCAGTCGCTGGTCGTCCTCGACGATGAGAATGCGCGCTTCTTGTTCCACCTTGCCTCCTGATGCGCCATGAGCGTGCGCGGGCACACCTCACTATAGAGCGCCCGCAAAAGCGGCCGGCATTGTAGCCAGATTGCCAGCACCGCCGCACGCCACCGGCGTAAGTAGGCGTTGCACGAAAAGGTCAAGGGCTGCTCGGTGAGAAACACTACATATTGTGGTAGTGTTCTCCCCCGTGCAGTGCCTCCCTGGCGTGTGAAAAATCTGTCACCAACCACGACGAACGGTGAAAGGCAGACAGCATCAGGGATAGCGCGAGTTACCCCGCTTCACCCACATTCCATGCACATTTTATCCACAGCTTTTCCCCCATCGCCCGCCTTGCAAACACCCCCTTAGCGCATTATCTTGTATCCCCGTTGCGGCATACCCCTACATCTTGGGGTTGCCACCACGAACCGGACACAAGAAGAAAGTCGAAATTCCGAGCCTGTTCCACGGCTCCTCCGGTTCCACCACAGCGTATTCCAGACGGTCTGATGTGCCAGGCGGCCCCGCCCGCAAGGAGCGATTCATGTCGATGGAAATGCGGTACGGGTGTTGCAACGTAACGTTCAACACCACTAGGTATTGTGGTCCCGGCCCGTAAAGCCGGCACCCGAGTTGGGCCAGGGAGGCGCTTCGGGTCACTCCCCCTGTTCCAGACGAATTCCAGCCCGCGACTGCACCCGCGGGCGACTGCTCTTTTTGCTCTTTATTTCGCTCCTTGCTTTTGAGATGGCGCCCCTGGCGTCGGCAACAAACCCATTACGAGAACGTGGAGACAACCACCCATGCAAATCGACACCACTCGCGAGAACCCGCAGGCCGCAGCGCCGCAGGCCGCCGAATCCGCCCAGGATCTGGCCGCCACCGCGCCCGGCCAGCTGCGCGTGATCAAGCGCAACGGCACCGTAGTTCCCTACACCGATGACAAGATCACCGTAGCCATCACCAAGGCGTTTCTCGCCGTGGAGGGCGGCACCGCCGCCGCCTCGTCGCGCATCCATGAGACCGTGCGCCGCCTGACCGAACAGGTCACCGCGACCTTCAAGCGCCGCATGCCCTCCGGTGGCACCATCCACATCGAAGAGATTCAGGACCAGGTCGAACTGTCCCTGATGCGCGCCGGCGAGCAGAAAGTCGCCCGCGACTACGTGATCTACCGCGAAGCCCGTGCCAACGAGCGCAAGAACGCCGGCACCGCCAGCGACATCGCCCAGCCGCACCCGAGCATCCGCATCACCAAGGCCGACGGCAGCACCCAGCCGCTGGACATGGGCCGCCTGCAGACCATTATCCGCGAAGCCTGCGAAGGCCTGGCCGAAGTCGATGGCGAGCTGATCGAACGCGAGACCCTGAAGAACCTGTACGACGGCGTCGCCGAGAAGGACGTCAACACCGCCCTGGTGATGACCGCCCGTACCCTGGTCGAGCGCGAGCCGAACTACTCCTACGTCACCGCCCGCCTGCTGATGGACACCCTGCGCGCCGAAGCCCTAGGCTTCCTGGGCGTCGCCGAAAGTGCCACTCACCACGAGATGGCCGACCTGTACGCCAAGGCCCTGGCCGCCTATGTCGAGAAAGGCTCCGAGTTCGAGCTGATCGACAGCAAGCTCAAGGAGTTCGACCTGGCCAAGCTGGGCGCCGCGATCAACCACGAGCGCGATCAGCAGTTCACCTACCTCGGCCTGCAGACCCTGTACGACCGCTACTTCATCCACAAGGACGGCATCCGTTTCGAACTGCCGCAAGTCTTCTTCATGCGCGTGGCCATGGGCCTGGCCATCGAAGAGAAGGACCGTGAAGCTCGCGCCATCGAGTTCTACAACCTGCTCTCCTCGTTCGACTACATGTCGTCGACCCCCACCCTGTTCAACGCCGGCACCCTGCGTCCGCAGCTCTCCAGCTGCTACCTGACCACCGTGCCGGATGACCTGTCGGGCATCTACAACGCCATCCACGACAACGCCATGCTGTCCAAATTCGCAGGCGGCCTGGGCAACGACTGGACTCCGGTGCGTGCGCTGGGCTCCTACATCAAGGGCACCAACGGCAAGTCCCAGGGCGTGGTTCCGTTCCTCAAAGTCGTGAACGACACCGCGGTGGCCGTGAACCAGGGCGGCAAGCGCAAGGGCGCCGTCTGCGCCTACCTGGAAACCTGGCACCTGGACATCGAGGAATTCCTCGAGCTGCGCAAGAACACCGGTGACGACCGTCGCCGTACCCACGACATGAACACCGCGAACTGGATTCCGGACCTGTTCATGAAGCGCGTCTTCGACGACGGCAAGTGGACCCTGTTCTCCCCGTCGGAAGTTCCGGACCTGCACGACCTGACCGGCAAGGCCTTCGAAGAGCGCTACGAGTATTACGAAGCCCTGACCGAGTACAACAAGATCAAGGTGTTCAAGGTCGTCCAGGCCAAAGACCTGTGGCGCAAGATGCTCTCCATGCTCTTCGAGACCGGCCACCCGTGGCTGACCTTCAAGGACCCGTGCAACCTGCGCAGCCCGCAGCAGCACGTGGGCGTGGTCCACAGCTCGAACCTGTGCACCGAGATCACCCTGAACACCAACAAGGACGAGATCGCGGTCTGCAACCTGGGCTCGATCAACCTGGTCAACCACATCGTCGACGGCAAGCTGGACACCGCCAAGCTCGAGAAGACCGTGAAGACCGCCGTGCGCATGCTCGATAACGTTATCGACATCAACTACTACTCGGTCCCGCAGGCGCGCAACTCGAACCTCAAGCACCGCCCGGTGGGCCTGGGCATCATGGGCTTCCAGGACGCGCTGTACCTGCAGCACATCCCGTACGGCTCCGACGCTGCCATCGAGTTCGCCGACAAGTCCATGGAAGCGGTGAGCTACTTCGCCATCCAGGCCTCCTGTGACCTGGCCGACGAGCGTGGCGCCTACGAGACCTTCGACGGCTCCCTGTGGTCCAAGGGCATCCTGCCGCTGGACTCCCAGCAGATCCTCATCGAAGCCCGTGGCCAGAAGTACATCGACGTCGACCTGACCGAATCCCTCGACTGGGCTCCGGTACGTGCTCGCGTACAGAAAGGCATCCGCAACTCGAACATCATGGCCATCGCGCCGACCGCGACCATCGCCAACATCACCGGCGTATCGCAGTCCATCGAGCCGACCTACCAGAACCTGTACGTGAAATCGAACCTCTCCGGCGAGTTCACCGTGATCAACCCCTACCTGGTTCGCGACCTCAAGGTGCGCGGCCTGTGGGACCCGGTCATGGTCAACGACCTGAAGTACTACGACGGCTCCGTGCAGCAGATCGAGCGCATCCCGCAAGACCTGAAGGACCTGTACGCCACCGCCTTCGAAGTCGAGACCAAGTGGATCGTCGATGCCGCCAGCCGCCGCCAGAAGTGGATCGATCAGGCCCAGTCCCTGAACCTCTACATCGCCGGCGCCTCGGGCAAGAAGCTGGACGTGACCTACCGCATGGCCTGGTACCGTGGCCTGAAGACCACCTACTACCTCCGTGCCCTGGCCGCCACCAGCACCGAGAAGTCCACCATCAACACCGGCAAGCTCAACGCCGTGTCGGCCGGTGGCAACGAAGGCCTGCAAGCCGCCCCGGCCGCAGAGCCGAAGCCGGCTCCGGTTCCTCAGGCTTGCTCCATCGACAATCCTGATTGCGAAGCTTGCCAATAAGGTGAGCGCGCCGCGAAAGCGGCGCTGACACCGAAACGGCAGACCGCACGGACTGTCCCCTCTCCCTCTGGGAGAGGGCTAGGGTGAGGGGCTCTACCGGGCCCCTTTTCCCCACCGAACAACAGCCTCCTCCGCCGCGCACCACGCAGGACGGAAGAAGCACAAGCTCTTAGCGTGCACCCCACGCCACCAGACATCAGGCCGCCCTAGAACGGCCATCCAGAACAGGAGAGGACCCATGCTGAGCTGGGACGAATTCGACAAAGAAGACGCCACCGAAGCCAAGGCCGCCCCGGCAGTCGCCCAGGCAGCCGCGCAGAACGCTGACAAACTCGACGCCGACGCCGCCGGCTCCGTCGAAGAAGCGCGCGCCGTTTCCGCCAACGACTCCGACGCCGTCGCCCGCGCCAAGCAGGCCCTCGACGCCCTGGACATCCAGGAAGGCCTGGACGATCTCGAAGGCTCCGCCGCCCGCGTACAAGTCGGCGACAAGCAGATGATCAACGCCCGCGCCGACCTCAACCAGCTCGTACCCTTCAAGTACGACTGGGCCTGGCAGAAGTATCTGGATGGTTGCGCCAACCACTGGATGCCCCAGGAAGTGAACATGAACGCCGACATTGCCCTGTGGAAGAGCAAGGACGGCCTCTCCGAAGACGAGCGCCGCATCGTCATGCGCAACCTCGGCTTCTTCTCCACCGCCGACTCCCTGGTCGCCAACAACCTGGTGCTGGCCGTCTACCGCCTGATCACCAACCCCGAGTGCCGCCAGTACATCCTGCGCCAGGCCTTCGAGGAAGCGATCCACACCCACGCCTACCAGTACTGCATCGAATCGCTGGGCATGGACGAAGGCGAAATCTTCAACATGTACCACGAGATCCCGAGCGTCGCGAAGAAAGCGTCCTGGGGCCTGAAGTACACCCGCTCGATCTCCGACCCGCAGTTCCAGACCGGCACCCCGGAGACCGACCGCCAGTTCCTGCGCAACCTGATCGCCTACTACTGCGTCCTGGAAGGCATCTTCTTCTACTGCGGCTTTACCCAGATTCTCTCCATGGGCCGCCGCAACAAGATGACCGGCACCGCCGAGCAGTTCCAGTACATCTTGCGCGACGAATCCATGCACCTGAACTTCGGCATCGACGTGATCAACCAGATCAAGATCGAGAACCCGCACCTGTGGGATGCCCAGATGAAGGACGAGGCCACCCAGATGATCCTCCAGGGCACCCAGTTGGAGATCGAATACGCTCGCGACACCATGCCGCGTGGCGTACTGGGCATGAACGCCGCGATGATGGAGGACTACCTCAAGTTTATCGCCAACCGCCGCCTGACCCAGATCGGCCTCAAAGAGGAATACCCGGGCACCAGCAACCCGTTCCCGTGGATGAGCGAAATCATGGACCTCAAGAAGGAAAAGAACTTCTTCGAGACCCGCGTAATCGAGTACCAGACCGGCGGCGCGCTGAGCTGGGACTGACGGAAGTAGTCGCTCAATCTCACTCAGGCGTAAAACTGACTCACTTATTGTGAAACGTCGCCACTCACCCGAGGCGCACGCACTGAGTCACTTCACGGCGAAGCGATTACAAAACGAGTTTGGAGTGTAACAAGCAAGAGCCTTGTAGCTACCAAGGATGGAGTGAAAGGGTGCAGTCGAAAGGCCGGCGGGCTAAAGCCCGCCGGCCTTTTTTATGAGAATCACTGCCCCTCGCCACTCTTGCCCCACATTGGGCTGAAGCAATCTGCCACGATTGTTAGACTGCTGCGATTTGGCGTCAGAGCAACGCCTATCGTAAAAGGAATTTTTCTCAAATGACCGCCCTCCATCTCCTACTGGATACCTATCGCACTGCATCCCTCACTGAGCGTGAAAAAGGCACCTACTTCGAAGAGCTGATCGTCACCTATCTGCGTAACGAGTCCACTTACAGAGATCTCTACGACAAGGTATCCGTCGCGCCTGGGTGCGCGATGGCAGCGGCGATTTTGTCGATGAGCTGCTGATCAGCGAATCGGCGGTATACGCGGCGCTGATTCAATTCTTCCATCCGGAGAATCGCAGCGTGCGGCAATGGTTGTCGCAGCAGGTGATCCCGACCTTGCGCGACCAGCACCGCACCGCCCCGGGTGAGCCACGCCGGGAAATGCTGCGCGGGCCGACCGAATTCTTGTCTGTGCTGAAATGGCAAGGCGTGCTGTGGGTGCCATACCGGCACTGGCCCGAGCTGAGCGCCCGCCTGGAAAGTGGTGCGTAGGATGGCGTGGAGCGGAGCGATACCCATCGCTCCCCTCCTCCCCCGGTTGCGCCCGGCCTGACGCGTAGGAGCGGACCTTGTCCGCGAATCCCCTGCGGATGGCTGCGGGTTATTCGCAACGCTGCGGCGGTTGGCGCCTGCGCAGGAGCAACTGTCTTTCCCGGATAGGTCTGTGTTGGCGCTTTCCCCTCACCCCAGCCCTCTCCCCCAGGGAGAGGGAGCAGATCGCGCCGGCTGACGCTGTGGATTCATGCTGCATCCTACAGTCCCCTCTCCCTCTGAGCGGGGCGCGCAGCCAGGGTTAGGGTGAGGGCCCACCCCAGGCGCAGGCGTGCAGGGTAGGAGCGGACTCCGTCCGCGATAGGCCGGGCGCTGCACCGACGGGTTCGCGAGCAAGCTAGCTCCTACAGGTGGCGGGATGAGCGGGGGCCTGGAAGATTTGCTTCCGCTGCGGGGGATTTCGCGGACGAGGTCCGCTCCTACGGAGGCGTAGCGTTCCGAGTCGGCAGGACTGGTCCCCACTATTTGCAGAGAACGCTCGGGCATGCCAATGCGGCGCTGAAACGCGCAACCCCAGGTAGTAGACCTGCGATGCCAGAGCGCAGAAAGCGTCGGCCCTGCCGACGGGTCGCGGGCGTGGCCCGCTCCTACAGGGGCGATGCACACCTGCGACGCAAAAAACCGGAGCCCCTTTCGAGGCTCCGGTTTTCATTTCGGCAGACGCTTACTTGCCAGCCGTCAGCGCGTTGTAGCTGGTGATCAGGTTGCGGTAGTCCGGGATGTGGTTGGAGCACAGCGCGGCCAGGCCTTCGATGTCGTTGCGCCAGTCGCGGTGCAGCTCACAGGCCACGCCGAACCAGGTCATCAGTTGCGCACCGGCCGCTTCCATGCGGCGCCAGGCGGCGTCGCGAGTCATCTCGTTGAAGGTGCCGGAGGCATCCGCCACCACGAACACATCGAACCCTTCGGCCAGGGCCGCCAGCGCCGGGAAGGCCACGCACACCTCGGTTACCACGCCGGCGATGATCAGTTGCTTCTTGCCGGTGGCCTTCACCGCCTTGACGAAGTCTTCGTTGTCCCAGGCGTTGATCTGGCCAGGGCGGGCAATGTAGGGCGCGTCCGGGAACTGCGCTTTCAGCTCGGGCACCAGCGGGCCGTTGGGGCCGGTTTCGAAGCTGGTGGTGAGGATGGTCGGCAGGTTGAAGAACTTGGCCAGGTCGCCCAGGGCCAGCACGTTGTTCTTGAACTTGTCCGGATCGATGTCACGCACCAGCGAGAGCAGGCCGGCCTGGTGGTCGACCAGCAGTACGGCGGCGTTGTCTTTGTCCAGGCGGTTGTAGGTGGCGTTGGTCATGGTGAAATCCTCGATTTGCTTTCAGTGGGTGCCGGCCGGGCCGGGAGGTTTGGACTCGTCGTGCAGTGCGTCACTGCATGGAACAAAGATTAATTTCGACACTCTTGCTCCACCAGACGGCAAAAATTGCTTGTAGCGTTCTATTTTCAGAACGATAAAAACGGAGCAGCCCTCAATCCCGCGGTTCCCGAGGCTTGCGCGCTTGAGCGAGCGCCGAGCACCGGTCGAAACGCCCCCGGGAGCGTCCGATTCCACCTTCACCAGCCTACCGATGATCACCCAGGCCTTTACAAGAAATACTGTATTTACATACAGTACTTTCCATCCACCCCGAACCGGAGGCCTCCCATGCACGCCGCACCTTACGAACAGCTGTCCGCCCGCGTGAACGCCCTGCTGGCAGACCCGACTACCCTGAAGAATCTCGGCATCACCCTGCGCCGCGAGCCCAGCGATGATTGCGCCGCCTGGAGCCAATTGGTCACCGACCTGCGCCAGACCCCGAACCTGACCCTGCTGCCCCTGCAGGACGGCGCCATCCGCCTGGCGTGGCATAGCTGGCTGGATTGAGGCGATAGCTGGCAAGCTAGTGCGCCAGAGATCCTCCCTATGACAAGGACAGCATGCGTAGTTTTAAAGTCTCTTTTCTCATCCTCGCCTTGGCGTTCAGCAACTCCCAGGTAGTTGCCGATTCACCTTCTCCCGCCGCCGAGCAGCACTATGAGCGGGCTCGTTCGAGTCTTGAACAAGCCCGTCAGATGCTCAGCGATCCCAAAGAACCCTCTTCGAAAGAGCTGGAGGCAACGCTCGGCAATGCCAAGGCCGAGCTGCAGAAAGCCAGCGATCTCGGGCATCCTGCTGCTGCGTTCTATCAGGCACAGCTGATCCTGAATGCACGTGGGATTCAAAATGAACAGCGCAATGACGCGTGCTCGCTGCTGAAGTCCTGGGCAGAGAAGGGATTTGTGGCGGCTGCTGTCACGAACTTCAAAGAGTGCAACCTCGCCTATCTTCGGTTCGACGACACCAGTGCTGAACATCAGGCTGCATTAAAGGCCCTGTCATCGTCCCTCGCCGGAAGTGATCCCGCGCAGGCGTACTACCCCTTTCCGCTGAACGCCAGCCAGTGTTTCGCGACAGATCCTGTCGAGGTCGAACTGCTATCGCAGGCGCAATTCACCGCCGAGGCCGAATACATCCTCGGCAGCACCCAGCAACCCGAAAGCCCTGAAACAGCAAAGCGATTGCTGGCCTGGCTGGACGCCTCCGCTAACCACGGTTGCCAGATGGCCATGGATCCCCGGCCCTTTCTGCGGAGTATTTCGAGAACCCAATAAGACCGCTGCACGCCGACCCACGCGTTAGAAGCGCGCGCCTGGTGGTGTCGTTAACGTTCCATAGCCGCAACACCCAACATGCCCTCCGTCGGCTGATACAGCGCAACGCCACTACGCTTCTACGCTCACCTCTGAGGGTATTGCAGTGGAGCGACGCGTGATGAATCTCGACGACGATTTCGACCTCAGCGATTTCAACTTCGATGACTTGAACAGTGATGAACTGAGCCTGGTTCCCATGGAACCCGCCGCCGCGCCCGTGGCGGCGATGCCGGCCAAGCCCAAGGCCAGGTTCCAGATCGACACCCGCCACGGCGAACGCCGGTGCAGCGCCGATCGACGACAAACCATTCGCTTCGAAGATGACCGCCGCAAGGGCGACCGCCGCGGCAGCAGCGTCTTCGATCCGTGGGCGAAGACCGTCGACTTCTGAGCGCAACTGGCGCCAGGTGATTTGCCGGGGCTCGGGGTGAGCTGTTAGAAAGCGGTATCGCATTCAGATTTCCGATACCGCCATGAGCGACAGTGACAAACCAAATACCCGCCTCTTCGATCTCGATCTGCTCCGCGCCATCGTCACGGTGGCCGACTGCGGCAGTTTCACCACGGCCGCCGCTCGCCTGCACTCGACCCAGTCCACCGTCAGCCAGAAGATCCGCCGGCTGGAGGAGATGGCCGGGCACCGCCTGCTGGAGCGCGGCAACCGCGACGTGCTGCCCACCGACGCCGGCGACACGCTGCTGGGTTATGCCCGACGCCTGCTGGCCTTGAATGACGAGATGGTCGAGGCGCTGTCCGGCGCCACCGTGGCGCTGACGGTGCGCATCGGCGTGCCGGACGATTTCGCCACCGGGCGCACCACCGAACAACTGGCAGCCTTCAACCGCCGCTACCCGCAGGTGAAGCTGGAGGTCACCAGCGGCCTGAGCCGCGACCTGTCCGCCAGCTATGACCGGGGCGAGCTGGACCTGGTGCTGCTCAAGCAACGGCAGAACGCCCGCGAAGCAGTGGCCTGCTGGCCGGAGAAAACGCGCTGGGTGGACAGCGCGAAGAACGCCTGCATCGAGCTCGACCCGCTGCCCATCGTCACCTTCCCGCCGCGCGGGGTGTACCGCGACGAGATGATCGCCGCGCTGGAATCCATCGGCCGGCGCTGGCACATCAGCTTCACCAGTTCGAGCCTGTCCGGCATCCAGTCGGCCATCGCCGACGGCATGGGCATCGGCCTGCTGCCGCAGCGCGCGGTAACGGCCGGACACGCCGTGCTGCCGAAGAATATCGGGCTACCCTCGGTGGACGTGTTCGAAGTGGCGATGCTGCACCGGCCAGCGGTGGACCCGATGGTGAAGGAGCTGGCGCGGGTACTGTCGCGCGTGCTGGCGCAGGATACACAGGGCTGACGCGCATTCAGAAACCGAATACAGCGGATTCCAACATTTAATTTGTGCATGAACACGGCGCTGGATATCGTGGCTGCCAGCGACGGCCCGCGCACCGACAGCGCGCCGCTCTGTACGCATTGCCCGCCACGGCGCCGCACGCGCCGGGGCAGCAAGACAACAATGAGGAAGTACCCATGGCCAAATCCACCTATTACGCGCCGCACGGCGGGCACCCGGCACAGACCGAGCTGCTCACCGACCGCGCCATGTTCACCGAAGCCTATGCCGTGATCCCCAAGGGCGTGATGCGTGACATCGTCACCAGCCACCTGCCCTTCTGGGACAACATGCGCATGTGGGTCATCGCCCGCCCGCTATCGGGCTTCGCCGAGACCTTCTCGCAGTACATCGTCGAACTGGCGCCCCAGGGCGGCAGCGACAAGCCCGAGCAGGACGTCAATGCCGAGGCGGTGCTGTTCATCGTCGAAGGCGAGCTGACCCTGACCCTGCAGGGCGAAGTGCACAGGATGCAGCCGGGCGGCTATGCGTTCATTCCGCCGGGCGCCGACTACAAGGTGCGCAACACCAGCGGCCAGCACACCCGCTTCCACTGGATCCGCAAGCACTACCAGAAAGTCGACGGCGTGCCGCTGCCCGAAGCCTTCGTCACCAACGAGCAGGACATCGAGCCGAAGGTCATGCCCGATACCGAAGGCCGCTGGAGCACCACCCGCTTCGTCGACATGGCCGACATGCGCCATGACATGCACGTGAACATCGTGAACTTCGAGCCGGGCGGCGTGATTCCGTTCGCCGAGACCCACGTGATGGAGCACGGCCTGTACGTGCTCGAAGGCAAGGCGGTGTACCGCCTGAACCAGGACTGGGTCGAAGTGGAAGCCGGCGACTTCATGTGGCTGCGCGCGTTCTGCCCGCAGGCCTGCTACTCCGGCGGCCCCGGTCGCTTCCGCTACCTGCTGTACAAGGATGTGAACCGTCACATGCGCCTGACCCTGAACCAGCCGCACTAAAGTGGCAGGTTGAGGCGGGAACCGTCCTTGGTTCCCGCGGAGCACATGAAAACCGGCGCCCTGGCGCCGGTTTTTCTTTGTGCATCGCCCCACGCCGTGATCCGCCTCACAGGGCGAGCGGCGGGCAGTCTGCTAAAAAGTCTGGCTGAAGGACGTTTCGTACTCGCCGAGGAAGCACACACATGGATGTCCGGTTCCTGCCGCAGACCGAGTTCGACAACGTCCACTTCTACCGCGCCGTCACCCTGCTGATCCTGCTGGCAATGGCCGCGTTCACGCTGATCAAGCTGTTCAGCGGCGTGGTTGCCCTGCTCTCCGCCCTGCCCCTCTGCCTGCTGCTGCTCGGCGCACGCTTCGCCATAGAATGGCGGCGGGTATCGAAGGCCGAACCGGCGTTCATCGACAAGGGCGAACTGGTGCTGTGCGGCAAGGACAGCCATCGGCAGGTCGCCCTGGAGAAGATCAGCTCGGTGCGCAGCCGCCACAGCCTGTTCATGGTGCGGCGCTATCGTTCCTGGTCGGAGCACCTGGCCTTCGTCGAATTCACCCTGGACAACGGCGAGCAGGTGTCCACCCTGGCCGAGAGCCGCGTGCTGGAGCTACCGGCAGCCTCGGGCACGCTGGCGGCGGTCGAGGCCGCCATTCTCGCGGCGAAGGTCAAGCGCCAGGCCAGCGAGCCGGGCGCCACCCGCGGCGATCGATGACGGCTCAGGGCGAGCCGAACAGCGCCGTCCAGTAGATACCCGCGTCACTCTTCGGGTCAGCCGCGTAGGCGGCGCCCAGCTCGCTGTACTGCGGGTTCATCAGGTTGGCGCAGTGGCCGGGGCTGGCCAGCCAGCTGTCCACCACCTTCTGCGCGTTGCCCTGCCCGGCGGCGATGTTCTCGCCGATGCGCTGGCCGGCGTAGCCGTTGAGCTCCGCGCGGTCGCCCGGCGTGCTGCCGTCGCGGCCCTTGTGGTCGAAGTAATTGTTGTTGGCCATGTCGCGGCTATGGGCTTCGGCGGTGCCGCCCAGGGTCGCGTTCCAGCTCAGCGCCGGGGCCGGCGTGAACGCTTGCTCACCGCACTGACGCGCATGGCTGCGCGCGGCGTTGATCGCCTGCAGCAACTGCTGGCCTTCGGCTTCCCAGGTGCCCAGCTTGCCCTGCAGCAGCGGGCGGCCGAGCAGCACGCGCCAGTCATCGCCCTCGCGGACGATGCCGACGTCGACGAATTGCGGGTCCAGCAGTACCTGGCAGAAGCTCTCCTGCAGCGCCTTCATCGCGGCCGTCACGTCACGCGGGCCGGTGAGGCTGAGCAGGCGCACGCTGCTCATCGGGTAGCCGGCCCGGTTCAGCGCCGCCTTCCATTCGCCCGCCGACGCCGGCAGCGCCAGGCGCGGGTCCGGCGACAGCGGCGGCAACACCTGGGAAGCCTGCCCCGCGCAGGACTGCACGTCGCCGCGGTAGGCATTGATGGCTTCGAGCAGTTGGTCCTGGTCGGCCGCGCTGGCGCCGGCGGCGGCCAGCAGGCCGAACGACAACAGCAGGCTACGCAAAAGGAACGACTGGCTGGGCATGGACGGCTCCGATGGTCGAAAAGGGCTCAATGATGCGTGATTTCTCCGCATTTGGCTGCGCCCGCACGACACAGGTTCCGTGACGGCTGAAGGTTCTTGCCCGCGGTCGCTCAGCGCGGCTGCATCACCTCGACTTCCTGGATGGCGAAATCGCGGCGCAGGTAGTCCATGCGCCGCTCGTGGAACTCGCGCATGTGCGGCAGCGCAGTGTGGATGGCCAGGTGTTCGCGGCTCTGCCAGACCTCGAAGAAGGTGAACAGGGTCGGGTCACTGGCATCGCGCAGCATGTGGTACTGGAGGCAGCCCTCTTCGGCGCGGCTCGGGGCGAGGTAGGTGCGGAAGAGGTCTTCGAAGGCCTGGGATTTTTCCGGGAGGGTGTGGGCCTGGAGGATGAAGGCATACATCGGGGCGGTACCTGTGGTATGAAAGATTGCCCTATGCTGACGCAAATCAATCTTCTGCATTCTTGATTCTCACGCACGGATCATTTGTCCGAAAACGGGTGTTTCCGCCCTGCCCCGGTCGATATTCTGCCGCCATCGAATTTCTGACTTGCGGAGCCCACTCCATGAAAAAGATCCTGCTGATCAATGGCGGTAAACAGTTCGCCCACTCCGACGGCCGCTACAACGCCACCCTGCATGAAGCCGCCATCGCCCACCTGGACCGCGCCGGTTTCGACGTGAAGCAAACCTTCGTCGACGGCGGTTATGACATCCAGGAAGAAGTGCAGAAGATGCTCTGGGCCGACGTGATCGTGTATCAGATGCCCGGCTGGTGGATGGGCGCGCCCTGGACGGTCAAGCAGTACCTCGACGAGGTATTCACCGCCGGCCACGGCAGCCTCTACGCCAACGACGGCCGCACCCGCTCCGACGCCTCGCAGAAGTACGGCAGCGGCGGCCTGCTGCAGGGCAAGCAGTACATGATCTCGGCGACCTGGAACGCGCCGCAGCAGGCCTTCGACGACCCCACCGACTTCTTCGAGGGCAAGGGCGTGGACGCGGTGTATTTCCCCTTCCACAAGGCCAACCAGTTCCTGGGCATGAGCCCGCTGCCGACCTTCCTGTGCGTGGACGTGATGAAGCGCCCGAACATCGAGAACGATGTGCAGCGCTACCTGCAGCACCTCAGCGCCGTGCTGGGTACTGCGCAGGCCTGAGGGGACGGGCGTAGGAGTGGACTTCGTCCGCGGTGATTGCCCGGACGGTACCGGTGCGGGGCGGTTCGCGAGCAAGCTCGCTCCTACAAAAGGCGGCAGCCCGGGATGGCCGCGCGTGATCGCGCGGTCGCGGGCATGGCCCGCTCCTACAGCCGTGATCGTTTTCCGCCGGCACGTTCTCCATCGGGGCGATGCCTATCGCGGATGAATCCGCTCCTACGCATGCCCCGCAAACACCAGCTCGGGTAGCGACCTGTAGGAGCGTGCCATGCACGCGATCCGTCGGCAGGGCCGACGCCGATCCGCTTGCCCACCCGTTCAGGGAGACTGTGCAACGCCATCGGCGTTGGCCGCGCGTGATCGCGCGGTCGCGGGCATGGCCCGCTCCTACAACTTCGATCGTTTTTTGCCGGCACAATCTTCATCTGGGCGACGCCTATCGCGGATGAATCCGCTCCTACGCATGCCCCGCAAACACCAGCGCGGGTAGCGACCTGTAGGAGCGTGCCATGCACGCGATCCGTCGGTAGGGCCGACGGTAAGTCCATTCCCCTACCCGCGCCGGGAGAACAGGCAACGCCATCGGCGTTGGCCGCGCGTGATCGCGCGGTCGCGGGCATGGCCCGCTCCTACAGCCGAGATCGTATTCCGCCGGTACGTTCTCCATCGGGGCGATGCCTATCGCGGATGAATCCGCTCCTACGGCAATGCCCCTGCTGCAACAGCCGGGGGAGAACCTGTAGGAGCGAGCTTGCTCGCGAACGGATTTACCGGCGGGCTCGAAGCTGGGCGGTTCGCGAGCAAGCTCGCTCCTACAATGAAGAGCCGCTCACGGGCATCGCAACACCGAACCACTGGGCAACCCGCATTGGGTTCGGACCCGGAATCAGCTAGGCTTCGCCCTTTCCTACTGCCTGTTCAGGAGTTATCCCATGGCCCGTGCATCCGCCCGTCACATCCTGGTTTCCAGCGAAGCCAAGTGCAATGAACTCAAAGCTGCCATCGAAGGCGGCGCCGATTTCGCCCAGGTGGCGCGCGACAACTCCACCTGCCCGTCCGGCCGCAGCGGCGGCGACCTGGGCACCTTCCGCCCGGGCCAGATGGTTCGCGAGTTCGACCAGGTCGTGTTCAGCGCGCCGCTGAACGTCGTCCAGGGTCCGGTGAAGACCCAGTTCGGCTACCACCTGGTGGAAGTGACCAGCCGCGAAGACTGATCCGCTTCGCCCGCGCCGCGCCCGCCTGGGTGCGGCGCTACCGCGCTACACCACCCCGCCCCGCGCCACCAGCATCACCCCCAGCCCCACCAGCACCGAGCCGCACACCCGCGGCATCAGTTGCTGCCCGCGTCCCTGCCCGAGCGCGCCGAGCAGCAGCGATGCGAACAGCACGGCGAGTACGTCGGCGGTGGAGAACACCAGGTTGACGATCATCCCGAGGATGAAGAACTGCAGCCCCACCGGCAGGCTCGCGGCCGGGTCGACGAATTGCGGCAGGAAGGTCAGGAAGAACAGCGCCGTCTTGGGGTTGAGCACCTCGACGATGATGCTGTCGCGCAGCACCTTGGGCCGCGCCTCGCGCTCCTCTTCGCCGCTCGCGCCCAGGCGGCGCCGGCCGAAGATCATCGAGCCGCCCAGCCAGATCAGGTAGGCCGCCCCCGCCAGCTTCAGGGCCAGGTAGAGCGTCGGCGCGTGATGCAGCAAGGCGGCGAGGCCGGCGCTGGCGGCGAGGATATGCGCGTAGCAACCCAGGTGGATGCCCAGCGCGGCGTGGAGGCCGGCGCGGCGGCCGTGGGCGAGGGTCTGCGAGGTCATGTAGAGAATGGCCGGGCCGGGCATGCAGGCGAAGGCCAGCGTCGCCACGGCGAACGAGGCCCAATAGGCAGGCAAAGTCATGGTGTGATCCTTCCCTTGATCGGGTATCGGCCGGCGTGCATCCGGGCAGCGCCTGGTCCGTGAAGGGAAGGTTAGGGAGCGCCCCGGTCCGGGCACATACGGCAGTTGCCGTATTTTTTCCGCCGGTGCGCGGCGCTAGCCTCTGTTTCCAGCTTTCCGGGAACAGGACGTTCAGCATGGCCACGCAGGCGCACCACCGAATCGACTCAGGCGCTGGGGACGCCCAGGCGCACGGCGTAGGCCGCCAGCTCCGCGGTGCTGTGCAGATCGAGCTTGCGCATGAGGTTCTCGCGGTGTTTGCGCACCGTCAGCGGGCTGATGCTGAAGTGCTCGGCGATTTCCCTTGCGCTGCGGCCCTGGGCGGCCAGGGTGAGGATCTGCCGCTCGCGCTTGGTCAGTTCCACCGCCGAGAGCAGGTCGGCATCGCCCGAGGGGCGCGTGCCCGGGCTGTCCAGCTGGAAGCGCAGGCTGCGCGCCAGGTAGTGCTGGCCGCCGCGCAGGGAGGCGATGGCTTCGAGCAACTCGCCGGTGTCCTCGCCCTTGCTCAGGTAGCCGTGCACGCCGGCGTCGAGCACCGAGCGCACGGTGGCCAGTTCGGTGTTGGCGGTGAGCACCAGGATTCTCAGCCGGGGATGACGCTGGCGCAGTTCATGGATGAACTGCAGCCGGTTGAGGCCGGGCATGTTCAGGTCGAGCAGCAGCAGGTCGGCGCGCTGCTCCTCCAGCAGGGCCTGCAGGCGCAGGCCGTCCGCCGCCTCGCCCACCACCTCGATGCCGTCGAGGGTGGACAGCAACAGGCGCAGGCCATCGCGGACGATGCCGTGGTCATCGGCGATCAGCACTCGCCATTCGCGCTTCCCTTCCATCATTCGTCTCCCTGAGGCCATCCGGACATGGACAACAATCCGCTGCAGCGCGACCTGGCCGATCTGTTGTTTCGCCAGTCGTACGCCGTGCTCTTCGCCAACCTGGTGATTCCCGTGCCGGTGCTGTTCATCTTCCGCAGCGCCCTGACGCCGACCGCGATGGTGTGCTGGTTGGCCGCGCTGTACGCGCTCACGCTGGGGCGGATTGTCCTGGCACGCACGTACTTCCGGCAAGCCCCGGCGCGCACGCGGGAAGCAAAATGGCTGTGGACCAATACGCTGCTGTCCTGGGCCAGCAGCCTGCTCTGGGGTTGGCTGGGCTGGGTCGGCTTCGTCCATGGCGACCCGCAACTGTTCGCCTTCACCTGCATAGTCCTCACCGGCCTTGTGTGCGGCGCGGTGCCGTCGCTGTCGGCCTTCCCGCCCGCCTACATCGGCTCGCTCGCGGCGATGCTGCTGCCCATGCTGCTGCGCTGCCTGAGCGTGTCCGACGAGCAGCACACCACCTACAGCTTCTTCATCCTCTGCCTGGCCGGGGTCAACCTGTACTACAGCCGGGTGACCTACCGCAGCCTGTGCGAGACCATCCGCCTGCGCCAGGAGAACTCCGAGCTGGTGCACGACCTGCGCGAACAGCGCGACCGCGCCCGCGCCGCCGACCAGGCCAAGTCGCGCTTCCTCGCCGCCGCCAGCCACGACCTGCGCCAACCGATCCACGCCCTGGGCCTGTTCGTTGGCGCCCTCGCCGCCCTCGCCGAACGCGGCCCGGTGGAGCCCCGCCAGGCGCGCGACATCGCCACGCGCCTGCGCGGCATGCTCGGCAACCTGGGCGACCTGCTCAATGGCCTGCTGGATATCTCGCGCCTGGACGCCGGCGTGGTACCCGTGGAGCGCGAGCCGGTCAGCCTCGCCAAGCTGTTCGCCGACCTGCGCGCCGAATTCGCCGGCACCGCCGCCGAGCGCTGCCTGGACTGGCGCGTGCACAGCAAGCCCGTGTGGATCGACAGCGACCCGCTGTTGCTGCGGCGCATCCTCGACAACCTGCTGACCAACGCCTTCCGCTACACCCTGCGCGGCGGCGTGCTGCTGGGCTGCCGGCGGCGTGGCGAGGAACTGGAAATCCAGGTGTGGGACACCGGCAGCGGCATCGATGCGGGCCTGCAGGAAGTGGTCTTCGAGGAATTCGTCCAGCTGCATAACGCCGAACGCGACCGCAAGCAGGGCCTCGGCCTGGGCCTGGCCATCGTCCGCCATGCGGCGCGCCTGCTCGACCATCGCCTGCAGCTGAAGTCTCAGCCGGGGCGCGGCTCGGTGTTCTGCCTGCGCGTCCCCCTCGCCCATGCGCCGCTCCAGGCGGTGGCCCCGGTACAACGCAGCGAGCACGACCACCCGGGCCTGGGGATCATGGTGGTGGAAGACGAGCCCGACGTGCTGCATGCACTGAGCAATCTGCTGGAGGTCTGGGGGCATCGCGTGTATGCCGGCACCAGCGCCCTGCTCGCCTGCCAGCGGCATATCGAAGCCAGCCATGTCGGCCGCGCGCCGGTGGACCTGATCCTCAGCGACTACCGCCTGGGCGACGGGCAGACCGGCGCCGACGCCATCCGCCGTATCCGCAGCTATCTCGCGCGCCAGGTGCCGGCGCTGATCATCACCGGCGACACCTCGTCCGAGCGCCTGCGCGAGGCCGCCGCCAGCGGCAGCCAACTGCTGCACAAACCGCTGGATACCGAGCAGCTGCGCCACGCCATCGCTGCCAGTCAGGAAATGACCAGCGCCGCCTGAAAACGGCGCCAGGCCTTCAAACACGCGGGCTACGTCGATTCATTCGAGGCTAAAGTCGTGGCCGGATCGGCCGATGCACTGGGTGACGCCATCCGGCACCAGCCTACGCGCCCACCACTTGAGAATGCCCACGAATGTTCAACTCGCGTTTGAAGCAGGAGCTGGCCGCCCTGCGTGAAGAGCTCGCCTCGGTCAACGAGGTCCGCGCCAGCCTCGACCAGGAAATGCTCGTCCTCTTCCTCGACCCCCGTGGGCGCATCGAATCGGTGAACGCCAATTTCGAGAAGGAAATGCTCCATCGCGGCGACCAGCTCATCGGCCGACCGCTGCTGGACCTGATCCCCGATCATGTACGCGGGCTGGACTTCCACCTGCGCGTCAAGCACGCCATCGAGCGCGGCGAACACCTGGCCGGGGTGATCCGCCTGCTGCGCGGCGATGGCGAGGAAGCCTGGCTGCGCTCGATCCTGCAGCCGATGCACGACAGCAGCGGCGTGGTCCGGCATTTCTCGATCCACGCCAGCGACCTGACCCGCACCATCGAGAATTCCCGCGAGCACGAGAACCTGATCGAGGCGCTGCAGCGCTCCACCGCGGTGATCGAATTCAACCTGCAGGGTGGAGTGATCACCGCCAACGACCGCTTCCTCAACGCCATGGGCTACAGCCTGGCGCAGATCCAGGGCAAGCATCACCGGATGTTCTGCGAGCCGTCGGAATACAACTCGTCGCAGTACGAGGCGTTCTGGGCCAAGCTGCGCCGCGGCGAGTTCGTCACCGGGCGCTTCAAGCGCATCGACAACCGCGGCCACGAAGTCTGGCTGGAGGCCTCCTACAACCCGATCATCGACGCCCACGACCGCCTCTACAAAGTGGTCAAGTTCGCCACCGTGATCACCGAACAGGTGCACCGCGAGAACGCCGTCGCGCAGGCCGCGACCATCGCCTTCGACACCTCGCAGAGCACCGACGACAGCGCCACCAAGGGCGCCGCGGTGGTCCAGCAGACGGTGGAGGTGATGCGCGAGCTGGCCGACCGCATGCAGGAGGCCGCCCAGGGCATCGAGGCACTGGACCGCCAGTCCCAGGCCATCGGCGCGCTGGTGCAGAGCATCCGCAGCATCGCCGACCAGACCAACCTGCTGGCGCTCAACGCCGCCATCGAAGCGGCCCGCGCCGGCGACCAGGGCCGCGGCTTCGCAGTGGTGGCCGACGAGGTGCGCCAGCTCGCCTCGCGCACCAGCGCCGCCACCGAGGAAATCACCCGCGTGGTGGAACAGAACCAGCACCTGGCCGGCCAGGCCGTGGCGATGATCGACCGCGGCAAGCAGCAGGCCGAGCTGGGCCTGGAGCTGTCCGGCCAGGCCGGCACCGTGATCATCGAGATCCAGGACAGCGCCCAGCGCGTGGTCAACGCCGTCGGCCAGTTCGCCAACCAGCTGTCGACCTGACGCGCCACCCTGCGGCACGTCAACACGACGTGCCGCAGCCTTCCCTACGCTCCCGTCCGGCATTGCAGCTAGGCTCAATGCAGATGCGCCTTCACGCCATCCAAGGACAAGCCCATGAGCGACACTCCCCTCCCCAACGTCATCGAGTATTTGCGCCTGCTGCCCGAGCGCGGCGGTTCCGACATGTTCTTCAGCGTCGGCGCGCCGCCGCACCTGAAGGCCGAGGGCCACAGCCAGCCGGCGGACGATCGCGTGCTGCAACCGGGCGAGGTGAAGACCCTGGCCTGGCAACTGATGTCGCCGGTCCAGGCGCAGGACTTCGAGCGCGACCTGGAGATGAACCTGGCCCTGAGCGTGCCGGATATCGGGCGCTTTCGCGCCAATATCTACTTCCAGCGCGGCGAAGTGGCGATGGTGGTGCGGCTGATCAAGCAGGTGATCCCCGACGTCACGTCTCTGGGCCTGCCGCCGATCCTCGACAAGCTGGCGATGCAGGATCGCGGGCTGATTCTGGTGATCGGCGCGGCCGGCGCCGGCAAGTCGACCACCCTGGCGAGCATGCTGGACTTCCGCAACCGCCACCGCTCCGGGCACATCGTCTGCATCGAGGACCCCATCGAGTTCCTCCACATGCACAAGAAATCCATCATCGACCAGCGCGAGGTCGGCCTGGACACCCACAGCTACGCGGACGCCCTGCGCAACGTGCTGCGCGAAGCGCCGGACGTGATCATGCTCGGCGAGATCCGCGACGCCGCCACCATGCAGCACGCCCTGCACTACGCCGAGACCGGGCACCTGTGCGTCGCCACGCTGCACGGCACCAGCTGCCGCCACGCCATCGAGCGCATCACCCGCTTCTTCCCCGACGAGGCTCGCCCGCAGGTGCTGGCGGACCTGTCGCAGAACATCCTCGCCCTGGTCGGCCAGCGCCTGGTGCCCGGCACCCACCAGCGCCGCGCCGTGGCGGTGGAGCTGGTACTGGGCACGCCGCACATCCGCGGCATCATCCAGCGCGACGAACTGCCCGAGCTCAAGGGCGCGGTGGAACGCGCGCTGGAGAGCGGCATGCAGAGCTTCGACCAGAGCCTGTACAAGCTGCTGGAGGAAGGCCGGGTGAGCGCGGCGGACGCACTCAAGTTCGCCGATTCGCGCACCGACCTCGCGCTGAAGATCAAGCTCGAACGCGGCGTGGACGACGACAGCATCGGGCCGGCATTCGGTAGCTGAGCAAGCCTGGTCGGTATGTGCCAGGGTTGAGCCAATCGCGGACAGAGTCCGCTCCTACGTATCCTGTTAGCGCGTGCGTAGGAGCGGACTTCGTCCGCGATAGATCCCCGGCAACGCCTATATTCAGGCGTCATATCCCCTGCAACAACGCCTCGATATCCACGCTTTCGGCCATCGCCCGGTTCCCCGCATCGCCGGGGTGCAGGTGGTCGCCGCTGTCGTAGGCCGGCAGCAGGCGCAGCGGATGGGTCGGGTCGCGCAGGCGGGCGTCCAGGTCCAGCACCGCGTCGAACTCGCCGCTGTCGCGAATCCACTGGTTCAGCCGCTGGCGCAGCGCCTCCTTGTTGGCGGCATGGTAGTGCTCCACCGGCGAGCCGCTCAGCGCCCGCTCGAATGGCAGGAGGGTGGCGCCGACGATGCGCACGCCGCGCACGTGGGCCTGGGCGATCAGCTGCCGGTAGCCGGCCACCAGGTCCTCGTACTGCACCAGCGGGTTGTTCGGCGCAAAGGTGCTGCCGGGCCAGGAGATGTCGTTGATGCCCAGCAGGACGATGGCCGCCGTCACGCCCGGCTTGGCCAACACGTCACGCTGGAAACGCACCAGCGCGCTCTGCCCCATGCCGTCGGAAAGCAGCCGCGCGCCGGAAATGCCCGCGTTGATCACGCCGACGTTGCGCGCCGCCAGCCGCTGCGCCAGCAGGTCCGGCCAGCGCTGGTTGCCGTCGAGGCTGGCGCCACGGCCATCGGTGATGGAATCGCCCAGCACCGCCACCACGGGGCGCGGCGCGGGGTTCTCCACCAGCACGTCGGCGAGGAACAGCCGCGCCTGCATCGCGCCGTCCGCCGGCAGCCGCGCAGCGTCGAGCTGTTCGCCCGGCCCGCCATGGACGCGCTGCTTGCCGTCCCAGTGGAAGGTCTCGATGGCGGTGGGCTGCGGCAGGTAGATCGACACGGCCAGCTCGGCGAGCGCCGGCACCGCGAGGTCCAGCGGGTCGCTGAGCAGTTCGGCGCCCGGTGCGATGTACGCGGTGGGCTGGCCGGCGAAGGTCAGGCGACGGCTCGGGCCGCCCAGGCGCCCGGCCGGAGCGGCAAGCGCCACGGCGGCGCCGCCGATGGCCACCGGCTGGCTGCCGTAGGCGTTGGACAGCACGATGCGCACGCGCTGCCCACCGAGGCTGAGCTTCACGCTCTGGCGCAGCGTGTGGTTGCCGATCACCGGCGGCACGCCCAGGGGCAGCGGCACCTCCTTGCCCCAGGTGCGCTGCGGGCTGGCGCTCCAGGTGGCTTGCCAGTGTCCGTCCGCGGCCTGCGCCAGTGGCAGGGCAAGGGCGATCAGGGCGGCGAGCAGCAATCGTTTCATGGCGGTCCTCGGCATCGGTGATGGAATAGGCCACAGGCTGGGCCATTCCCAATCACGGTGGTAGACGGCATATTTGCAGACCCGTCATTCGATAAACGAATAGGACATGGATACCCTCAAGGCGTTGCACTGTTTCGTCCGCGCGGTGGAGCTGGGCAGCCTGTCCGCGGTGGCCCGCGAGTCCGGCAGCAGCCAGCCGACCGTGAGCAAGACCATGGCGGCGCTGGAGCGCCAGGTCGGCGCGCAGCTGCTGATCCGCAGCACCACCCGCGTGCAGCCCACCGAACAGGGCCGGCGCTTCTACGAGCATGCCCGGCGCATGCTGGAGAGTTACGCCGAAGGCGTCAGCGAGGCGCGCGGCGAGACCGAACAGGTGCGCGGGCGCCTTCGCGTCAGTGCCCCGGTGAGCCTGGGCGTACTGCGGCTGAACGCCCTGCTGCTGGAGTTCATGCAGCAGCACCCCGACGTCGAGGTGGAGTTGCTGCTCAACGACCGCTTCGTCGACCTCGCCGACGAGGGCATCGACCTCGCCCTGCGCCTGGGCGGCGAGCGGCCGGAACAGCTGATCGCGCGCCCGCTGGCGCGCTCGCCGCGCTACCTGGTCGCATCCCCGGCCTGGCTCGCGCGCCAACCCGCACTGAGCCGCCCCGACGACCTGCCGCTGACCGACTACCTGCGCTTCGCCTGGCTCGATGCCGGGCAGAACCTGTTGCTGCGCCACGGCGACGGCCGCGAGCTGAACCTCGCGACCCGCAGCCGCTACACGGTGAACAGCTCCCTGGCGATCCGCGAAAGCTATTGCCTGGGCGCCGGCTTCGGCCTGACCCCGGCCTGGCTGGTGGCGGACCTGCTGGCCGACGGCCGCCTGCAACGTCTGCTCCCGGACTGGCAGGGGCCTACCCAGGAGGCCAGTCTGCTGTATCCTTCGCGGCTTTTCCTGCCGGCCCGGACCCGCGCGCTGATCGATTTCCTCATCGAGCGCGTGCCGCGGCTGCCCGGTTTCGACGCTCTCTGAGCGGCAACGGCTATGCTTCTGGCCAATAAGCAGAACCGGCGCGCCCACCGACCGGTCGAACCCTGACATTCGCCCCCGAGGGACTTGCATGGGCAAGCAACACATTCCGTACCTGCTGGCGGCCCTGGCGTTGCCGGTGCTGCTGGCCGGCTGCTCGACCAGCGCCAGCAATCCCTGCGACGAACCCCTGAGCGGCGAGACCTGCCGCCAGGAACGCCTGCTCTACCAGAACGACATGCTGCAGGCGAAGCTGCTGATCGCCAGCGGTGACCTGGCCAACTACGAGCTTGCCGAAGCCCTGCTGGCCCGCGCCCTGGAGAAGGACGAGCGAGGCGAAGCGAGCTTCTACATGGCGCTGCTGAAGATCAAGGAAGGCCCGCAGGTGGACGAAGTGCTGCCGCTGCTGGAAAAGGCCGCCGATGCCGGGCAGCCCTACGCGGTGGCGCTGCTGTACAAGATCTGGTCCGAGCCCTTCCTGGTGGAACAGGCCGACCCGCAGAAGGCCGAGCGCTACCAGAAGGTCTATGGCAGCCTGGACGTCGCCAGGAGCGGCTACCCGTCCTTCGAGAAGGCCACCGCGCTGGTCAACGCGCTGCTCAGCGAACCGCCCGCGGTCGCCGGCCAACCGCCCCAGCCCTAGCCCTCGTCAGGCGCCGGTGCGGCCTGGTCGAAGGTCTTCTCGCCGGCGTCCTTGCCGTGAGGCAGATGGTGCTCGATCACCGCGTTCAGCTCAGCGCCCAGCAGCAGTACCGCCGAGGAGATGTAGAAGTACAGCAGCAGCACGATGATCGCGCCGACGCTGCCGTACATGGCGTTGTAATCGGCGAAGTTCTTCACGTAGTAGCCAAAGCCCAGCGACGCGGCGATCCACAGCACCACCGCCAGCACCGAGCCGGGCGTGATGAAGCGGAAGCGCTGCTGCACGTTGGGCGTGACGTAGTAGATGATCGCCACCGCCATCATCATCAGCATCACGATCACCGGCCAGCGCAGGATGCTCCAGAGGATCACCACGAAATCCTCCAGCCCCACCTTGCCGGCGATCCAGCCCATGACCTGCGGGCCGAGGATCATCAGCGCGGCGATCATCATCAGCATCGCCACCAGGCCGAAGGTGTAGAACAGCGACAGCGGGATGCGCTTCCACGCCGGGCGGCCCTCGCGCACGTCATAGGCGGCGTTGAGCGCGATCATCAGCGAGCGCACCGCCGCCGACGACGACCACAGCGCCACCACGATACCGATGGACAGCAGCCCGCCCTGGCGCTGCTGCAACTGGTCGATCACCGGGTTGACCTGCTCCAGCGCCTGCGCCGGCAACACGTAGTCGGCCTGCTGGCGGAGGAAGTCGAAGAACTCCGGCAGGTGCAGGAAGCCCAGCAGCGCGATGAGGAACAACAGGAAGGGAAACAGCGAGAACAGCCCCTGGTAGGCCAGGGCTGCGGCGTAGGTGGGCATCTCGTCGTCGAGAAATTCCTTCACCGTCAGGCTGATCAGTTTCCAGGGCCCCAGACTGAGCCCGCGCATGTCCATGAATCGCATCCCGCACCGTCCTCCCGTTGCGCATCCCGCTCGCCGGCGGCTGCAGGGTGGACCTGCGCAACGCCGGCAAAGTTGCATCAAATGCACGGCGCAGAGCGCCCGCCAGCACAGACCTTAGCCGCTGGCGGGGCGTGGAGGCCAGCGCGGGGACGCTTTCAGTCAGCCCGGCGATAGACCTTGGCGAAGCGTTCCGCCTTCACCACGCCGTAGTCGCCCGGAGCGTACTGCATGACCCAGTCGCCGGCCGCGCCGGTGAGACGGTCGCCACCGGCGGAGCGCAGCAGGGTGAAGGCGTCGTCCATGCGCCTGGCCAGCACAGGGCTGGGGATATTGCGGTAGGCGCCCGGCTCGCCGTGGGCCAGCGTGGCGTCGGCCGGCCGGTACTTCGGATCGAAGCGCTCGCGGGAAACCACCCAGCGCTCGCCCGTCGCACCGCGGATGATCGCGTCGCCAATGGCATAGCGGTTGGGGCCTTCCAGGCTCATCAGTTCGCCCGGTGCTGCAGCGAATTCGACGGTGACGGTTTCATCCTTCACCACGCGTTGCGCGGCGGGGTCGGTGCGAAGGTCCAGATGGGTCAGTTCGATCATGGCGTGCAGCGGGCCTGCGGAAAAGGTAGGGAAATGGCACCGCGCAAGCCTACGCGCAAAACAAACGCCCCGCGAGCGGCCAGCGGCTGGCGGTGCTCTACACTCACAGGCCATGAGCGCGTCGCCACGCCGGCAGAACCCGGCCCGGACCTGGCTGTCGCAGCCAATGACGCCGCGCCGTTGCACACTCCCATCAGCCGTACAGGAATACCCCATGCCGTTCGCTCGCCTCGCCCTGCCCTTGCTGTTGCTCGCCAGCTTTGCCGTGCACGCCGAAGACTCCCCCGACGAGGCGAAATTCCTCAAGGAATCGGCGGACTATTTCGACCAGGTGACCAAGTCGAACCTGCCACGCCAGGTGGACAAGGTGACCACCCTCAACAGCGTGCAGCTCGACCCGGCGAAGAAGATGCTGTATTACCGCTACGCCATCTCCAACCTGCGCCTGGACGCCATGGACCTGGGTGCCCGCGCCAAGTTCGAGAACGGCCTGAAGAAGCAGCTCGAAGACACCACCTGCCAGCAGCCCGACCTGCTGCAGCGCTTTCGCGAGCACCACCTGAGCGTGACCCACGAATACGCCGGCAGCGACGCCAAGCCGCTGGCCAGCATCACCATCGACCCGCAGAACCTGAGCTGCGCCAAGACCTGACACTGCCCCGAAGACCACCGATGAGCCGTGCCGATTACCACCAGCAACATGCCCAGCGCGCCGAGGCCGAAGCCCGGCGCCTGCTGGCCGAGCGCGAGCACCTGGGCGGCCGCTGGCTGCCCTGGGTGGCCGGCGAGCTGTACCGGCTGAGCCCGCCCCAGTACGCCAGCATGGTGCGCCGCGAGCTGGAACGCCTGTCCGCCGGCTGAGCGCCGGAGCCTGGCGGGGCTATGCTGAAGCAGTGGGCTCTCGACCCGAGAGCGTCCCGGTGGAGGACAGGCGCATGAAAGGTCTCGACGCGAAGAAGCAAGCGAAGAAGAAGCCGCTGAAAACCGCGCACGAAAAACGCATGGCCAAGCGGCAGAAGAAAACCGGCAAGTCGCTGCTGGGCACGCCCCAGCAACCGTCCTGAGGGCACGTCCCTCGTCCTGCGGATGGCCTCGGTGAGGCTGTCCGCTCACCTCTCTCCCCCGTAACGACACAGCGAACCTGCAGGAGTGCGCCATGCGCGCGATCGCGGGCATGGCCCGCGCCTACCAGTGTGCTCCGATACATTGCCCAGGTAAGCGTGCGTGAACCAATCCTGGTCAGACCAACCCGGCGCGCAGGTTCAGCAGCATCCGTTCGCCCTGGGCGAGGATCAGCCCGCCCGCGCGGTAGCCAGCGGCGCCGATGCACAGGAAGCGCTCCGCCTCGCCCGGCTCCACCTGCTCCACCGCGCGGCTGCCCGGGTGCCAGATGACGCTGCCGGCGCTGGTGTTCTTGTCGATGCGCAGGCGGCGTTGCCAGCCGGCATCCTCCAGCACCAGCGAGCCGGTGTTGTAGAGCACCTGCTTGACTGCACCCCGCGGTGCCCAGGTGTTGGGCAGGCCGCTGGCCTTGCCGTCCAGTTCCATCCCGTGGACCACCGAACGGCGCAACGAGCCCACGCGCCAATAGGGCTGCAGGGCGAAGCTGAACAGGCAGTCGCTGTCATCCTCGTGGTAGCTGGAAAGTTCGATGTCCAGGTCCTGGCCCAGGCGCGCTTCCAGGCGCACGTGCCAGTCCTCGATATCCAGCTGCCAGCTGATCACCGCCTTCTGGTCGTCGGCCCAGGCATCGAGCATGCGCCACTCGCGTTGGCGCGCCCAGCCGTGTTGCGGCCAGTCGGTTTCCACCGGGTGGCTGCCGAACCAGGGCCAGCAGACCGGGATGCCGCCACGGATCGGCGCCGTGCTCAGGCTCGGCCACTGGCTGGAGCACCACAGCAGCGGGCGCGCGCCGCGCGGCTGGAAGTGCAGCAGTTGCGCGCCCTGGCGGCTGAATACCGCCTGGCACTGCGGGTGATCGATGAGCAGCAGGTCGCGACGCTGGAAGCGCACCCAGTCGAAGGGGCGCTTGGCCCGCATGGAATGAAAAAAGCGCTGCAGCGGATGCTCGAGCATTGTCCGGATGTCCTGATCCAATCCCTGCCCGGACATTCCGGGGCGTGAAGATCTCTGTAGTTTCACTACATAGTATAGAAAAGGCCGCGATTCTAACCGCAAAGCCTAGTCACGCGCAGCGCCTGCGCCACTGAAAATGGGTTCTCACCCCCATGGGGTTCCTATTTTTGCAGGAGCAGCTGCCTTCCCCGGACAGGTCTGTGTTTGCGCGCGCCCCTCACCCCAGCCCTCTCCCCCAGGGAGAGGCCGTAGGAGCGAGCTTGCTCGCGAACCGCCTGGGCACCGGAGGCCGGGATGTTCGCGAGCAAGCTCGCTCCTACGAAAAGCCCCGTCGCGGATCTGCAGAACTGTCAGCGGGCAGACAAAAAAGGCCCGTCGCAAGGACGGGCCAGGTTCGCACCGGGAGCAATCAGAAGCTGGACTGGATCTTCAGGCCCGCCACCACGGCGTTGTTGACCTCGTCCACCCCGCCCGGATGGCGGATGTACTGCAGGTTCGGGCGCACGGTGAGCCAATTGGTCACGTGCACGCCGTAGTACAGCTCGGCGTTGTACTCGGTGTCCTGGATGGGCTGGTACAGCGGGTTGTCGTAGTCGTCGATGCCGTTGACCTGGTTGGCCAGGCGCTGGCGATCCTGGACGTCGTCGTTGACGTGGATGCGCGCCACGCCGAAGCCGATGTCATCCTTGGGCCGCGCGTCGAACGGGCCTTTGTAGACCACGCCCAGCTGCTGGTAGTTGTCGACGGTGTTGGTGGCCTTGTCGTGCACCGTGAAGTTGGCGAACAGGCTCAGGCCGCGCGAGGCATCGCCGTTGTGCGCGGTGACCTGCTGCTGCGCCACCACCCACCAGCCGTGCTTGCCGCTGTGGGTCTTGGGCGCTTCGCCGGTGAGCGCCTGCGGGTTGCCGTTGACGTCGTCGTACACGTCGTCGGCCTCGGCGGTGCTGTAGTAGTAGCCCAGGCGGTATTCGCCGGGCAGCTGCGCCGCGCCGACCTTGGGCATCCACACCAGCTCCACCGGCAGGATGGTGCCCTTGGTGCCGCTGCCGTTGAGCTTGAAGCCGTTGCCGGTCTCCAGGTTCGACGGGTTCTGGTTGTACGCGCCGATCTGGGCGTACCACTGGTCGTTGAAGTTCCACTTCACGCGGGCGGCCCACTGGCTGACCGGCCAGTTGTACCAGATGCCGCCGACCCAGTTGCCCACCTGGGAGCCGCAGAAGGCCAGGTTCTGGAAGTCACAGGGGAAGCTGTTGAAGTCCTCGCCCTCGCCGAAGCGGCCGACCTTCGCGTCCAGCGCGCCGTCGAAGTACTGCTGCTTGATCCACATCTGCGTCAGGCGCCAGGTCTGGCCACGGCCCCAGACCTCCTGCACGGAGCTGAACTGCCCGGCGCGCGGGTCGCTGATGCGGTCGTTGGAGAGGTTGCGGCCGCTACGCTCGGTGACGGTGAGCTGGAATTCGGTGGTATCCCAGCCAAGGATCTTCTGCAGGTCCAGGTGGGTGCCGAGGGCGAACTGGTCGGAGTAGCGCGCGGTGGTGTGCTGGTCGTAGCCGCCGCCCAGGTTGCTCGCGGCTTCGCCGACGTAGTCGAGCTTGAAGTCGTAGCCCTTCTCCAGCAGTTCGGTGCGCTTGCCGCCCCAGTCGCCCAGGCCCCACTTGGACTCGGATGAGAAGGCGTCGGCGGCATGGGCGACATTGCCCACGCAGCCCAGTGCGAGCAGGCAGCCAAGGGTTCGTGCTGCAGGCCGGTTCTTGTTGTTCTTGTGCATCTCCAGCGTCCTCGTTGACATGATTTTTCAGGCAGGAAGTTGATGGCTTGGTTCAGGAATGTTTCTGCCGCGCCAGCGGCGTCACCTTGTTCGCGCCGTCGCCACGCGGGTCGGCGCGCAGGCGCTCGCCGCTCTGCGCGTCGAACAGCAGCGCGCGGGACGGGTCGAAACGCAGCTGCAGGGACGCTCCCGGCAGCGGCGATTGGTCCGGCGCCAGGCGGCAGCAGACCTTGGCGCCATTGAGCGTGACGAAGACCAGGGTGTCCGGGCCGGTGGGTTCGACCACCTCGACTTCGGCGCGCAGGTCGTTCGGGCCGTGGGCGCCGTCGGTGGCCAGCTGCACCTGTTCCGGACGCACGCCGAGGATCAGCTCGCGGCCCTCGACCAGCCCGGCGTCCAGTTGCAGCGGCAGCTCGCAGCGGTCCTGGCCGCTGTCCAGCAGGCCGACCAGCCGGCCGCCCTGCTGCTGCACCTTGAGCGGGATGAAGTTCATCGGCGGCGAGCCGATGAAGCTGGCGACGAACAGGTTCGCCGGGTCGTTGTAGATCTGCTGCGGCGTGCCGAACTGCTGGACGATGCCGTCCTTCATCACCGCCACCTTGTCGCCCAGGGTCATGGCCTCGATCTGGTCGTGGGTCACGTACACCGTGGTGGTCTTCAGGCGCTGGTGCATCAGCTTGATCTCGGTGCGCATCTCCACGCGCAGCTTGGCGTCGAGGTTCGACAATGGCTCGTCGAACAGGTAGATCTTCGGCCGCCGCGCCAGCGCCCGGCCCATGGCCACGCGCTGCTGCTGGCCGCCGGAGAGCTGCGAAGGCTTGCGCTCGAGCAGGTGTTCGATCTGCAGCAGCTTGGAGACGCGCGCCACCTCGGCGTCGATCTCGGCCTTGGGCAGCTTGCGGATCTTCAGGCCGAAGGCGATGTTCTCGCGCACGCTCATGGTCGGGTACAGCGCGTAGGACTGGAACACCATGGCGATGTCGCGATCCTTCGGGCTCATGCCGCTGATGTCCTGGCCGTCCACCAGGATCGCGCCGCCAGTGACGTTTTCCAGCCCGGCGATGCAGTTCATCAGGGTGGATTTGCCGCAGCCGGAGGGGCCGACCAGGATCAGGAACTCGCCCGAATCGATCGACAGGTTGATCGACTTCAGGGTGTCCGCCAGGCCCGCGCCGTAGGACTTGTGCAGGTTGTGCAGTTCAAGGGTGGACATCACATCTCTCCAGGATTGCGGAAGCGTCGCGAGCGAAGGCCAGGCAAGGCGGAATCAGGCGAGGAAGCGGAGTTTGGGCCGCCAAATGAGCATTCCGAGCCTGATTCCAACGCGGCATGGCCGAGCACGGCAGCTTCAACCTTTGACGGCGCCGGCAGTGAGCCCGCGCACGAAGTACTTGCCGGCCAGTACGTAGACCACCAGCGTGGGCAGCGCGGCGATCATCGCCGCGGCCATGTCGACGTTGTATTCCTTCACCCCGGTGCTGATGTTCACCAGGTTGTTCAGCGCCACGGTGATGGGCTGGGCATCGCCGCTGGCGAACACCACGCCGAACAGGAAGTCGTTCCAGATCTGGGTGAACTGCCAGATCAGGCAGACCATCACGATGGGCGTGGACATCGGCATCAGGATGCGCAGGAAGATGGTGAAGAACCCCGCGCCGTCCAGCCGCGCGGCCTTCACCAGCGCATCGGGGATCGCCACGAAGTAGTTGCGGAAAAACAGCGTGGTGAAGGCCAGGCCATAGATGCAGTGCACCATCACCAGGCCCGTGGTGGTGTTGGCCAGGCCGAGCTTGCCGAGGGTGAAGGACATCGGCAGGAGGATCACCTGGAAGGGCAGGAAGCAGCCGAACAGCAACGCGCCGAAGAACAGCTGCGAGCCGCGGAAGCGCCACATCGACAGCACGTAGCCGTTCATGGCGCCGATGAAGGTGGAGATCAGCACGCCGGGCACGGTGATCTTCACCGAGTTCCAGAAGTAGTCCCCCACCGCGCCCCAGGCCTTCACCCAGCCGATCAGGGTGAACACATCCGGCAGCGCCAGCAGGTTGCTGTTGCGGATGTCTTCCGGGGTCTTGAAGCTGGTCAGCAGCATCACCAGCAGCGGGATCACGTACAGCGCCACGGCGCCCCAGAGGGTCGCGTGCACCGCCAGGCGGCTCAGGCTGAACGACGGTTTCAGGGTCGAGTCATGCATGGCGCTTGCCCCGCAGTTCGGAGTACAGGTACGGCACGACGATGGCCAGCACGGCGCCGAGCATCAGCATCGCGCTGGCGGCGCCCAGGCCCATCTGGCCGCGGGTGAAGGTGTGGGCGTACATGAACATCGCCGGCAGGTCCGAGGAGTAGCCGGGGCCGCCGGCGGTCATCGCGGCGACCAGGTCGAAGCTCTTGATGGCGATGTGCGCGAGGATCATCAGCGCGCTGAAGAACACCGGGCGCAGGCTCGGCAGGACGATGCGCAGGTAGATGGTCGGCAGGCTCGCGCCGTCCACCTGGGCGGCGCGCACGATGGCCGGGTCGACCCCGCGCAGGCCGGCGAGGAACAACGCCATGACGAAGCCCGAGGCCTGCCACACGGCAGCGATCACCAGGCAGTAGACGACGCGGTCCGGGTCCACCAGCCAGTCGAAGCGAAAGCCGCTCCAGCCCCAGTCGCGCAGCAGCTTGTCCAGGCCAAGGCCGGGGTTGAGCAGCCACTTCCAGGCGGTGCCCGTGACGATCATCGACAGCGCCATGGGGTACAGGTACACCGTGCGGATGAGGCCTTCGCGGCGGATGCGCTGGTCCAGCAGCACGGCGAGGAACACCCCGAGCGCGAGGCAGATGCCAATGAACAGGCCGCCGAACAGCAGCAGGTTCTTGCTCGCCACCCACCAGCGGTCGTTGTCCCACAGGCGCAGGTACTGGGTCAGCCCGGCCCAGCTGTAGGCCGGCATGAAGCGCGAGTTGGTGAAGGACAGCAGCAGCGTCCAACCGATGTAGCCGTACACGCAGACCAGCACCACGAGCATGCTCGGGGCCAGCACCAGCTTGGGCAGCCAGGCCTGCAGGCCGTCGAGCAGCGAAGCACGCGGGCTGGCGGCGGGAGTGAAAGTCGGAGATTGGGTCGCCATCTGCCTTCTCGAGGATGAGTGAACCCGCCCGGGCTGCCACGGCGGCCCGGAGTCGTTCGGTGGGAAGAGAGGCCGGCCCGCCGAGGGACCGGCTTGCGCCTTACTGCGCGGCGGCCTGGATGGCGGCGCCCAGTTGCTGCGCGGCCTTCTGCGGATCGGCGGCGGGGTCGTTGAAGAAGTTGGTGACCACGTCGAAGATCGCGCCCTGCACGTAGCTGGAGGCGGCCATGCTGTGGGCCATGCTCGGCACCAGGTTGTTGCTGGCGGAGGCGGCCTTGAAGTCCTTCATCGACTGCTGGGCGCAGCTGTCGAAGGGCGTCATGTCGACGTCCAGGCGCACCGGGATCGAGCCCTTGTTCAGGCTGAAGTCCTTCTGGAAGGACGGGTCGAGCACCGCGCGGGCCAGGTCTTCCTGGGCCTTGCGGTTTTCCTCGTTGCTCAGCTTGAACATCACCAGGGAGTCGATGTTGTAGTCGAAGGCCTTCTGCGTACCGGGGAACGGCAGGCACTGGTAGTCCTTGCCCGCCACCTTGCCGGCGGCGGTGAACTCGCTCTTGGCCCAGTCGCCCATGATCTGCATGCCGGCCTTGCCGTTGATGACCATGCCGGTGGCGACGTTCCACTCGCGCCCGGCGGCGTCGGCATCGACATAGCTGTGCAGCTTCTTCAGCGCGGCGAAGACATCTGCCATCTGCGCGCCGGTGAGGGTGCCCTTGTCCAGCTCGACGAAGGCCTTGCGGTAGCCGTCCGGGCCCATCTTGCTCAGGACCAGGTTCTCGAACAGCGTGCCGTCCTGCCACGGCTGGCTGCCGTGGGCCAGCGGCGTGAAGCCGGCGGCCTTGAGCTTGTCGGCGGCGGCGAAGAGTTCGTCCAGGGTGGTCGGCGGCGTGGCGCCGGCCTTCTTGAAGACTTCCGGGTTGATGTACAACCAGTTCACCCGGTGCACGTTGACCGGCACGGCCACGTAGTCGCCCTTGTATTTCATGATCTGCGCCACCTGCGGCGGCAGCAGTTGATCCCACTTGCCCTGCGCGGCGACGTCGTTGAGGTCGGCGAGCAGGCCCAGTTCGCCCCACTCCTGGATATCCGGCCCCTTGATCTGCGCGGCGGCCGGCGGGTTGCCGGAGACGGCGCGGGTCTTCAGCACGGTCATGGCCGCCTCGCCACCGCCACCGGCGACGGCGAAGTCCTTCCAGGTGTGGCCCTTGGCTTCGACGAGTTTCTTCAGGGTTTCGGCGGCGCGCTTTTCACCGGGGGAGGTCCACCAGTGCAGCACTTCGACTTCGCCGGCGTGGGCCAGCAGGGGGGAAAGACAGAGGGAAGAAAGACAGATGGCGGCCGACAGGCGACGGATCGCATTCATGGGGAGCACCTTGTTCTTGTTATTGGAGGCAAGTCTTCGCTTGCGATGTTCCGAGTCTATCCAAGGCATTCTGGTCTCCGGGTAACGAAGCGATCTTTGATTGTCACGAGGTGGTGACATTGGCGGTCCTTTGGTGGATTTGGCATTGGGGGAAATTGGGGCGGCATTGGGAGGTTCCTGGAGCACCGAGTCTTGGCCCACCACCCTCTCCCCGGCCCTCTCCCTGAAGGGAGAGGGAGCTGTCTGAGCGGTCTGTAGTTCCTGCGTATAGCCGAACCAAGACGTCAGGCTGAATCCTTGGTTGCCACTTGCGCCGAGCGGCCCCTCTCCCTTCGGAGCGGGGCGCGCAGCCAGGGTTGGGGAGAGGGCGCGGAGCCAGCCTCCAGCGCCAGGCGTATCGCCTCCAGCACCGAATCCATCCTCACCAACACATCATGATTCCAGAAGCGCAGCACTGTGAAACCCCTGTGCTTGAGCCATCCGTCACGCTCCAGGTCCGCATTGGAACCCAGATGCTGCCCGCCATCCAGCTCGATGATCAACATCCGTTCGTGACAGATGAAATCGATGATGTAGGGCCCGATGATTTTCTGCCGGCGGAACTTGAGACCGAGGAAGCGGTGAGCGCGCAGGCGGTGCCAGAGGGCGCGTTCGGCTTCGGTCTGGTCAGTGCGCAGTTGTTTCGAGAATTCGGCGAGGTAAGAGGGCATCGGACTTGGCTCCGGCGGGAATACGCCAGGAGACTGGTGCCCCAGCCCACCACCCTCTCCCCAGCCCTCTCCCTGAAGGGAGAGGGAGCTTTCCGAGTTGCCTGTAGCTTTCTACGCTCCCGGTGACTTTTGTATCCAGCTAATTCTGGCCTGACCGAACATGCCGGACAGTCCCCTCTCCCTTCAGGGAGAGGGTTAGGGAGAGGGCCGCGACATCCAAGCACTCCCAAACGGCCGGCAGGAGTAATCCGCCCTACTCCACCTCCAACCGCGGCAACCTCAACGTCACCCGCAACCCGCCCTCACGGCGGTTCTGCAGGGTGACTTCGCCGCCGTGGGTATGCGCGATGTTGCGCGCAATACCCAACCCCAGGCCATAGCCCTGGCCCCGCTCGGACAACCGGAAGCGCGGCTCGAAGACTTTCTCCAGGCGCTGCTCCGGCACCCCCGGGCCCTGGTCATCGACATGCAGGACCACCGCGTCCGGCTCATCCTCGATGCTCAGCTGGGCGCGGCCGCCGTATTTCAGGGCGTTGTCCAGCAGGTTGCCGATGCAGCGCTTGAGCGCCAGCGGCTTGCCCGGATAGGGCTCCCGGGCGGCGCCCAGCACCTCGACGCGGCCGTCCGCGATGTAGGGCCCGGCGACGTACTGCAGCAGCTGGTTGAGGTCCACCGGCTCGACGTTCTCGTGGATATCGGTGTCCTTGACGCACTGCAGCGCGCCCTTGACCAGCAGCTCCAGCTCGTCGAGGTCGTGGCTGAACTTGTCCCGCGCCTGTTCGTCCTCCAGCAGCTCCACGCGCAGGCGCAGGCGGGTGATGGGCGTGCGCAGGTCGTGGGAGATGCCGCTGAACAGCTGGGCGCGTTCGTTGACGTAGCGGTCGATGCGCTCGCGCATGGTGTTGAAGGCGCGGGACACCTCCACCAGCTCGCTCGCCCCGCTCTCTTCCAGCGGCTGGTCCTCACCGCCCAGGGCGATGTCGCGCGCGGCGCGGGCCAGGCGCTTGAGCGGCCTGCTCTGCCAATGCACCAGCAGGCCGGTGAACAGCAAGAGCAGCAGGCTGGTGAAGACGATGGACAGGATCTGCTGCGGCGGCAGGCCCTCGGGCTCCAGGGTGACGTAGGGCGCCGGCATCAGGCTGGCGATGTACAGCCACTCGCTGACGCCGATGCGGATCTGCGTGACCAGCACCGGCGGGTTCACCGGCTCCAGCGTCAGCGCGTAGTGCGCCCAGGAGCGCGGCAGCTCCTCCAGCTTCAGCTCGCCGTTGAACAGCCGCAGGTCGTCGGGGCTGACGAACTCCACCTGCAGCTCGACGTCCTTGCCCAGCTTCTGCCGCAGCACGTCCTGCACGATGTCGATCACTGCCTGCTTGTTGGTGGTGTCCGGCAGCGCGCGCATGTCCAGCGGGCGCTCGTTGAGCGAAACGAAGAAGCGCGTGCCGCCCATGCTGCGCAACTGGTCGAGCACCAGCGGGCGGTAGCCGATGGGCAGCGAGCGGAAGTAGCTGACGCTGGCGGCCATGGAGTAGGCCAGGCTGCGCGAGCTGGTGAGCAGGCCGTCGCGCTGGCTGCTGCGCAGGTGGGAAATCCAGAACAGGCTCGACAGGCCCTGGGCGATCAGCACCGCCAGCAGGGTGAGCAGCAGCATCCGGCCGAGCAGCGAGCGCGGCACCAGGGTCCAGCGGCGGCGCTCACTCATGGCCGGCGAGGTGCGGGCGAACCTGGGCGGCCAGCAGGTAGCCGCTGCCGCGTACGGTCTGGATCAGCCGCGCCGGTTTTTCCGTATCCCGCAGGCGTTGGCGCAGGCGCGACACGGCCATGTCGACGATGCGCTCCAGCGGCATCACCTCGCGGCCGCGGGTGGCACTGGCGATGGTGTCGCGGTCGAGGATCTGCCGGGGGTTGTCGAGGAACAGCTTGAGCAGGGCGAAGTCGGCGCCGCTGAGGAAATGTTCCTCGCCGTCCTCGTGGAACAGCCGGTGGCTGATGGTATCCAGCCGCCAGTCGTCGAAGGCGATGACCTCACCGCCGCGCACCTGGGTGAACTGCGCGCGGCGCAGCAGCGCCTTGATCCGCGCCAGCAGCTCGCGGGGGCTGAAGGGCTTGCCGAGGTAGTCGTCGGCGCCCAGCTCAAGGCCCACCACGCGGTCGGCCTCGTCGGAGCTGGCGGTGAGCATGATCACCGGCATGCAGGCGTGGCGCTGGTGCGAGCGAATCCAGCGGCACAGGCTGAAGCCGTCCTCGTCGGGCAGCATCACGTCGAGGATCGCCAGCGCGGCATCCTCCTCGCACAGCGCGCGGCGGAAGCTCTCGCCGTCGGGCACGCTGCGCACCTGGAAGCCGGCGCGGCTGAGGTAAGTTTCCAGCAGCTCGCGGATTTCCTGGTCGTCGTCCACCAGCAGGATGGATTTGGCAGGCTGGTTCACGTCGGGCGTCCTTTCTTGTTGTTATCGGGAGTGAGCGATCGGTCAGCCTTCGTTGCGCAGCGCCTGCTCCAGCGCCACGCCGGCGCCGAACAGACCCGGGTGCTCCGCCGTCATGACCCACACCGGCACGGGGTCGAGGTACGGCCCGCTGGTCTTGCCACGCGTGCGGAACGCCTCGGCGAAGCCGCTGCGCAGGAAGCGGTCGAGGAAGCGCGGGACGATGCCACCGGTGATGTACACCCCACCCAGCGCACCGACCGTCAGCACGGCGTTGCCGGCAACCCGCGCCAGCCAGAGGAAGAAGTGTTCCAGCACCGCGTCGGCGTAGGCATCGCCTGCCATGGCGCGCTCGCCGATCTCGGCGGCGGTGGCGCACTTGGGCTCCACGCCATCGAGTTGGCAGCTCATGCGGTAGAGGTTTTCCAGGCCGCTGCCGGAGAGCACGCGCTCGGCCGATACGTGGCCGTATTTCTCGCGCAGCAGTTGCCAGAGGGCGAAGTCACGTTCGGAAGTCACCGGCAGGTCGACATGGCCGCCTTCGCAGGGCAGCACTTCCCAGCCGCCACCGGGCAGTGGCATCAGGCTGCCGACGCCCAGGCCGGTGCCGGGGCCGATGATCAGCTTGACGCGGCCTTCCAGCGCCTTGCCGGGGCGCACCTGCACCAGGTGGTCTTGCGACAGCCGCGACGCCGCCCAGGCCATGGTGCTGAAGTCGTTCACCAGCAGCAGGTGGCTCAGGCCGAGTTCGGCGCGGAAGGCGTCGCGCTGGATCACCCAGTGGTTGTTGGTGAACTTGAAGTCGCCGGCGCCCACCGGTCCCGCGCAGGCCAGGCAGACGTTGTCGATGGCCGACAGCGGCTGGCCGACGCGCTGCAGGTAGTCGCGCACGGCGTCTTCGGGCCGCGGGTAGTCGGCGCAGGCCAGGACCTGGACCGATTCGAGGACTTCACCGCGCCACAGGGCGAAGCGGGCGTTGGTGCCGCCGATGTCGCCGACCAGGGCGAAACCGTTCGAGGCGGGCTGAGCGTTATTGGAATTCATGGCGGGCTCTGGCCTGGAAATGGGTTGGAAGGTTGCGGCGCGGGATGATGCCAGCATAGGTCAGCGCCGGAAACGCCCCATGCGACGGACAGGCAGCCACGTCGCACGGGAGGCATGCGGTCAGCGTGGGCCGTTCAGCTCCGCCGTGAAGCTGCAGGCACCCTGCTCCGCCGGGCTGAAGGCATTGCGCATGAAGGCGAACAGCTCGCGGCCCATGCCCAGGTTATCGATGACCGGGGTTTCCACCAGGGGACGGGCATCCCATTGCGCCGCATCCACCAGCACGCGCAGCTCGCCGGTGGTGCCATCGACGCGCACGATGTCGCCGTCGCGCAGCTTGGCCAGCGGGCCGCCGTTGAGCGCTTCCGGGGATACGTGGATTGCCGCCGGCACCTTGCCGGACGCACCGGACATGCGCCCGTCGGTGACCAGCGCGACCTTGAAGCCACGGTCCTGCAGCACGCCGAGGAACGGCGTGAGCTTGTGCAGCTCCGGCATGCCATTGGCGCGCGGGCCCTGGAAGCGCACCACGGCCACCAGGTCGCGCTCCAGTTCGCCGGCCTTGAAGGCCGCGGCCAGGCTGGCCTGGTCATGGAAGATGCGCACCGGGGCTTCGACGATCTGGTGCTCCAGCGCCACGGCGGACACCTTCATCACGCCGCGACCGAGGTTGCCTTCCATCAGGCGCAGGCCGCCTTCGGGGGAGAACGGCTTGTCGATGGGGCGCAGGATGTTCTCATCCAGACTCGCCGCCGGGCCTTCGCGCCAGACCAGCTTGTCGCCATCCAGGAAAGGTTCCTGGAGGTAGCGCCGCAGCCCCTTGCCGACCACGGTCTGCACGTCTTCATGCAGCAGCCCGCCGTCGAGCAGCTGGCGGATCAGGAAGGACATGCCGCCCGCCGCCTGGAAGTGGTTGATGTCGGCCTGGCCGTTGGGATAGATGCGCGCCAGGGTCGGCACCACCTCGGAGAGGTCGGCCATGTCCTGCCAGGTCAGCTGGATGCCGGCGGCCTGGGCGATGGCCAGCAGGTGCAGGGTGTGGTTGGTCGAGCCGCCGGTGGCCAGCAGCGCCACCACCGAGTTGACCATGGTCTTCTCGTCGACGATTTCCGCCATGGGAACGAACTGGCCGTTCTCCGGCGTCAGGCGCGCGGCCTGGCGGGCGGCTTCGCGGGTCAGCTCGTCGCGCAGCGGGGTGTTCGGGTTGACGAAGGACGCGCCCGGCAGGTGCAGGCCCATCACTTCCACCAGCAGCTGGTTGGTATTGGCGGTGCCATAGAAGGTGCAGGTGCCCGGTGCGTGGTAGGAGGCCATCTCCGAAGCCAGCAGCTCCTCGCGGGTGGCCTTGCCTTCGGCGAACAGCTGGCGCACCGCGGCCTTCTCCTTGTTGGAGATGCCGGTGGGCATGGGGCCGGCGGGCACGAACACCACCGGCAGATGGCCGAAGCGCAGCGCGCCGATCAGCAGGCCGGGGACGATCTTGTCGCACACGCCCAGGCACAGCGCGGCGTCGAACATGTTGTGCGACAGGGCGATGGCGGTGCCCATGGCGATCACGTCGCGGCTGGCCAGCGACAGCTCCATCCCCGGTTCGCCCTGGGTCACGCCGTCGCACATGGCCGGCACGCCGCCGGCGAACTGGCCGACCGAGCCGATCTGCCGCAGGGCGTCCTTGATCAGCTCCGGGAAGCGCTCCAGCGGCTGGTGCGCGGAGAGCATGTCGTTGTAGGCGGAGACGATGGCGACGTTGGCCTGGTTCATCAGCCGCAGGGCCTGTTTGTCGGATTCACCACACGCCGCGACACCGTGGGCGAGGTTGCCGCAAGGCAGCGTGCCGCGGTGCGGGCCCTTGGTGGCGGCTGCCTTGACCAGGTCGAGGTAGCGCTGGCGCGTGGCCGCGCTGCGGGCCTGGATGCGCTGGGTGACTTCAAGCACACGAGGGTGCATGGCAGCATTCTCCTACAGACTATCGGTTGTTGTTTTTACAACATAATCATCGATTACTGGGCGTTTACTTTTCGTCGACGGCGAAATTTAATGGTTTTTACCACAACAAAAGAAAAGAGACGACCTCCATGACTATACGCCTGGCAATCAACGGATTTGGCCGCATCGGTCGGAACGTACTACGCGCGCTCTACTCGGGTCCCTACCGCCAGCACCTGCAAGTGGTGGCGATCAACGACCTGGGCGACGCGGCGATCAACGCCCACCTGTTCCAGTACGACAGCGTGCATGGGCGCTTCGCCGGCCGTGTCGAGCACGACGCCGAAAGCCTCAGGGTAGAGGGCGACCGCATCGCCGTCACGGCCATCCGCAACCCGGCGGAGCTGCCGTGGCAGGCGCTGGGGGTGGATATCGTGCTGGAATGCACCGGCCTCTTCACCTCCCGCGACAAGGCCGCCGCGCACCTGCAGGCCGGCGCGCGCCAGGTGCTGATCTCCGCGCCCGGCCAGGGCGTGGACGCCACGGTGGTGTTCGGCGTCAACGATGGCAGCCTGCGCGCCGAGCACCGCATCGTCTCCAACGCCTCCTGCACCACCAACTGCCTGGCGCCGGTCGCCCAGGTGCTGCACCGCGAGCTGGGCATCGAACACGGGCTGATGACCACCATCCACGCCTACACCAACGACCAGAATCTTTCGGACGTCTACCACAGCGACCCGTACCGCGCCCGCTCGGCCACCCAGTCGATGATCCCGACCAGGACCGGCGCCGCCGAGGCCGTGGGCCTGGTGCTGCCGGAGCTGGCGGGCAAGCTGACCGGCCTGGCGGTGCGGGTGCCAGTGATCAACGTCTCCCTGGTGGACCTGACGCTGCAGGTCGCCCGCGACACCAGCGCGCAGGAGGTCAACGCGCTGCTGGAGCGCGCCAGCGAGGGCTCGGCGATCCTCGGGTTCAACCGCCAGCCGCTGGTTTCGGTGGACTTCAACCACGACCCGCGCTCGGCCATCTTCGACGCCAGCCATACGCGGGTGAACGGCAGGCTGGTGAAGGTGATGGCCTGGTACGACAACGAGTGGGGGTTTTCCAACCGCATGCTGGATACGGCGCGGGCGATGGTCTTGGCGCGGGGGTGAAAAGGGTTCGCGAGCAAGCTCGCTCCTACGAAGAGCGCGTACGCTGCACCTGCAGGAGCGAGCTTGCTCGCGAACGGCCACCATGCCGACAGGTCACTCAGCTCCCTAGGGCGCATCACGCTACAGCGTTATCCGCCCTACGCTTAGAGCCCTCGCTGAACCATCGCATTCACCTTCGGCCGCCCTCTCCCTAACCCTCTCCCTGAAGGGAGAGGGGACTGGTTCGGTGCAGGAGGACACAACGCTTTCACCCGGCACGATCTGCCCCCTCTCCCTCTGGGAGAGGGCTGGGGTGAGGGCAACCCTGGGCACTGCACCTGTAGGAGCGAGCTTGCTCGCGAACGGCCACCACGCCGACAGGTCACTCAGCTCCCTAGGGCGCATAACGCGACAGCGTTATCCGCCGTGACGGGTGCGGCGGATAACCCGTTCCGGGTTATTCGCCCTACGTCTACTCCGAGCGAACCTCGATGCGCTGAACTGTAGGAGCGGATCTTATCCGCGAAGCTCTTCCGGACCCATTCGCGGACAAGGTCCGCTCCTACGAAGAGCATGCCGGGCGCGGCTACCGATACAGCCTTCTCCCCTGCGCCTCCAGCACCAGCAAACGCATGTCCGCCTCGGCCCGGATCGCCTCCTGGCCCAGGGGATCGGCGCGTTTCCATGCCTTGATTTCCTCGCGGCTGCGGCCGCAGCCCAGGCAGATGCCTTCCTCGAATTCGCAGATCTTGATGCACGGACTCTTCACGGACTTCCTCTCGATGCAGGGATGACTGTCAGTGGGCCTGCACAATGGACACCCACGCGGCGCCGAGGTCCAACTCGATTTGCCCATCGGCGCCATCGACGCGGCCAATCGACGCGCTAGAATCCGCTCCCCACGCCTGCCGGCCTCGCCCATGCTCGCCCTCAAGCTCACCCTGGTTCCGCTGTTCCTGCTGCTGGTGTCCCTCGCCGGGCGCTGGTGGGGGCCGACCGTTGCCGGTTGCCTGGCCGCCCTGCCCGCCATTGCCGGGCCGATTCTCTACCTGATCGCCCTGGAGCACGGCCGCGACTTCGGCGCCCGGGCCGCGCTGCTGGCGCTAGCGGCGATCTTCGCGGCGGAAGCCTTCAACTTCGCCTACGCCTGGCTGTGCCGGAAGCACCGCTGGCCACTGGCGCTGACCGGCGCGACGCTCGCCTGGCTGCTGGCCGCCTGGGGACTGACGCAGTTGCCTGCGCAACCTGTCTGGGCACTGCTGGCGGCGGCGGTGGGCGCACTGACTAGCCAGCGGTTCATGCCCCGCGCCGAACTACCCGCCAGCATCGCCGCGCTCGGCCGCTTCGAGCTGGGCCTGCGCATGCTCGCCGGCGCGTTGCTCACCCTGGCCGTCACCGCCCTCGCCGGCTGGGCCGGGCCGAGCTGGAGCGGCCTGCTGGCGGTGTTCCCGCTGCTTTCCATCGTGCTCTGCGTGTCGTCGCAGCGGCTGCATGGCGCCGGCTTCGTCGTCGCCCTGCTGCGCGGCATGGTCACCGGGCGCCCGGCCTTCGCGGCGTTCTGCCTGTGGCTGGCGCTGCGCCTGCCTGGCCACGACGCGCTGCCCAGCTTCGCCGAGGCGGCGTTGCTCGCGGTGCTGGTGCAAGGCGGGGTGCACTGGCTCATCGGCCTGCGCTCGCGCAACACGGCCAAGGCCGCCTGAAAGCAAAACGCCACGGCTGATCCAGCCGTGGCGTTTGGTTGGCAGCAGCGCGTGGCGCTTAGAGCAGCGTGAAGCTCTGCTCCTTCACGTTGTCCGAATCCAGGCCGACGTAGACCTTGAATTCGCCCGGCTCGGAAGCGTAGCGCAGCTGGCTGTCGTAGAAGCGCAGGTCTTCCTCGCGGATCGGGAACTGCACGACCTTCGACTCGCCCGGCTGCAGCAGGATCTTGCTGAAGCCCTTGAGCTCCTTGACCGGCCGGCTGATGGAGGCGGCGACGTCGCGCAGGTAGAGCTGCACGGTGGTCTCGCCGGCGCGCTTGCCGGTGTTCTTCACGGTCACGCTGGCGGTGAGCTGGTCGCCCTTCTTCAGCTTGCTGCCCGACATCGTCACGTCCGAGACGCTGAACTCGGTGTAGCTCAGGCCGTAGCCGAAGGGGTACAGCGGACCGTTCTGCGAGTCGAAGTAGCGCGAGGTGTACTTGTTCGGGTGCTCGTGGTCGAACGGGCGGCCGGTGTTCAGGTGGTTGTAGTAGATCGGCACCTGGCCCACCGAGCGCGGGAAGGTCATGGTCAGCTTGCCCGACGGGTTGTAGTCGCCGAACAGCACGTCGGCGATGGCGTTGCCGCCCTCGGTGCCGCTGAACCAGGTTTCCAGCACCGCATCGGCGTTGGCGCTTTCCCAGCGCAGGTCCATCGGCCGGCCGTTCATCAGCACCAGCACCAGCGGTTTGCCGGTGGCCTTGAGGGCCTTGAGCAGCTCGACCTGGCTCTGCGCGATGTGCAGGTTGGTCTTGCTCGACGCCTCGTGGGCCATGCCCTGGGATTCGCCGACCACGGCCACCACCACGTCGGCCTGCTTCGCCTTCTCGACGGCTTCGTCGATCATCGCCTGCGGGCTGCGCGAGTCGACCTTGACGTCTTCGCTGTACTCGTTGAGGTATTTGACGATCTCCGGATCGTCGGTGACGTTGGCGCCCTTGGCGTAGAGCAGCGCGGCGTGGCCACGGGTGGCGGCGCCCATGCCCTCGAGCACGGTCACGGCCTGGAAGGCCTTGCCGGCGGCGGACCAGCTGCCCATCACGTCGCGCTTGCTGTCGGCCAGCGGGCCGATCAGGGCGATCACTCCGTCACGCTTGAGCGGCAGCACGCCGCCTTCGTTCTTCAGCAGGACCATGCCCTTGCGCGCGATCTCGCGGGCATCGGCGCGGTGCAGGCGCTCCTCGGCGTCGGTGTCCACCGGGTCCTTGCCCTGCAGGTAGCGGTACGGGTCCTGGAACAGGCCCATGTCCCACTTGGCGGCGAGCACGTCGCGGCAGGCGCGGTCGATCTCGGCCTGGCTGATCAGCCCGGCCTTGAGCAGCTCGGGCATGTGCTTGCCGTAGAGGTCGTCGTTCATGTTCATTTCGACGCCGGCGTTGATCGCCGCCTGGGTGGCGTCGCGCTCGGTGGCGGCCACGCCGTGCTTGATCAGCTCCAGCACCGCGCCGTGGTCGCTCAGGGTCAGGCCCTTGTAGCCCCACTGGCCGCGCAGCAGGTCCTGCAGCAGCCACTTGTTGGCGGTGGCCGGCACGCCGTTGATGCTGTTGAGCGAGACCATCACCGCGCCGGCACCGGCGTCGATGGCCGCGCGGTACGGCGGCAGGTAGTCCTGGAACATGCGCTGCGGGCTCATGTCCACGGTGTTGTAGTCGCGGCCGCCTTCGCCGGCGCCATACAGGGCGAAGTGCTTGACCCCGGCCATGATGGTGTCCGGCTGGTTCAGGCCCTTGCCCTGGTAGCCCTTGACCACCGCGGCGGCGACCTTGCTGGTCAGCCAGGCGTCTTCGCCGAAGCCTTCGGACACCCGGCCCCAGCGCGGGTCGCGGGCGATGTCGACGGTGGGGGAATAGGTCAGGTTGAGGCCGTCGGCGCTGGCCTCGATGGCCGAGACACGGGCACTGCGCTCGATGGCGGCCAGGTCCCAGCTCGCCGCCAGGCCCAGGCCGATGGGGAACACGGTGCGGTGGCCGTGGACCACGTCATAGGCGAAGAACAGCGGGATCTTCAGGCGGCTCTTCATGGCCGCGTCCTGCAGGTCGCGGATACCGGGGCGGACGACGGTGTTGAACACCGCGCCGGTGGTGCCCGCGGCGATTTCCTTCAGCAGTACCGGCTTGGGATGGTCCGGCCCGACGCTGACCAGGCGCAGCTGGCCGATCTTCTCTTCCAGCGTCATGCGTTGCATCAGGCTGTCGAGGAAGGCGTCCTTGGATTGGCCGGGCAGCGGCACGGCGGGTGCGGCGGCAGGCGCCTGGGCGGCGGATAGCGAAGCGCTGCCAAGGCCCAGCAGGAGGCCGAGCCAGCAGATACGGCTGATTGGAGTTCTTTTCATATGGGTACTCAGCAGCCGGCGCGAGGCGCCAGGTCACTGTGGAATGTGGTTAAGAGACGTCGTCAGGGCGGTCGTTCGGGCGGCATCCCCGGGTGTTGCCGCCAGCGCCTTGCGAACGCGGCACATAAGGTCGTCGCGCTGGCGGCGGAAGTCAATCACCGAACGGCTGGAAAGCCTCGGCCAAATGCGCCAAAGGCTGGGTTCAATGGTCGCGATTGCGCGCGTTGAACTCCATTTCCTCGAGCATGGCCTCGCGCAGCGCGCGCTCCTCGTCCCACTCCTCCTCCACCGGCGCGGGTGCCGGCGGCTGCGGTGCGGGGGCGGCGGCCGGGGTGTCGTCCCCGGCGGCCGATTCGGCCTCGCCCTGCGGCTCGACCTCCGGCAGCGCGTGCACGCCGCTGAAGTCGGCGTCCACCCCGGTGTCTTCGTCGTCGCTCGGCGGGCGGTCGATCAGGTCGTCGAAGTCGGTCTTCAGGCCCTGCTCCATTTCGTCCAGCTCGGCGAGCAGGCTGCGGAAGCTGGTTTCCTCCTTCGGCTCTTCCGGCGGCGCGGGCTCGGGCTCCTCGCCGGCATCGCGCAGCGCCTGGTCGGCCAGGGCCTGCAGCGAGGGCGGGACGTAGTCCTCGTCGTATTCCTCGGGGCCCGGCAGGCTGACGCTGGGCGCCATGTCCTCGAGGATCGGCTGCGGTTCGGGTTCCATCAGCTTCAGCTCGGCCAGCGGCGGCAGCTCTTCCAGGCTCTTGAGGTTGAAGTAGTCGAGGAAGGTGCGGGTGGTGGCCAGCATCGCCGGGCGGCCGGGCACCTCGCGGTACCCGACGATGCGGATCCACTCGCGCTCCATCAACGTCTTGACGATCTGGGTGTTCACCGCGACGCCGCGGATTTCCTCGATCTCGCCGCGGGTGATGGGCTGGCGGTAGGCGATCAGCGCCAGGGTCTCCAGCAGTGCACGGGAATAGCGCTGCGGGCGTTCTTCCCAGAGCCGGCCGACCCAGGGGGCGAACTTTTCGCGCACCTGCAGGCGGTAGCCGGTGGCGACCTCCTTCAGCTCGAAGGCCCGCCCGGAACAGGACAGGCTCAGCACCGCCAGCGCATCGCGGAACTGCTGCGGCTCGGGGCGCTCGGCCTCTTCGAACAGCTCGCCGAGGCGTTCCAGCGACATGGGCTTGCCGGCAGCCAGGAGGATGCCTTCGAGCAGGGTCGCCAGTTCTTGCGGGTCGGAGAGATTCATCGAGGGCTCGGGTCAGGTGGTAAGAAGGCCGTTCAGGCGGGAAAGCTACTCAAAGCGCGGCGCCAGGGCAACGCCGGACGATCAGAGCGGCTCTTCGTCCGGCTCGCCGTGCGCATCGGCGCCCTCGTCGAAATGGCCGTCCTCGAAGGTCAGCTCGGCCGGCGGAGCCTCGCGGGGCTCGAAGACGTCCTCGTCGCCCTCCTCCACGTCGTCCCCGGCCGGCGCGACGCCTTCCTGCACCTCGGTACGGGCGCGGACGTGGATGGGCGCGAAGGCTTCGTTCTGCACCAGCTCCACCAGTTGCTCCTTGACCAGCTCCAGCACCGCCATGAAGGTCACCACCACGCCGAGCTTGCCTTCCTCGACACGGAACAGCGTGATGAAAGGCACGAAGCCCTCGCCTTTGAGGCGTTCCAGAATCTCGGTCATGCGCTCGCGGGTGGAGAGCATCTCGCGGGTGACCTGGTGGCTTTCGAACAGGTCGGCGCGGCGCAGCACCTCGGCCATGCACAGCATCAGCTCCTGCATATCCACTTCCGGCAGCAGCCGGCGCGCCCGCGCATCCGGCGCGGCAACGGTGGGCACCACGTAGTCGCGGCCCAGGCGCGGCAGCTCGTCGAGGTCCTCGGCGGCCTTCTTGAAGCGCTCGTATTCCTGCAGGCGGCGGATCAGCTCGGCGCGCGGGTCTTCCTCTTCTTCCTCGGCCTCGGCCGAGCGCGGCAGGAGCATGCGCGACTTGATCTCGGCGAGCATGGCGGCCATCACCAGGTATTCGGCGGCCAGCTCCAGGCGCACCGACTTCATCAGCTCGACATAGCCCATGTACTGGCGGGTGATCTCCGCCACGGGGATGTCGAGGATGTTGATGTTCTGCTTGCGGATCAGGTAGAGCAGCAGGTCGAGCGGGCCTTCGAAGGCTTCGAGGAAGACCTCCAGGGCATCCGGCGGGATGTACAGGTCCTGCGGCAGCTCCGTCAGGGCCTCGCCGTAGACGAGCGCCAGCTGCACCGGCACCTGGTATTCAGGGGCGGCGGCGGGGGCTTCCGGCTCGGTCAGGTCACTCATCGGCCACTCGTCAGGCGCTGGGGTTCGAAGGCGGCATTATCCCTGCTTTTGCGAGCGGCGCGAGGGGCTTTTGGCTCAAGGGATGGGCGGCGTCACATCGCACCGCTCGGCGGGGGTTTTCCTGTAGGAGCGAGCTTGCTCGCGCACCCCCCCCGCGACGGAGCCCGGGTGGCGGGCCAGCTCGCGCCTACAAAGGGCCAAAGCGGCCCCGCCGGTACGACAACCCCATCGCATGCCGCACCTCCACCAGCGTCTCCCGAGCGGCCTCGCGGGCACGTTCGGCGCCTTCGGCGAGGATGCTGCGCACCAGTTCGGGGTTGTCCTCGTAGTCCAGCGCGCGCTCCTGGATCGGTTCCAGCTCGTGGAGGATCGCCTCGATCACCGGCCGCTTGCAGTCCAGGCAGCCGATGCCGGCGCTGCGGCAGCCCTCCTGCACCCACTGGCGGCAACCGTCGTCGGAGTAGATCAGGTGCCACTGCCACACCGGGCAGCGCTCCGGCTCGCCCGGGTCGCGGCGGTGCACGCGCGCAGGGTCGGTGGGCATGCGGGCGATCTTCTCCTCGATCACCGCCGGGCTGTCGCGCAGAGCGATGGTGTTGTGGTGCGACTTGGACATCTTCTGCCCGTCCAGCCCCGGCATCTTCGGCGCGTGGCTGGTCAGGGTCTGCGGCTCGGGCAGCAGCATGCGGCTGCTGCCTTCGAGATAGCCGAACAGCCGGTCGCGGTCGCCCAGGGTCAGGCTCTGCTGCTCCATGAGCAGCGCGCGGGCGGTTTCCAGCGCCTGCGCGTCGCCCTGCTCCTGCCAGGCGCGGCGCAGGCTGCTGTAGAGCTTGCCGGTCTTCTTGCCCAGCCGCGCGATGGCGGTCTGGGCACGGTCCTCGAAGTCCACCTCGCCGCCGTAGAGGTGGTTGAAGCGGCGGGCGATCTCGCGGGTGAATTCGACATGGGCGAACTGATCCGAGCCCACCGGCACCAGGCCCGCGCGGTAGATCAGGATGTCCGCGGCCTGCAGCAGCGGATAGCCGAGGAAACCGAAGGTGGAGAGGTCCTTGTGGACCAGCTTCTCCTGCAGCTCCTTGTAGGTCGGCACGCGCTCCAGCCAGGACAGCGGGCAGATCATCGACAGCAGCAGGTTCAGCTCGGCGTGCTCGGGCACCTGGGACTGGATGAACATCGTGGCGGCGCTGGGGCTCACGCCCACCGCCAACCAGTCGATGGCCATGTCGCGCACGTGCTGGCGGATGCTGGCGGTCTCGTCGTACTCGGTGGTCAGGGCGTGCCAGTCGACGATGGAGAAATAGCATTCGTACTCGTGCTGCAGTTTCACCCAGTTCTGCAGCACACCGTGGTAATGGCCCAGGTGCAGGCGCCCGGTGGGGCGCATGCCGGACAGCACACGGCGCAGGGATTCGACGCTGGTCAAGCGGTCAACCTCGCGGGTTCGACGATCAGACGAGGGAGTATAGCCAGCACGCCGGGGCTGTTCAGGCGTTGACCATGAAGGGTTCCGGGTCGCCGCAGCCGACGCGCACCACCACCGGGTCCTCGTCGGTCAGGGCGATCACCGTGGAGGCCTCGCCGCCGCCGAAACCACCATCGATGATCAGGTCCACCGAGTGTTCCAGCAGGTCGCGCATCTCGTAGGGGTCGTTCAGCGGCTCGCTCTGGCCGGGCAGGATCAGGCTGACGCTCATCAGCGGTTCGCCCAGTTCCTCCAGCAGCGCCAGGGCGATCGGGCACGCCGGCACGCGCAGGCCGATGGTGCGGCGCTTGGGGTGCAGCAGCATGCGCGGCACTTCGCGGGTGGCGTTGAGGATGAAGGTGTAGGGGCCGGGGGTGTGCGCCTTGAGCAGGCGGAACAGGCCGGTGTCGACCTTGGCGTACAGGCCCAGCTCGGAGAGGTCGCGGCAGACCAGGGTGAAGTTGTGCTTGTCGTCCAGCCGGCGGATGTGGCGGATGCGCTCCACGGCCGACTTCTCGCCGATGCGGCAGCCCAGCGCGTAGGACGAGTCGGTGGGATAGGCGATCACGCCACCCTGGCGGACGATCTCCACTGCCTGCTTGATCAGGCGCGCCTGGGGATTCTCCGGGTGGATCTGAAAGAACTGGCTCATGGCGTCTCCTTGGTCCCGATGGCGTTCTCGGCGCTGGCGAAGCGCGGCCAGAGCGGCGGCAGGTCGTCCGGCACGCTGCGGTAGAGGCCCAGCTCCGACCAGTCGCTGGGGCCGTGGAAGTCACTGCCGGCGGTGACCATCAGGCCGAACTCGCGGGCGAGGATGCTCAGCACGCCCACCTGCTCGGCCGGCTGCGGGCCGTTCACCACCTCGATGGCATGGCCGCCGGCGGCGATGAAGTCGGCCACCAGCTTGCGCCGTTTGGTGCGGGTGAAATCGTAGTGGTACGGGTGCGCCAGGCTGATCCAGGCACCCGCCGCGCGCAGCGTGCCCACGGCATCGGCAAGGCTGGGCCAGTGCTGCTTGACGTCGCCCAGCTTGCCGGCGCCCAGCCATTTGCGGAAGGCTTCGGCGCGGTCCTTGACGTAACCCTGGCGCAGCAGGAACTCGGCAAAATGCGGGCGCGCCGGGGCGTTCTCGCTGTCGCCCAGCTCGGCCTGCACCGCTCGCGCGCCCTCGAAGGCGCCGGGCATGCCCTTGGCCTCCAGGCGCCGGCCGATCTCCTCGGCGCGGGTCCAGCGGGCGCGATGCAGATCCGCCAGCGCCTTCACCAGCGGCTCGGCCTGGCCGTCGAAGCCATAGCCCAGCACGTGGATGGTCGCCCCGCCCCAGGTGCAGGACAGCTCGACGCCGTCCACCAGTTCCACACCCAGCGCCTGGGCGGCGCGGCGCGCTTCGGGCAGGCCGTCGAGGGTGTCGTGGTCGGTCAGCGCCAGCACGCGCACGCCGCGCCCGTGGGCGCGCTCGACCAGGGCCGTCGGGCTGAGCTGTCCGTCGGACGCGGTGCTGTGGCAGTGCAGGTCGACTCGCATGGGGCTTCCAGGGAATGCAGGGTGGGTTGTGTCGCGATAGCTTTCTGTATAGACGTTTCTGCGTCACCGCTCCCGCGGCAATGCGTTGAAACCATGATCTGACGCAGCGTTGGGCGGATGGCCCTTTCAGTTCATCCGCAGGTTGGTATTATGCCGGCTCTACTGGGCTCTGGCTGCCGTAATGAAGCAATTCATCGATTTCATTCCCCTCATCCTCTTCTTCATCGTCTACAAGCTCGACCCGCGCAACGTCGAACTCGCCGGCCAGAGCTTCTCGGTCGGGGGGATCTACAGCGCCACGGCCGTGCTGATCGCCGCCTCCGTGGTGGTCTACGGCGCCCTGCTGATCAAGCAGCGCAAGCTCGACAAGGGCCAGTGGGTGACCCTGGCCGCCTGCCTGGTGTTCGGCGGCATGACCCTGGCCTTCCACAGCGAGACCTTCCTCAAATGGAAGGCACCGGTGGTGAACTGGCTGTTCGCCCTCGCCTTCGCCGGCAGCCACTTCGTCGGCGACCGCCCGCTGATCCAGCGCATCATGGGCCATGCCGTGCACCTGACCGATTCCCTCTGGGCGAAGCTGAACATCGCCTGGGTGCTGTTCTTCCTGATCTGCGGCTGTGTCCAGTTGTTCGTCGCCTTCACCTTCCAGAGCATCTGGGTGGACTTCAAGGTGTTCGGCAGCCTGGGCATGACCCTGCTGTTCCTGATCGGCCAGGGCGTGTTCCTGGCCCGCCACATGCACGATGAACCTACCGGCGAAAAACCCAAGGACTGACATGCTCTACGCGATCATTGCCCGTGATATCACCGCTTCCCAAGAACGCCGTCTGGCTGCCCGTCCCGCGCACATCGCACGCCTGGAGCAGTTGAAGGAAGAAGGCCGCCTGGTGCTGGCCGGCCCGCACCCGGCCATCGACAGCAACGACCCGGGCGCCGCCGGCTTCACCGGCAGCCTGATCGTCGCCGAATTCGACTCCCTGGCCGCCGCCCAGGCCTGGGCTGACTCCGACCCGTACCGCGCCGCCGGCGTCTACGCCGAGGTCGTGGTCAAGCCGTTCAAGAAAGTATTGCCGTAACGATCCACCATCGTTGCAGCCCCAGGGCAGGGACGCCGGGGATGCGCAGCCGAATCCACCGCCTCGTCGAGGTCGGTACTGCCATCGAACAAGGAGTCGCGATGCATCGACTGCCCCTGCTGTTCAGTCTCGCCCTGCCCCTGCTCGCCCACGCGGAGGACCCCGTTGTGCCCTCCAGCGAGGCCGCGCTGTCCACTCCACAGCCTGACGCCGCCAGCACCGACGAGCGCATCAGGGCCCTGGAGAGCCGCCTGGCGCAGAGCGAGCAACAACGCCAAGCGCTGGCGGCGCAACAGGCCACGCCGGCGGACAACAGCCAGGACGAAGCCCGTATCGCCCGCCTGAGCCAGGAAAACCAGCGGCTGAAACTGCAACTGCGCGAGGCCCAGGCCAACCAGCCGCCGCGCCTGCTCAGCGAGCAGCAGACCTGGTACGTGGCCGGTGCCGGCACCGCCGTGCTGGCGTTCATCCTGGGCATGCTCAGCCGTGGCCGACGCCGCTCGCGCCGCGAATGGATCAACTGAAAGAAGCGTCTTCATGAGTGAACTGCTGCTGATCGACGATGACATCGAACTCTGCGAACTGCTGAGCACCTGGCTGACCCAGGAAGGCTTCAGCATCCGCGCCGCCCACGACGGCGCCCAGGCCCGCGCCGCCCTGGGCAGCCGCGCGCCGGACGCGGTGGTGCTCGACGTCATGCTGCCCGACGGCAGCGGCCTGGAACTGCTCAAGTCGCTGCGCAGCGACCACCCGGACCTGCCGGTGCTGATGCTCTCCGCCCGCGGCGAGCCGCTGGACCGCATCCTCGGCCTGGAACTGGGCGCCGACGACTACCTGGCCAAGCCCTGCGACCCGCGCGAGCTGACCGCCCGCCTGCGCGCCGTGCTGCGCCGCAGCCACCCGGCGCAACCCACCGCGCAGCTGGAGCTGGGCGACCTGGCGCTGAACCTGTCGCGCGGCGTCGCCACCGTCGGCGGCGAAGAGATCAGCCTGACCCTCTCCGAGAGCCGCATCCTCGAAGCGCTGCTGCGCCAGCCGGGCGAACCGCTGGACAAGCAGGCCCTGGCGCAGCTCGCCCTGGGCCGCAAGCTGACCCTCTACGACCGCAGCCTGGACATGCACGTGAGCAACCTGCGCAAGAAGCTCGGCAGCCACCCCGACGGCCGCCCACGCATCCTCGCCCTGCGCGGCCGCGGCTACTTCTACGCCGCCTGAGCCTTGCCGCGCCGGGCGCGCGGACCGCTCTGGCATGCGCGTCGCCAGGTTTCCAGCCGGGCTTCACCGAATCTTTACCGAAGCTTTACCTGTGGCTGACCGCCCTTGACCTTGCCAACCCTAGACTAGGCTCATCCGGTAACGACCGGTCCCTGAAAGGAGAAACACCATGCGCAAGACCCTGACCGCCCTGCTGATCGCTGCCGCCCTGCCGACCGTCGCGCTGGCGGCCACTCCGGCGCCGACCGACGCTCCGCCGCCCGCCCCGTTCATGAAGGAACAAGGCCCGGGCATGCACGGCCCGCGCGGCGAACACGGCGGCGCGTTCCGCGAACTGAACCTGACCCAGGACCAGCGCCAGCAAGTCGGCAAGGTGATGGGCGACTCGATGAAGGATCGCCGCGCGATCACCGAGAAGTACTGGAACAAGCTGCCCGAAGCCGACCGCAAAGCCATGCAGGACGAGCTCAAGGCCAACCACGACAAGACCGACGCCAGCATTCGCGGCATCCTCACCCCCGAACAGCAGAAGAAGTTCGACGAGCTGAAGAAGCAGCGCGAACAGCGCAAGGCCGAATGGGCTGAATTCCAGAGCTGGAAGGCCCAGAAGGACGGCGCGAAGAGCAACTGATTCGCTCCAGCCACCGCAGGCGCCGGGTTTCGACCCGGCGCCCTGCCATGAAGCCCCGACACTGGATACACCATGCGGCTGAACAGGAAGACCATGCGTTCACTCTTCTGGCGGATCCTCGCCGCCTTCTGGCTCGCCCTGTTGCTGGTGGCCGGATTGTCGATCCTGCTGGGCCGCGCGCTGAACCAGGACACCTGGGTCATCGCCCGCTATCCCGGGCTGCACGACATCGCCAAGCAATGGACTTTGCTCTACGAGACGCAAGGCCCGGATGCCGCCCAGCAATTGCTGGAGAGCCGCCGGCAGCAATACGAGCTCTCGGTGCAGGTGCTCGACGAGACCGGCCAGCGCCTGGTGAACGGCACCTACCTGCCGCGCCCGCCACGCCCGCGCGGCAACTTCGACCGCAACGAGCTGCCGCGCTTCCCCTGGCGCCAGCTGAGCCAGGAATACACCAGCAGCCGCACCGACCAGACCTACCTGTTCATCTACCGTATTCCGCACCCGACGCTGCAGGCCTGGCACCGCAGCAGCCTGCTCTGGCCGCTGAGCGCCCTGGGCATCGCCCTGGTGGTGCTGACCGTGTTCAGCCTGCTGCTGACGCTGTCCATCACCCGCCCGCTGAACCGCCTGCGCCGCGCCGTGCATGACCTCGGCCAGACCAGTTATCAACAGGACAGCCTCGCCCGCCTGTCCCGCCGCGGCGACGAACTGGGCGTGCTGGCCCGCGACTTCAACCGCATGGGTGCCCGCCTGCAAGGGTTGATCGGCAGCCAGCGCCAGCTCCTGCGCGATGTCTCCCACGAACTGCGCTCGCCACTGGCGCGCCTGCGCATCGCCCTGGCCCTGGCCGAACGCGCCGACCCCGAGCAGCGTGCCGCCATGTGGCCGCGCCTGGAGCAGGAATGCGACCGCCTGGAGGCGCTGATCGGCGAAATCCTCGCCCTCGCCCGCCTCGACGCCGAGCCCGGCCCGACCAGCCGCATCGAACTGCTGCCGCTGTTCCAGCGCCTGCGCGATGACGCGCAACTGCTCTACCCGGAGCAGAACATCCAGCTCGACATCGCCCCGCACCTGGCCGTAGACGGCTGGCCGGACATGCTCGAACGCGCCCTCGACAACCTGCTGCGCAATGCCCTGCGCTTCAACCCGGCGGAGCAGCCGCTGCAGGTGCAGGCGCAGATCGAAGGCGAGCGTCTGCACCTGAGCGTGCGCGACCACGGCCCCGGCGCCGGCGAAGACCACCTGGCGCAACTGGGCGAGCCGTTCTTCCGCGCGCCCAACCAGAGCAGCCCCGGCCACGGCCTGGGCCTGGCCATCGCCCGGCGCGCCATCGAGCGGCACCACGGACGGCTGCGCCTGAGCAACCACCCCGACGGCGGTTTCCTGGCCAGCATCGATTTGCCGCTGCGTCGCCAGACCGCCTGAACCGAGCGTATTCACGGAGAGCCAGCATGAGCCTTCCCGCCTTCGCTACCCCGATCCCCGCCGCGCAACCACCGCTGCCGCCGGCCGCCCTGCTGCGCAGCGAGCCCTATGACGACCCGCAGTACCTGGTGCTGGCGGTGGAGCTGGCGCGCCTGGCCGCCCAATGGCGGGCACGCTGGCCGGGCTTGCGCCTGAGCCTGCCGCAGAGCGGCACCTGGCCGCTGGAAAGCTGGCCCGACACGCTGGGCGAAGCCCTGGATTCGCTACTGGAAGGAGCGCTGGCGCACCATCCGCACGCGGCACTGGAACTGTCGCTCAGCTCCGCACACGGCGAATTGCGCCTGGACCTGCAGGGCTACGACCCGCACGCCCTGGGCTGGCTGCCGGAGGCGCTGCCGCCGGCGCGGCGCCTGGCCGCGTGGCAGGGCGGGCACCTGCTCTGGCGCGCACCCCGCTCTGCCAATCAGGCCGGGAGCTGGACCGTTCGCCTGGAGCTGCCGCTCAGCCCTGCCAGGCGCTGACGAACTCGGCCGGGTCCAGCGGCGCCGGGCGGCGCAATTCGCCGACCGGCGTGCCGAGGTAGATGAAACCGACGATGCGTTCGTTCTCCGCCAGGCCGAGCCCTTCGCGCACCAGCGGATCGAACGCCAGGGGGCCGGTGCGCCACATCGCGCCCAACCCTTCCACGTAGGCCGCCTGGATGATGCCGTGGGCGGCACACCCCGCCGCCAGCCACTGCTCGATCTCCGGCACCTTGGGGTGATCCTGCAGGCGCGCCACGGCCACCACCAGCAACGGTGCGCGCAGCGGCATGGCACGCGCCTTGTCCAGCGCCTCGGGCTTGCCGTCCGGCTCCTTCGCGGCGATGGCGCGGGCGAACAATTCGCCCAGCGCCGTGCGCGCCTCGCCCGCCACGGTGAGGAAGCGCCAGGGGCGCAGCTGCCCGTGGTCCGGGGCGCGCAGCGCGCTGCGGAACAGGCGATCCAGTTGCTCGGCGGTGGGTGCCGGCTCGCTCAGGCGGGCGTGGGACACACGGTTGAGCAACGCGTCGAGAGCCTCCATGGGCTGCCTCCAGTCAATCTCGAAAGCCGCCATTGTAGACGCAAAGGGTTCGCATTTGCCCAGCGCGTGAGCGCGCCTCACGCCACCCGGTCGGGCGACAGGGTCGGCAACACCGGCGGCGTCAGCGGCGGCAGGCCATAGGCGGCGCGGGCCGTGTCGCAGTTGGGGTTGTGCACGCCATCGGTCCAGGAAGCCTCGAACTCCCGGCAGGTCGAGGAGCGCTGCTCGTACAGGGTGCAGCGCACCCCGCAGCCGACGTCACCCAGCAGCGCGGTACAGCGCGACGGGCGCACGTCGGTACCGCGCATGGCCACCAGGTGCGGGCTGACCTGGACGACCTGTTCATCGGGGACGACACCGCCGGCGGAGCGGCACTCGCCGAAATAGAAGGACACACGGAAATGCGCACAGCAGGCGCCGCAATTCAAACACGGATTGTGAGTGGACATGGATGCGAAAGCACCAGAGAAACCGGCGAGCGCCGGCGGGCGAAGGCAGATTCTATCCATCCCGTTGCGCTTGTGAAGAGGGAGATTTCACTCGGTTTACAGGCGGCGGACGACAGGTAAAATGGCCGATTCCCACTTGTTTCAGACCTCAGCGCATGGCCCTGCCGACACTACGCACCCTCGGATTCATCATCGGCATCTTCGTGATCACGCTGGCGGTCGCCATGCTGGTCCCCATGGCCACGCTGCTCTACTACGGCCGCGCCAACGAACTGCACCCCTTCATCTGGTCGGCCATCATCACCTTCACCTGCGGGCTGGGCATGGTCATCCCCGGCCGCCCCGAGCAGGTGCACCTGCGCCCGCGTGACATGTACATGCTCACCGTGTCGAGCTGGGTGATCGTCTGCTTCTTCTCCGCCCTGCCCTTCATGTTCGCCCGGCACATCAGCTTCACCGACGCGATCTTCGAGAGCATGTCGGGGATCACCGCCACCGGCTCGACCATCCTCTCCGGGCTGGACAAGATGTCCCCGGGCATCCTCATCTGGCGCTCGCTGCTGCACTGGCTGGGCGGCATCGGCTTCATCGCCATGGCGGTGGCCATCCTGCCGATGCTGCGCATCGGCGGCATGCGCCTGTTCCAGACCGAATCCTCGGACCGCTCCGACAAGGTCATGCCGCGCTCGCACATGGTGGCCAAGTACATCGTCGGGGTGTACGTCGCCATCACCATCGCCGGCACCCTGGCCTTCTGGTGGGCCGGCATGGGCCTGTTCGACTCGCTCAACCACGCCATGTCGGCGATCTCCACCGGCGGCTTCTCCACCTCCGACCAGTCCCTGGCCAAATGGCACCAGCCGGCGGTGCACTGGGTCGCGGTGATGGTGATGATCCTGGGCAGCATTCCCTTCGTGCTCTATGTCGCCACGCTGCGCGGCAACCGCAAGGCGCTGATCCGCGATCACCAGGTGCATGGTTTTCTCGGCCTGCTGGTGTTCACCTGGCTGGTGATGGGCACCTGGTACTCGGTGAACTCCGGCCTGCCGTGGCTGGACGCCTTCCGCATCGTCGCGGTGAACGTCACCTCGGTGGTCACCACCACCGGCTTCGCGCTGGGCGACTACAGCCTGTGGGGCCACTTCTCGATCATGCTGTTCTTCTACCTGGGCTTCATCGGCGGCTGCTCCGGCTCCACCGCCGGCGGCATCAAGATCTTCCGCTTCCAGGTGGCCTACACCCTACTGCGCGCCAGCCTGTACCAGCTGATCCACCCGCGCGCGGTGATCCGCCAGAGCTACAACGGCCACCGCCTCGACGAAGAGATCGTGCGCTCGATCCTGACCTTCTCGTTCTTCTTCGGCGCCACCGTCGGCGGCCTGGCGCTGGGCCTGTCGTTCCTCGGCCTGGACTGGATGACCTCGCTCACCGGCGCGGCCAGCACCGTGGCCGGCGTCGGGCCGGGCATGGGGCCGATCATCGGCCCGTCGGGCAACTTCGCCTCGCTGCCGGACGCGGCGAAATGGCTGCTGTGCGGCGGCATGCTGCTGGGGCGGCTGGAGATCATCACCGTGCTGGTGCTGTTCACCCCGGCGTTCTGGCGGCATTGATCGCCCTGACAGCCCCATTGGCCAAATGAACACGCCGCAGGATGGCGTGGAGCGAAGCGATACCCGTCAATCCCGGCACCGGCAGCATGGGTATCGCTGCGCTCCACCCATCCTACAAACGCGCATACCGGGAGCGCCGGCACGTGGCGCAGCCTTTGTAGGAGCGAGCTTGCTCGCGAACCGCCTGACGCCGCAGCCGCCGGGAATCCCTTCGCGAGCAAGCTCGCTCCTACGAAGAGCCGGTACTACAGCTCTTCGCGGTACTCCCCCGGCGTCTTGCCGAACCAGCGGCGGAAGGCGCGGAAGAAGTTGCTCGGCTCGGAGAAGCCCAGCAGGTAGGCGATCTCCAGCAGCGTCATGCGCGGCGTGGCCAGGTACTGCTGGGCCAGCTCGCGGCGGGTGTCGTCGAGCAACTGCTGGTAGCTGGTGCCCTCTTCCTGCAACCGGCGCTGCAGGGTGCGCTCGGACAGGTGCAGCGCCTGCGCCACGCTCTCGCGCTTGGGCTCGCCCTGGGGCAGCAGGCGGCACAGCACCTGGCGCGTCTGGTGGCTGAAGCGGCTGCTGACGAAGCGCGCCAGGTACTCGCCGGCGAAGCGGTCGTGCAGGCGCGCCAGTTCTTCGTTGGCGGTGGGCAGCGGCGCGTTCATGTCCTCGTGGGAGAACAGCATCGCGCAGTCCGCGTGGCCAAAACTCAGCGGCGCCTGGAACAGCGCGCGGTAGGGTTCGTCATCCGGCGGCGCCTCGCCGGCCAGGCGCACTTCCAGCGGCCTTATCGCCCGCCCGGTGATCCAGCGCAGCATGGCGATCAGGCTGGCCAGCGAGCACTCCGCGCTCTGTCGCGGCACCGGCAGGCGATCGCCATGCACCACGATGCGGTACAGGCAGCCCTCGGGCAGGCGACGGAAGGTCAGGTCGGCGCCCTCGGCGATGATCCGCTGGTAGCGCTCCAGGCGCTCGAAGCCCTCGGCCAGGTTGCGGCTGGACATCAGCGCATAGCCCACCACGGGGAACGCCGGGGTGTGCACGCGGGCAATGTTCAGGCCGATGGCCGGGTTGCCGGACAGCTCCACGGCGCGGTTCCACAGACGGCTCATGGCGTCCTGCGGGAAGCGTGCGTCGGGGTCGTCGAGAGCGGCGAAGTCCAGCTCCAGTTCGGTGAACAGCGCGCGGCAGTCGAGGCCTTCCAGCTCCAGCGACTGGACGATCCCCCGCACCCAGCTCGACAGGGTCGTACGCTCAGGCATGCAATTTCTTCTGGTTATGGTGGTGATCCGCGCCGAACGGTCGGATAGGCCGGCGGCACAGGGGGATACTAAACTGGCCCCCTATGTCATCCGCAAGTCTGAAGGCGGCGGCCTACACTGGCGCCACCACAACAACAGGAGGTGCGCCATGAGCACCCAGACCGCCGATCGATTCCAGAGCTTCGCCGAGTTCTACCCGTATTACCTGCAGGAGCACAGCAACCCCGTGTGCCGCCGCCTGCACTACGTGGGCAGCCTGCTGGTGCTGTCGATCCTCGCCTACGCCCTCGTCAGCGGGCAGTGGCTGTGGCTGCTGGCCATGCCGCTGGCCGGTTATGGCTTCGCCTGGGTGGGCCACTTCGTGTTCGAGAAGAACCGCCCGGCCACCTTCAAGTACCCGCTGTGGTCGCTGATGGGCGACTGGGTGATGCTCAAGGACGCCTTCACCGGCCGCATCCGCTTCTGAGCCCTCAGCGCGCGGCGTTGCGCAGCGACGCGCGCTCGAACAGGAGCGCCTGCACTTCCCCGCCGGCATGCTGGGCGATGCGCCGCCAGTGGGCCGGCACGTCCGGTATCTCCTGGTCGTTGTAGCGGCTCATCACCAGCCAGACACGGCCGTCATCGCGCGGCAGGTCGGCCAGGCGGTCGACGAAGCTGTGCTGGCGATCATCGATGAGCGAGCCGAATCCGTACTCGCCCGGTCGCCCGGACGAACCGTCGTCCGCCGGCGCGGTGTAGAGCAGCGGTTCGCTGCCGGTGCGGTTGTAGTAACGGAACGCCAGGTACCAGAGGATATCGTCCACCACCACCCGGTCGCCGGCGCGGTAGTGGGCATTGACGTAGGCGACCATGCCGTCGAACTGCTCGTCCGGGTCCGTTTCCAGGGCCCGTTGCAGCCCCATGCCCTGCAAGCCGAGCAGCGTCGCCAGGGTCGCCACGCCCAGCACCCGCCGCGCCGCCAGCAGGTGGTCCAGCGCCAGCGCGAACAGCAGCGGCAAGCCCAGGGCGAACGCCGTCAGGTAGCGCTCGACGAACACCGGCGAGACGAACGACACGCCATACAGTGCCAGCAGCGGCAGACCGACATACAGGGCCAACAGCACGCCGGCGCGCTGGCGGCTGCGATCCAGGCGCAGCACCAGCAGGATCGCCGCGACCACCAGCAGCGGCACGCCCACCAGCAACGGCCAGGCCAGTTCGTTACCGTCCGACTGCGCCAGCCATTGCCAGAGCATCGACGGCACGGAGCGCGCATCCACCGGCGGCTCCCAGCCCACGTCGCCGCCGGCCACCAGCACCGCCATGTGGCCAATCAGGTCCAGCAGCCCCGGCAGCCAGGGCAGGAACAGCACGGCGATGGCCAGGTTGGCCAACCACCAGTCGCGCCGGCGCAGCGGGCCGCCCGGCAGCGATGCCAGCCAGGCCCAGTGCACCATCAGGCCGAACAGGCTGAAATAATGGGTGTAGAACGCCGCGCTCATCAGCAGCACGTAGGCCAGCAGGTAACGTCGCCGCCCGTCGTCCAGCCAGTAGAGCAAGGCCAGGGTCGCCGCCAGCAACCAGCAGCCGAGCAGTGCATACATGCGCACTTCCTGGCTGTAGCGCACCGCCGTGGGCAGCAGCGCCAGCAGCAGGACGGCGAGCCAGGCCGTGCGGCGACCGGCGAGGCGCCAGGCCAGCCAGCCGCCGAGGAACACCGCCAGCGTGCCGCACAGCGCGCTGAGCAGGCGCAGCGACAGCACGCTCTCGCCGAACACGCCAATCCACAGGTGCAGCAGGTAGAAGTACAGCGGCGGGTGCACGTCATGGGCGGCGTGCTGCCAGAGCGGCAGCGGCGCGTAGCGGGCGAGGAACAGGCTGGAGCTTTCGTCCCCCCAGATGGCCGCACCGGTCAGTTCATACAGGCGCAGGCACAGCGCCAGCGCCAGCAGCGGCAGGAACCACCACTGGCGCAACAGCTCGGGCAGGCTCTGGGACTCGCGGGAAGACATCACAGCCTCACTGGGAGAAACGTCCGTGCCGCTGAGTGTATGCCAGGCGCACCTGGCTTATCGACGGATCAGCAGTTCCCGCGCGCGGGCCTGGTCGTCCGGCGCCAACTCGGCGAGCAGTTCCACCGCGCCGGCGATCAACGCGCCCACCGGCACGCCGTCGCGGTAGAGCACGCGGTTGCCGCTGACGGCCGGCACCTTGCGCCCCGGCAGCAGCGTGCCGGCGAGGTTCAGCGGATCGACCGCCGAGACCACCAGCCACTCGCCGCTGGCCCCGCGGCGGCGCACCTCGCGCAGCAGGCCGACGGCTTCGGGCAGGGCGAACTGTTCGCCGGTCAGCCCGGCGACGAAGCGCCCGCCGCGGATCTCCCCGCGCGCTTCCAGGCGATGGTAGACCCGCAACAGGTCGCGCCAGGGCGGCAGCCAGTCGGCCTCACGGTCCAGCAGGCGCCAACAGACCACGCCATAGCGGCGCAGCAGCGTCATCGCGACATGTTCGAGTATCTCCGCCGGCAGACGCGCCCCCGGCTCCAGCGTGGCGCGGCGCAGCAGCGCCCAGCGGCCGGCATCGGCCATGCCGAACAGCGGCGTGCGCGAGCGGCGTTGCGGGTGCCGCCTGGCCGCCGGCATCAGCAGCGCGCGCAAGCCGGCGAAGCTGTCGGCGTTCACCCGCCCCGCCGCCACCAGCTCGCCCAGCACGCTTTCCAGTTCGGTGCGCAGCAGGTGGCTGTCGCTGGCCAGTTCCTCGAAGAACGACGCGCCGTGCTCCTTGAGCACTTCCAGCACCTTGTTGGCCTTGGCCGACAGCTCGGCCTCCGCCTGCCCCGCGCTCAGCGCGCTCCACAGCGCCATCTGCGCCCGGGGCAGCAGCACGACGGGCGTGCTTTTCAGCGGCCCGCCGCGGCCCTTGGCGGTCACTCGGCCCGGCAGGCGTGCCCAGACGATGCGGCCGGCGCGACACAGGTCGTCCAGCCAGTTGATGCCGTAGTCGGCCACGCGGTTGGGCAGGATGTCGCTCTCCCAGGCACTGGCCGCCGCCTGGAAACCTTCCAGCTGGCTGAGCACGCCGGCCAGGGATTCCGCCCCGCGCACCCGCGTCCCCGCGGAGACGCGCTGCCAGTCGAAGAGAAAACGCATGAAGTCCGCCCGCGCCACCGGCTCGATTTCCCGGCGCAGGCGCTTGACCGTGTAGCGGTGGATGCGCGCCAGCAGGTGCCGCTCGCACCACTGCTCCTCGCTCGCGCCGGGCGTGAAGCGGCCCCGCAGCACGTAGCCTTCGCGCTCCAGGCTAGCCAGGGCGACGCCGGTATCGCCTGCGGAAATACCCAGGTCGTCCGCCAGCTCGCGCAGCAGCCGCGGGCCGAACCCGGTCAGGCGCGCGCGCACCAGTTCGACCTGCGCCTCGTCCGCCGCGCAGGGTTCACGCAGCGCCGGCGGCAGGTCGAGCCGCAGTGTCATCGCCGCCTGCGGATGCAGCGCCAGCCATTGGCTGAGCCGCTCCGCCGCGACCCACACGGCACCTGTGGATAACCTCAGGCACGTGGCGCGGCCAGCCTTGGCCAGGGATTTGAGCAGGAACGGCCAGCCATCGTTGGCCTGCGCCTCGCTGTCCCGCAGGCCGCCCAGGGCGGTCAGCGCCTCGTGCATCTCGTCGGCGTCGCGGGCTTCCGGCCAGGCCTCGGCGCGCACCGCCTCGATGGCTTCGGCATCCAGCGCGCCGAGATCGTCGGCGCTTTCGGGGTCGGTCCAGCGGCGGCTCTGCACGGCCTGGGTGCGGCGCTCCTCCAGCGGCGCATCGTCGAGGAAGGCGTACGGGCTGGCGGACAGCACCTCCGCCGCCAACGGCGAGGGTGCCGGCAGGTCGCGCGCCAGCAGGGTGACCTCGCCGCGCTCCATGCGCCGCAGCAGGTCGAGCCAGCCTTCGCTGTCCATGGCTTCGTGCAGGCAATCGTCGAGGGTCTGCGCCACCAGCGGGTGATCGGGAATCTCGCGTTCGCCGGCGATGTTCTCCAGGCAGGCCACCTGGTCGGGGAACACCGAGGCCAGCAGGTCTTCGCTGCGCATGCGTTGCAACGGCGGCGCCACCTTGCGTCCGCCGGCGAAGCGCGGCAGGGCCAGCGCGGTGGTGGCGTTCCAGCGCCAGCGCACGCCGAACAGCGGCGCGTCGAGCAGCGCCTGCACCAGCACCTGCTCGGCCGTGCTGGAATGCAGGTAGCGCCACACCTCGTCCAGGGGGAAGCTGTGGCTGGTGGCCAGCGAGAGAATGATCGCGTCCTCGGTGGCGGCGGCCTGCAACTCGAAATTGAAAGTGCGGCAGAAGCGCTTGCGCAGCGCCAGGCCCCAGGCCCGGTTGAGGCGGCTGCCATGGGGCGAGTGGATGACCAGCTGCATGCCGCCGGACTCATCGAAGAAGCGTTCGAGGATCAGCGTCTTCTGCGTCGGCAGGGTGCCGAGCGCATGCCGCGCGCGGGCGAGATACTCCACCAGTTGCCGCGCCGCCGCATCGTCCAGGCCGAGCTGGCCGCGCAACCAGTCGATGACGCGGGCCAGCGGCTCGGGGTCGTGCTCGCCCTGGGCGAGCAGTTCGTCCAGCTGGCCACGCAGGCGCGCCACGCTGGCGGACAGCTCGTCGCTGCGCCCCGGCGCCTCGCCGAGCCAGAAGGGGATGTTCGGCGGCTGGCCCTGGGCGTCCTCGACCCGCACCCGGCCGGCCTCCACGCGCAGGATGCGGTAGGAGGTGTTGCCGAGCTGGAAGATGTCGCCGGCCAGGCTTTCCACGGCGAAGTCCTCGTTCACCGTGCCGACAGCGAGACCCTGCGGCTCCAGCAGCACGGCATAGTCGCCGGTGTCGGGGATGGTGCCGCCGGAGGTCACCGCCGCCAGCTTCGCGCCGCGCCGGCCGCGCAGGCGCTGGTGCACGGCGTCGCGGTGCAGGTAGGCGCCGCGCTGTCCGTTGCGGCTGGCATAGCCCTCGGAGAGGGTGCGCAACAGCGCGTCGAACTGGTCGCGGCGCAGCTCCGCGTAGGGCTGCGCCGCAGTGAACAACGCGAACAGCGCGTCCTCGTGCCATTCCTGGCAGGCCACCTCGGCGACGATCTGCTGGGCCAGCACATCCAGCGGCGCGCGCGGAATGCTCAGCGCATCCAGCTCGTGGCGGCGCACGCTGTCCAGCAGCGCCACGCATTCGATCAGGTCGTCCCGCGAGGTCGGGAACAGCCGGCCCTTGGGCGTGCCGCCGACGCTGTGGCCGGAGCGCCCGACGCGCTGCAGGAAGGCGGCGATGGAGCGCGGCGAGCCGATCTGGCAGACCAGTTCGACGTCGCCGATATCGATGCCCAGCTCCAGCGACGCGGTGGCCACCAGCACCTTCAACTGCCCCGCCTTGAGCCGCCGCTCGGCGCCCAGGCGCTGCTCCTTGGACAGGCTGCCGTGGTGCGCCGCCACCCAGCCGGCGCCGAGGCGCTCGGCCAGGTGCCGGGTGATGCGCTCGGACAGCCGCCGGGTATTGACGAACACCAGGGTGGTGCGGTGGGCGCTGGCCAGCTCGGCCAGGCGGTCGTAGACCTTGTCCCAGACGTCGTGGGACATCACCGCCTCCAGCGGCGCCGCCGGCACCTCCAGGTTCAGGTCGCGCTGGCGGCTGTAGCCGATGTCGACGATGCGACAGGCCTGGTGGCGACCGACGAGGAAGCCCGCCACCGCCTCGATGGGCTTCTGCGTGGCGGACAAGCCGATGCGCACCAGCGGCGCCTCGCACAGGGCCTGCAGGCGTTCCAGCGACAGCGCCAGGTGGCTGCCGCGCTTGCTCGCGGCGATGGCGTGGATTTCGTCGACGATCACGCTGCGCGCGCCGGCCAGCATGGCGCGGCCGGATGCCGAGCCGAGCAGCACGTAGAGCGACTCCGGCGTGGTGACCAGGATGTGCGGCACGCGCCGGCGCATGGCCTCGCGCTCGCTGGAGGTGGTATCGCCGGTGCGCACCGCGGTGCGGATATCCACCGGCGGCAGGCACCTTTCCACCAGCGCGGCACGGATGCCGGCCAGGGGCTCCTCGAGGTTGATGCGGATATCGTTGGACAGCGCCTTGAGCGGCGAGACGTAGACCACGCTGGTGCGCTCGGGCAGTTCGCCGCCGTTGGCCAGCCCCTCGCGAACCAGGGCGTCGATGGCCGCCAGGAACGCCGTGAGGGTCTTGCCCGAGCCGGTGGGCGCGGCGACCAGGGTCGATTCGCCGGCCTGGATCGCCGGCCAGGCCTGCACCTGTGCCGGCGTCGGCGCGGGAAAATGCGCGCGGAACCAGCCGGCCACCGCCGGGTGGAACGCGGACAGCACATCGGCGCGCCGGGCGCGGGGGGAGGTTCGGGGAGCAGTCATGTCGATCAATATGGTGGCGCGCGAAGACCGTCACAAGGACCGCTGATCGCGCCTCGCCGCAGGCCGCGCCAGCCGTTACTCTTGCACGCATCACCCCGTGGCGGACGAACACCGATGAGCGACCGCGATCGCGACTATTACTGGGAGCAGGTCAGGCAGCAGAACCGGCAGAAGCCGCCCGAAGAGCCGAAGCGCTCCTGGCGGATGCTGGTCAAGCCGCTGTTGTGGTTGCTCATACCGCTGCTGCTGCTCGCCGCCGGCACCGGGTTATGGCGCCACCCGGCCAGCCATGCCTGGCTGCAGGAGCGCTGGGTGCTGCTGCAGGCGCGCCTGGGCATGGCCCCGGGCGGTACACCGTCGGCGCCGGTGGCCTCGCCCTACAGCGACAGCCCGCGCACGCTGGCCGAGTGCATCAAGCCGGGCAACGTGATCGATGACGAGGTGCGCGCCTGCGTGAAGGGCTATCGGCCGAAGACCTGGTGACAGGCCATCGTCGGCCCTGCCGACGGATCGCGGGCATGGCCCGCTCCTACAGGGTTCGCGCAGGATTACACCCTCTCCCTTCAGGGAGAGGGTTAGGGAGAGGGGCGCGCAGCCAGGGTCAGGAACAGACCCGCACGGATGTTCAGAAGGAGACGGGGGCATCTACCAGCGCCAAGCTGTGCGTAGGAGCGGACGTCGTCCGCGATCGGATCGGACACCTCTGCGAACTCCGCCCGATCCGCCACGGCCTCATCACTTGGCCTTGTAAATGATCCCCGGGCTGCACTGGACCATCTGGTAATGGTCGGGCAGCGCGTTGAGCGCTTCGGAGGCGCCCAGGAACAGGTAGCCGCCCGGCTTGAGGGTGGCATGGATGCGCAGGAGGATGTCGCGCTTCACCTCGGCCGAGAAGTAGATCAGCACGTTGCGGCAGAACACCATGTCGAACTTGCCCAGCGTGGCGTAGCTGTCCAGCAGGTTCAGCGCGCGGAACTCCACACGGCTCTTGATCGCCGGCTTCACCGTCCAGCGTCCCGGCGTCTTCTGGTCGAAGTAGCGCGCCAGGCGCTCCTGCGACAGGCCGCGGCCGATCGCCAGGCTGTCGTACTCGCCGGCCTTGCAGGCGGTGAGCATGGAGCCGGAGAGGTCGGTGGCGACGATCTGCACGCCGGCCTTCAGCTGGCCGAGGTTGGTGCGTTCGAATTCATCGATGGCCATCGACAGCGAATACGGCTCCTGACCCGAGGAACAGGCCGCGGACCAGATGCGCAGGCGTTGCCCCGGCGAGGCCTTGATCATCTCCGGCAGCACGCGGTTCTTCAGCACCTCGAAGGGATAGGTATCGCGAAACCACAGGGTCTCGTTGGTGGTCATCGCATCGACCACCTGTTCGCGCAGCTGGCTGCGCATCTGGATCTTCTGCACCAGCTCGCCCAGGGACTTGATGCCCTGCTGCTCCATCAACTTGTTCAAGCGGCTGGAGACCAGGTACTGCTTGTTGGCGCCCAGGAGGATGCCGCAGGTCTTCTCCAGGAAATCCCGGAACAGCTCGAATTCAGAATTGGTGGATGTCACAGATAAGCCTCTTTGCTCGTGACAGCTGTCAGTGCTACGACGACAGCGGTCTGACCGGTGTTCAAAAAAACCTTAGACGATGCGGGCGACACCGGCGCCGCCCGCACCTCATCACAACGGCTCAGGCCGTCGCGCCATCCACTGCCTTGATGCGGTCCGACACACGGGCCGCCAGGTCATCAGGGCGGAACTTGGCGAGGAAGTCGTCAGCGCCGACCTTCTTCACCATGGCCTGGTTGAACACCCCGGACAGCGAAGTATGCAGGAGAATGTGCAGATCCTGCATGCGCGGGTCGTGACGGATTTCCGCCGTGAGGGTGTAGCCATCCATCTCCGGCATCTCGATATCCGAGATGACCATCAGCAGATCGCTGCCCGGGTGCCCGCCGGCTTCGACCATCTGGTGCAGGTAATCCAGCGCCTGGCGGCCGTCGTTGAGCGCCAGCACTTCCACGCCGACGGTCTCCAGGCAACGCACCAGCTGCTTGCGCGCCACCGAGGAGTCGTCCACCACCAGCACGCGCTTGCTCACCGCGCGGGCCTGGGTCTCGGCATCCAGCACGCCATCGGAGATGTCCTCCGAGGTCGGCGCCACTTCGGCGAGGATCTTCTCCACGTCGATGATTTCCACCAGCTGGTTGTCCACCCGCGTCACCGCCGTCAGGTAGTGATCGCGGCCGGTGCCCTTGGGTGGCGGATGGATCGACTCCCAGTTCATGTTGACGATGCGCTCCACCGAGTGCACCAGGAAGCCCTGCACCTTGGTGTTATACTCGGTGATGATCACGAAGCTGTTGGCGATGTCCCGCAGGGCGTGCCGCCCCGTGGCCAGCGCCAGATCGAGGATCGGAATTGTGCCGCCGCGGATGTTCGCCACCCCGCGCACCACCTGGCTGGACTTGGGCATCACGGTCAGGCGGGGGCACTGCAGCACCTCCTTCACCTTGAACACGTTGATCCCGTACAGCTGGCTGCCGTTCAAGCGAAACAGCAGCAGTTCGAGACGATTCTGGCCAACCAGCTGCGTACGCTGGTTGACCGAATCCATGACTCCGGCCATTGAGCCTCCTGTGCACGCAACGCCGCCCCGACTCACGAAGACGGCATGACCATTGCTAGGATCGTTGCATGAAACAGGCAACGACATTTTTCCGACAGCCCAGACTCGCGCGCACCCTGGTGGCGACGCTGCTCGGCATGACGGGTGCGCTGACCCTCTCCCCGGCTGGGGCGGAAGGCTTCACCGCGCCTGAGATCCTTATCGGCTCCACCCAGGGCTTTCTTGAGTTCAAGGTGGAAGATTATCTGCAGACCTCGGGCATAGACGCACGCTACGAGATCGAAGTCGCACGCATCGACCCCCGGCTGCGCCTGGCGGAGTGCGACAAGGACCTGACACAGAAGCTGGAAAGCCCGGCGCAGCCCGTTGGTCGGGTCACCGTGCGGGTGCTCTGCGAGGGCAGCTCGCCGTGGACGGTGTTCGTGCCGGCGACGGTCAGGCTGTTCCGTCAAGTTGTCGTCACCACTCTGCCGCTGCAACGCAACCATGTCATCGAGCCGGGCGACATCAGCGTGGTCGAGCGCGACGTCGGCCAGCTCAGCCAGGGCTTTCTGACCGACCCCAACCAGGTGGTCGGGATGAAGCTCAAGCGCCCGACCGTCAACGACCAGGTGCTGGCGCCGGTGTTCCTCGAACAGGCGGCGGCGGTGCGCAAGGGCGACCAGGTGGTGATCCGCGCCAAGACCAGTGCGATCAACGTGTTCATGCCCGGCGAGGCGCTCTCCGACGGGGTGCCCGGCGAGCAGATCCGCGTGCGCAACCTGCGCTCGCAGCGTATCGTGAGGGCTCGGGTGGTCGAGCCGGGGACGGTGGAAGTCAGCCTGTAGCTCTCCGACTCCGGCCTTTTCTGGCATGATGGACGCAGCCCTCTGCAAAATGTGCGCGGGTGCACGAAAATTCGGCCTAAAGTTTCTCTCAAGGCGGCCGAAAAGCTTGGCAAGCGTCCAATACCTCCAGAGGTTTCCCACCATGGTCATCGACTTCAACCGGCTGAACCCGGCCTCTACGACAGCCAGCACTGGCCGTAGCAGTGCTGCCCAGAGCGGTCGCAGCGAAGCCGCCGCCGAGAATGCCTCCGTCAACGCCCCGGCCAAGAGCGGCGAACCGGTACAGCTCAGCGATACGGCACAGCAGCTGCAGAAAGTAAGCGATCAACTGAAGGACCAGCCCGTGGTCGACAACGAGAAAGTGGCTCGCCTCAAGGCGGCCATCGCTGACGGCAGCTACCAGGTCGACAGCCAGAAAGTCGCCAGCAAGCTGCTCGATTTCGAATCCCAGCGCTGAGTCCAGTCAGCGCCGGGTCAACCGCTAGAACGCCGAGCCGAAGATGTCCGATGCCCTGCTTTCCCTGATCAACGGCGACATCGAAGCAGCCAGCCAGCTGCTGCAGCTGATCGACGACGAGTACCAGGCGCTGCAAGCGCGTGACCTGGACCAGTTGCAGAAGCTGCTCGACAGCAAGCTGCCGCTGCTGCAACAGCTCGAGCAGAACGGCCGCATCCGCACCCAGGCACTGCAGCAGGCCGGGGTCAGCGCCGACAGCGAGGGCCTCGCGCAGATTGCCCAGGCCACCGGCAATGCTGCGCTGACCGAACGCGCGCAGGAACTTGGCGCGCTGCTCGAGCGTTGCCAGGAAGCCAACCAGCGCAACGGCCGCATCATCCGCTCCGGCCAGGCCAGCACCGAGCGCACGCTCGACATCCTGCGCGGCCAGGACACCCCGCGCCTGTATGACCGCTACGGCGGCTCGACCCAGGGCAACCGCCAGCGTCCGCTCAGCCAGGCCTGACCTCCTCTGGCCTGAAGGCCCGCCCTAGGGCAGAATGCCACTATCGACCCTGCCCGTGCACGACACATAACAAACACAATGGAGACCTGCGGACCGTGTCCAATCTGTTCGCCGAGGAAAATGGCCCTCAACCACCGAAGGTGTTGAAAGCTCCGGTGGAGATCCACGCCAGCCTGAAAATGCTGATGGACAGTCACGATCCCCTGGTGATCACCTTCGAAGGCCGAGGCCAGCGCTTCCAGAGCTTCGTCGTCGAGATCAACCGCGAGCGCAACATCGTCGCCCTCGACGAGCTCATCCCCAACGATGGCGAACGCTTCCTGCAGAACGGCGAGCAATTTCGCATCGAGGCCTTCCATGAAGGCGTGCGCATCGCCTGGGAGAGCACCCAGAACGCCTTCTTCTCCGAGATCGACGGTGCCCGCTGCTACTGGCTGCCGGTGCCGGCCGAGATGCTCTACCACCAGCGCCGCAACGCCTTCCGCGCCCCCGTTGGCCAGGGCCAGCCGGTGGCGGTGGAAATCGGCGGGAGCAAGCTGAAGTCGCCGCTCAAGGGCAGCCTGATCGACATCTCCGCCACCGGCTGCAAGATCCGCCTGGAAGGCAACGCCGCGGAGCGCCTGCAACCCGGCCAGGTCTATGAGGAATTCACCGCGCGTCTGCCCTTCGGCGCCCTGACCATGGCCGTCGAACTGCGCCACGTGCATTTCGAGGAGAAGGTCGGCTACAGCTTCGCCGGCATGCGTTTCCACCAGATGAGCGGCCTGGCCCAGCGCAACATCGAGCGCTTCGTCTACCAGTTGCAGCGCGAAGCCCGGCGCTTCGAGAAGGACGAGCTGTTCTAGCCCGTCCCGGGCGGCACGCGCTTGCCGCCCTTCCCTTGCGGCCTCACGCGGGCCGGCTTTCTTCCTCTGCTTCCGCTTCCGACTCGGTCACCGGCGCGCTGGTGTCGTTGCGGGTCATCTGCTCCTTCACCGCCGCTTCGTCGACCCGCGGGTCGAGGGCGGCAGACAGCGGCGAGGACGCCAGGCTGTCCGGCGTGGCGACGTGCTTGACCGGCGCCTCGTCGACCCGGTGCACGCCGCTGACCTTCTCCGGCTGCACGCGCCAGATGAGGATCAAGGAGCAGGCGCAGACGAAGGCATAGAGCATGTTGCTGCCGAACACCTTCATCAGCGCGCCGGCCGCCAGCGGGCCGACGCAGGCGCCGACGCCGAAGGTCACCAGCAGCATGGCGGTCAGGGACACACGGCGCTCGCCCTCGACGTGGTCGTTGGAGAACGCCACCGCCAACGGGTAGAGGGTGAACTGCACGAGGCAGACCAGGAAGCCCATCGGCAACAGCAGCGCCAGGCTCAGCGGCGGCACCGGCAGCAGCGGCAGCGCGGCCAGCGGCAGGGCCACCAGCAACAGCAGGATGGCGGCATTGCGGATCAGCACGGCACGGTCGATGCGGTCCGACAGCCACCCCAGCGGCCACTGCACCAGCAGGCCGGCGAAGATGCAGCCGCCCATGAACAGGCCGATCTCCTCGGTGCTCAGGCCCTGGTCCACCGCGTAGAGCGGCGCCAGGCCGTAGAACGAGCCGACCACCAGCCCGGACACCAGCACCGTGGTCAGCGACTGCGGCACCCGCTTGATGAAGAAGCGCGGCTCCAGCGGCGCCGGACGCAGCGGCGCGGGGTGGACCTTGTGGGTGATCGCCACCGGGATCAGCGACAGGGCGAAGCACAGCGCGATCAGCATCGGCAGCTCCGGCCCCAGCCCCGGATGCACCACCAGCACCAGCTGGCCGAGCACCAGCCCCAGGTACGACGCGACCATGTAGCCGGCGAACACCAGCCCACGCTGGCGCGCCTCGGCCTGCTCGTTGAGCCAGCTTTCGATGACCATGTACTGGCACATCATCCCCAGGCCGATGGCGGTCCGCAGCACCAGCCAGAAGCCCAGCCAGGGCAACAGGCCGATGCCCAGCACGGCAGCGGTCACCAGCCCGCCACAGGCAACATAGGCACGGATATGGCCGACGCGGGCGATCAGCCGGTGGCCGATCTTGCCGCCCAGCACCAGGCCCAGGTAGTAGGCGGCCATCATGGCGCCGATCCACAGCCCGTCGACCTTCTCCGCGCCCAGGCGCAACGCGAGGTAGGTACTGAGCAGACCGGAACCGGTCAGGAGCATGACGGCGGCGAAGTACAGAGCGCGGAAGGCAGTGACGATCCGAAGCATTGGACCTCCTGGTCCAGGACAACCCCGGCACGTGGCCGGGCAGCGGAAAGCGGGACTTGCGCTCACACCTTAGAGGCTGCCACTCGGCGCGTCGAGAGGCCTGCCGGGCCTGGAACGGCGGGCGTCGCGCGCGCTGGCGGAGGGCGTTTGCTCCGATGCCTGCCCGATGAACGAGGATGGCTTGAAGATCGCCAGGAGATGGCCGCCGATCACAGCGGCGGCGAATTCTCCGCCACTGTGTCAGCGCGCCCGCGCATCAGGCCTGGGCGGCGAGAACGCGGCGCTCCCAGGGGGTGATTTCGTCGAAGAAGCTGGTCAGCTCCAGTGACTTGGTGGCGCTGTAGCCGTCGATGAACTCGTTGCCGAACACCTCGCGGGCCAGTTCGCTGCGCTGCAGGCGCTGCAACGCGTCGTACATCGTGCAGGGCAGCAGCAGCTCCGGCGGCACCTCGAATTCGCCTTGGATCGGCGCGGTGGGTTCCAGCGCGCGCTCGATGCCATGCAGGCCGGCCGCGAGGCTCGCGGCAATCGCCAGGTAGGGGTTGGCGTCGGCGCCCGGCAGGCGGTTCTCCACCCGGCGAGCCACCGGCGCGCTGGCCGGAATGCGCAGGCCGGCGGCGCGGTTGTCGTGGGACCAGCAGGCGTTGTTCGGCGAGGCGTAGGGGTGGCACAGGCGCTGGAAGGAGTTCACGTTCGGCGCGAACAGCAGGGTGAAGTCCGCCAGGCACGCCTGCAGGCCGCCGATGAAGTGGCGGAAGGCCGGCGTGGCCTCGCCCTGGGCGTCGCTGAAGATATTCCGCCCTTCGCCATCGACGATGCTCTGGTGGATGTGCATCGAACTGCCCGGCGTGTGCGCCAGCGGCTTGGCCATGCACACCACGATCAGCCCGTGCTTGAGCGCGACTTCCTTGAGCAGGTGCTTGAAGAGGAAGGTCTGGTCCGCCAGCAGCACCGGATCGCCGTGCAGGAAGTTGATCTCGAACTGGGTGGTGCCCATCTCGTGCATGAAGGTGTCGCGCTCCAGCCCCACCGCCTCCATGCAGCGGTAGACATCCTGGAAGAACGGGCGCAGGCCGTTGTTGGACGACACGCTGAACGCGCAATGGCCGATCTCGCGGCGGCCATCGAGGCCGACGGGCGCCTGGAAGGCCTCCAGCGGATCGGGGTTGGGCGCGAACACGAAGAACTCCAGTTCGGTCGCCACCACCGGGCTCCAGCCGCGTTCGGCGTAGCGCGCGACCACCTGCTTGAGCAGCCCGCGGGTGGACAGCCCGGAGGGTTTGCCGTCGAGCTCCAGCGCGTCGCAGATGGCGAAGGCGCGGGGTTCGTCGCTCCACGGCAGGCGATGGATCTGGGTCGGCTCGGCGACCAGCGCGAGGTCGCCGTCGTCGCTGCCGTAATACTTCGCCGGCGGGTAGCCGCCCATGATGCACTGCAGCAGCACGCCGCGCGCCAGTTGCAGCCGGCGCCCGGTGAGGAAGCCCTCGCCGGTCATCACCTTGCCACGCGGCACCCCGTTGAGGTCGGGGGTGACGCACTCGATCTCTTCCACTCCAGCCAGGCGTTCGGCGAGTGGGGTTCCAGGATCGTTACTCATGACGTCTTATCCTTGTTTTCGTGTCCCTGTCACAGGACGCCGCGCGAGGCGCGCGAGCCCGTACAAAATACGCACCACGCGTTCGATATTTCAAGCGGGGTGGTAGGAAACGAGGAGCCTGCCGGTAGGAACGCGCGACGTGCGGGAATCGCGGGCTCCCGCCGATGGCCTCATGCATCGGGGGTTCCGGCCAGCGTGTCCCGCCGGGGGGATTTCGCGGACAAGGTCCGCTCCTACGTGGAAACTACCTGCGCAGAGGCTCCCCCGTCCTCTCCCTGAAGGGAGAGGGAGCCATCCGAGCCGGCTGACCGCCACAGTTTCAGCCGGCACCGACTCAGTCCCCTCTCCCTTCAGGGAGAGGGTTAGGGAGAGGGAAATCGCCGGCACGGGGGCAGATAAAGACATTTGCTCCTACGGAGAGCATTCCTACCCGCTTTAGCGCTCAACGGATTTCCAGAAAAGTCTCCGCGCACTCCGCAACGCCCCATTCAGGAGGCCGAGTGGAGTCGGAGTTTCAGGGGTTGAGCGGCATGGATGCCGCGAGAGCTGCGATGGGCCAGGGATGGCCCGTCGTGGCGTGCCCCTGAAACTTCGATGAAACGAGGGAACCCCGGCGAAGCCGGGGCCGGATGCTGGGGCAAGACCTTTGCCTTCTTTGGGTCATTTGCCAAAGAAGGTCGCCCGAGGGGGCGAAACACAGAATCCGCGCGTACGCCGAAGCGGCGCAGAAACACCCAAGGCAACGCATCAGACCTGCAATACCAGAGCGACAGAAAGCGCCGGCCCTGCCGGCGGATCGCGGGCATGGCCCGCTCCTACAGGGGAACGGATGCCAAGGAAAACGCCGCTCGGGGAGCGGCGCTTTCAGTAGATCACCCGCGTTCAGAACAGGTGGGTGAACAGCCAGTACAACGACGCGGAGAGCACGATGGCCGCCGGCAGGGTCAGCACCCAGGCCATCAGCAGGTTGCGGATGGTGCGCATCTGCAGCCCCGAGCCGTTGGCCGCCATGGTGCCGGCCACGCCGGAGGACAGCACGTGGGTCGTCGACACCGGCAACCCGTACAGGTCCGCCGCGCCGATGGTCATCATCGCCACCAGTTCCGCCGAAGCGCCCTGGGCGTAGGTCAGGTGGGTCTTGCCGATCTTCTCGCCTACGGTCACCACGATGCGCTTCCAGCCAACCATGGTGCCAAGGCCCAGGGCGATGGCCACGGCGACCTTCACCCAGAGCGGGATGAAGCGGGTCGATTCGTCGATCCTGCCCTTGAACGCGGCCAGCTTGCCGCTGGTATCGGCGTCGAAATTGCCGACCTTGTCCTTGTCCATCAGGCGGATCGCCTCGCTGGTCAGGTACATGTCGTTGCGCACGTTGCCCATGGCCTCGGCCGGCACGCGGGCAAGGCTGCCGTAGCCCTTCACTTCCGCGCCGATGGCACCGGTCAGCGCCGCCAGCGACGGGATCAGCTCCGGCGTGGCCACCTTGGTGCGCACGTACTCCGACAGCACCGCGCGCGGGTCGGCCGGGGCCGGCTGCGGTGCGGCGCGCACCAGCGCCTGCTGGGTGACTTCGGCGATGGCGACGAACTGCACGGTCTGGTCCGCCGGCATGGTGCGGTTCAGCGCATAGGCCATCGGCAGGGTCCCGACCAGGATCAGCATGATCAGGCCCATGCCCTTCTGCCCGTCGTTGGAGCCATGGGCGAAGGACACGCCGGTGCAGGTCAGGATCAGCAGGCCGCGGATCCACCACGGCGGCGGCGTCTTGCCCTTGGGCGCCTTGTACAGCGCGCGGTTCCTCACCAGCAGGCGCAGCGCCAGCAGCAGGAGCGCGGCGCAGACGAAGCCGATCAGCGGCGAGAGCAGCAGCGAGTAGCCAACCTTGGTCGCCTGCGCCCAGTCCACGCCGCTGGTGCCGTCGCGGCCGTGCATCAGCGCGTTGGCCACGCCCACGCCGATGATCGAGCCGATCAGGGTATGCGAGGACGACGCCGGCAGGCCCAGCCACCAGGTGCCGAGGTTCCACAGGATGGCGGCGATCAGCAGGGCGAAGACCATGGCGAAGCCGGCGGACGAGCCGACCTGCAGGATCAGCTCCACCGGCAGCAGCGCGATGATGCCGAAGGCCACCGCGCCGCTGGACAGCAGCACGCCGAGGAAGTTGAAGCAGCCCGACCAGACCACCGCGAAGTGCGGCGGCAGCGAGTGGGTATAGATGACGGTGGCCACGGCGTTAGCAGTGTCGTGGAAGCCGTTGACGAACTCGAAGCCCAGGGCGATGAACAGGGCGACCCCCAGCAGCAGGAACGGCGTCCAGGTGGTCACCACGGTGGTGACGTCATCGACGTCGCGCACCAGGCTCCAGGCCGAGAACAGCAGGCCGACGGCGAGCACGGCGAAGAACAGGAAGGCGGTGATGCGGCCGGGCTTGTGTTCCAGATGGGGCCGCTCGTCGACGACGGGAAGGTCGCCGGCGGCCAGGGTATCGGTGGTCATGCTGGGAGTCCGCTGAGTGGATGTCCCGGTCATGATCGGCGGGGAATGTTACAGGTTGTGTCTCAGCGAAATGACGGCCCGCACGAAGGCAAACTGGGCGTAGGAGCGGACTCCGTCCGCGATCGGGTCCGCTTCGCGCCGATGCCATCGCGGACGGAGTCCGCTCCTACGCGGTGTGCAAGCCCTCAGTAGACTTCGGGCACCACGATCTCCCGCGGCGTCGGCGTGCGCGTGTAGTCCTCGTGGCGCTGGCGCTGGGGCAGGACCACCACCGGGTGCTCGACGTCCTCGTAGGGGATCAGCCCCAGCAGGTGGCTGATGCAGTTGAGCCGCGCGCGCTTCTTGTCGTCGGCCTGCACCACCCACCAGGGCGCCTCGGGGATGTGGGTGCGTTCGAGCATGATTTCCTTGGCCTTGGTGTAGGCCTCCCAGCGCCGCCTCGATTCCAGGTCCATGGGGCTGAGTTTCCACTGCTTGAGCGGGTCGTGGATGCGGCTGAGGAAGCGCAGGTGCTGCTCGTCGTCGGAGATGGAGAACCAGTACTTGATCAACTGGATGCCCGAGCGCGCCAGCATGCGCTCGAACTCCGGCACGCTGCGGAAGAACTCCTCGTACTGGTCGTCCGAGCAGAAGCCCATCACCCGCTCGACGCCGGCGCGGTTGTACCAGCTGCGGTCAAACAGGACGATCTCCCCCGCCGCCGGCAGGTGCGAGACGTAACGCTGGAAATACCACTGGGTCTGCTCGCGGTCGTTCGGCGCGGGCAGCGCGGCGACCCGGCAGACGCGCGGGTTGAGGCGCTGGGTGATGCGCTTGATCACCCCGCCCTTGCCCGCCGCGTCGCGGCCTTCGAAGAGGATCACCACCTTGTGGCCGGTCTTCACCACCCAGCTCTGCAGCTTCACCAGCTCGCCCTGCAGGCGGAACAGTTCGCTGAAGTAGCGACGGCGGGCGAGCTTCTCCTCGTCGACGTCGGCGTGCTCGTCGAACAGCTCGTCCAGGTTGCGCACGTCTTCCAGCAGTTCCAGCTCCAGCTCTTCGTCGCTGTGGTCGAGCAGTTCGCGGTGGATGCGGCGGATCACGGATTCTTGGGTGAGGGGCATGGCGGCGGCCTTCGCGCAGGGGGCTTGGCCGCCAGACTAGGGGCGCTGGGTGTCAGGCTGGTGACAGCGTTCAGCCAACCTGTAGGAGCGAGCTTGCTCGCGAACGGTGCTCCCCGGTGACTCGGAGTTGAGCGGTTCGCGAGCAAGCTCGCTCCTACGAAAAGCATGCCCGCCGTAAATGCACGCGTTACTGCTCGCGCAATTCCATCACCTTCAGCTCCGGATCGGCCTTGATCTCTTCCTCGGTGAACGGCAGCGCCGGCCATTGCTGTTTGGCAAACAGCTCGGTCTGGTCACGATGGTGCGGCGAGCCCGGGTCGCTGGATTGCGAAAACGCCAGCAGCCCGCGCGCCTTGGGCCCCTCGGCGGTGAAGTCCACCAGCTGGATGTAGCTGCTGCCGCTGAGCACGCGGTAATGATCGCCCTGCCACTCCGAGGTAATGGCGTTGTACACGCCCTCGTTGCCGGTGCCGCCGGGAATGCCCAGGGGGTTGGCCGCGTCGCCGGTCAGTTGCAGCTCGCCCCACTTCTCGTCCGCGCGGATACGGCGCCCATCGATCTCCTGCGCGGCTGCCAGCAACGCGTGTTGCGCCTGCTGGCGAACCGCCGGGTTGTCCAGGGCGATGCCCGAGGGCGTGGCCAGCGGCAGCTTGGGATCGAAGGGCAGGCGCCAGCCGCCATCGATCGTCAGGAAGCGCGTGACGAAGGCCTGGAAGTAGGCGAAGCCGGGGTTGCTGTCGAGGTTGACGTGGCGGTCCCATGCCCCCAGCGCGGCGCAGGCCGTCTCGGCGCCCGCCGGGGCCGGCTTGCACAGCTGCAGCAGGTCGTCGAGCAGCAGGTCGGCGACATAGACGCGGTTGTCGGTGACCATCTTCTGCAGGTCGTCCGGCCCGATCTTGTCGTCGCCCTTCAGGCGTTCCAGGGCGAAGCGCGCACGCGCACCGACCGGCACCGAATCACGGCTCACCAGCGGCGAGAAGCCGGTCAGCGGCTGCGCCGGGTTGCTCAGCCAGGCGCTGTCGTTGGAGTTCTGCACGAAGTCCTCGCGAACCAGCGCCGGCATCTGTTCCGGCGGCATCAGCCCGGCATGCCGGGCACCCGGCGCGCTCGACCAGTTGCAGGCGCGGCGTCCGCCCTCCAGCACCGGCAGGCCCTGCTGCTGGTACTCGGCGATGGCGCAGTCGGCCAACTGCTGCGGGCTCAGGTGCGGCACCACAGACTGGTTGAGGTAGAGCACCTTGCCCTCGGCGCTGGTGGCCAGGGTGTTGACCCAGGGAATGCCCTGCACCCGCTCGATGCTGCCGCGCAGTTCGTCCAGGCTGCGCGCGTGATCGATGGCGTACCACTGCTGCAGCACGCGGTCGTTGCCCAGGTTGGCGTCGCGCACGGCGAAGGCCTGGCTGGCGCTCCAGGGGAACTTGCCCGGCACGCTCAGCAGCGGGCCGTATTCGGACTCGTACAGCGTATGGCTGCGCGTGCCGACGCGGCCATTGGGCTCGAGCACGCGAACACGCAGGGTGACTTCCTTCAGCGGCCGCGACTGGCCATCGACACGGTAGCGGCGCGGGTCCTGCGGGTCGAGGTCGAGGCGGTACAGGGTGAAGTGGCTGGAGGTATCCACCGTGTGGCTCCAGGCCAGGTCCTTGCTGAAACCGATGTTCACCAGCGGCATGCCCGGCAGGGAGGCGCCCATCACGTCGAGCTGGCCGGGGATGGTCAGGTGCATCTGGTAGAAGCGCAGCGCGCCGGACCAGGGAAAGTGCGGGTTGGCCAGCAACAGGCCGTTGCCGTCGGCCGAACGCTCGCTGCCCACGGCGACGGCATTGCTGCCGTGGGCCTGGTGGAAGTTCTCGCGGCGCGCCATCGCTGCCAGCACCTCGCCGTCGCTGACCACCGAGGACGTCGCCTGCCCGGGCGGCGTAGCGGCGATCATCGCCTCGGCGAACTGCCCGGCGCCGGCCTGCACCAGCAGGCGGCGGGTCAGGCGCAGCAGGTCGTCGGCCTCCAGCGGGCGCAGCCAGGCCTTGCCCGCGCACTGCGTGCCGGCGGCCTGGGTATCCCACAGCCAGCGGTTGAAACCGGCCGCGTAGCCATCGAGCAGGTCGCGGATCGGCTGCGGCTGGGCGCTGCGCAGTCGGCGCAGGGATTCGTTGTCGTTGAGCCAGGTGTAGAAGAAGTCCGACGGCAGGTTGCCGATACCGGCGGAGGACGTGCCGTCCACGCCGAAATAGCGCGAGCGCTCGCCCCGTGCCGTGAGGACTTCCTCGGCCAGCAGGCAGGCGTTGTCGCGGGCGTAGGCGTAGCCGATGCCGTAGCCCAGGCCCAATTCGTCGCGGGCCTGGATATGCGGGATGCCATAGCGGGTCCAGCGGATCTGCGCTTCAAGCGCGGCGCCATGGGCCAGCGCGGGCAGTCCGGCAGCCAGCAGGCTGCCGGCCACGGTGGCCAGTCGGAAGGTCTTGCTCATCGATTCCCTCAATGCTCGGATGACGGCCGGATGCCCGGCCAGGGGCACGCGGCCGCGCCGCTTGCGCGGTGCCGGTGCACGGGGTGGATGGCGGCTCACGCCAGCCAATGCAGTGCGCTGGAACTCATCGCGCCGCGCCTTCCGAGGCACGCGCGCAGGCAGGTTGGGCAGGACATTGGGTTCTCCTTTTCTTGTTGGGCGCCTCACGAAAATGGCGATGCGCCTCTTGAGGGGAACGGATGGGGAGCGCGCGAAATTAACCCGTGCGCGATGGCAATCAGCCACATCGCAAGGCTCTATCTCGCGGCTTTCAACCGTTCCAGAGGCGCCGCGGGCGGTTCGACTTCATCACACCGGGAGGGTTCCGGAGCGCTGCCCGGCCATGCCTGCCCACGCGCGAAAAAATGGAAGAACGCGCCATCGCTGCCATGCTTGGGGAGCCCACAAAAAATCCAAGAGGCTTGCCCATGTTCGAGTTCTTCTACGCGCTGCCGAGCCAGAACCGCGCGGCCGACTACCGCCACTTCCGCGTTGTCCCCGCCACCGGCGCGATCGGCGCGGACGTCAGCGATCTCGACCTCACCGCCCTGGGTGCCGAGGGCTACACCGAGCTGCGCCAGGCACTGCTGGCGCACAAGGTGCTGTTCATCCGCGGACAGAACCTGAGCGTGGCGGACCTCGAAGCCGTGACCTTGCGCTTCGGCGAATTCGGCCGCGAACCCTATGTGGTCGGCATGGACGATCACCCGCACGTGGTGCGGGTGCTGAAGGAAGCCAACGAGAAGACGCCGGTGGTGTTCGGCGGTGCCTGGCACAGCGACTGGTCCTTCCAGGAGCGGCCGCCAGCCTTCACCCTGCTCTACGGCCACGACATCCCGCCGTTCGGCGGCGACACCCTCTACGCCAACCTCGCGCTGGCCTACGAATGGCTGTCGCCGAAACTGCGCGCGCAACTGGAAACCCTCGACGCCATCCACAGTCCCGAGCGCGCCTATGGCGCCGAGGCCAAGCACAACGACCTGATGGAGAACATGGCGGTGCGCTACGGCAGCCACGAGGGCGAAGTGCGCTCGCATCCGCTGGTGACCCGGCACCCGGAAACCGGCAAGAAAATCCTCTACATCAACCCGGCCTACACCAGCGGCATCAAGGGCATGCGCCCGGCGGAAGCGCAGCCGCTGCTGGACTACCTGTTCAGCATCGCCACCCAGCCGGCCTTCACCTGCCGCATGCGCTGGAGCCCCGGCACCCTGGCGATCTGGGACAACCGCAGCACCTGGCATTACCCGGTGTCGGACTACCACGGCATGCGCCGGGAGATGTACCGCACCACGGTGGTGGGCGACGTGCCGAGTCGCTGCCCCCCCCGCCCAACGGAACTCTGCCCACTGTAGGAGCGAGCTTGCTCGCGAACGGTGTTTCCGGCAGCTCCGACGCCAGGCGGTTCGCGAGCAAGCTCGCTCCTACAACCGCCTACAATTCCGTGCCATACCGCTGCGCAACACGTAGGGCGCATAACCTGGAACAGGTTATCCGCCGGATGCATTGCGGCGGATAACGCTAGCGCGTTATTCGCCCTACGGAACTGTAGGAGCGGGCCATGCCCGCGATCCGCCGGCAGGGCCGGCGTCGGCTTGGATATTCCAACGCCGCTTCGACGCGCGTGGGGACTCGGTGGTTTCGTCCCTTCGGGCGACCTACTTTGCCAAACGACACAACGCGAACCGCCCGCATCGCTACGTTCCGGTGAACGCGGACGTTGTCCGCGATCGCGGGCATGGCCCGCTCCTGCAGGTTGTGTCGACGCGGGTTACCACTCCGCTCCAAACCGCTGCGCATGCTCGCGCAACATCCCGCGCAGCAGCTGGGCCGCCGGCGGCAGGTAGGCGCCCTCCCGCACCGCCAGGCCGATGGTCCGTGTCAGCGTCGTCTCGGCCAACGCCACCTCGCGCAACTGGTCCATGCCGTGCCCGCCGGCCAGCGCTTCGCGGGCGAGGAAGCTGAGCAGGCGGGTGCGGGCGATCAGGTTGGGCAGCATGGTGATCGCGTTGGTCTCGATCTGCACCTGCGGCAGCGGCAGCTGGTGGGCCTGGAAGGTGCTGTCCATCCAGCGCCGCGACGACACCCCGGTAGCGGGCAGCACCCAGCGGTAACGGCACAGGTCGGCCATGACCACCGGTCCGTCGAAGATCGGGTGGTCACGGCTGGCGACCACCACCACCTGGTCCTGCAACAGCGGCTCGCTGCTCAATTGCGGGTCGTCGACGATCCGCGAGCAGATCGCCATGTCCAGTCGCCCGCTGCGCAGCGCCTCGCGCAATACGTCGTCCTGGCCCAGCACCAGGCTCATGGTGATGTCAGGCGCGCGCGCCAGAAGGTCCTCGGTCAGGCGCGGCAACAGGTATTCGGCCATGGTCGCCGCGCAGCCGAGGCGGATATTGCCCACCACACCGCTGGCGAAATCGCGCACTTCGCGACGGGTTTCCTCCACGTCCTGACGCAGTTGTCGCGCGCGCTGCAGCATCAATTCGCCAGCGGGCGTGAGACGGATGCGTCGTCCATCGCGCTGGAACAGGCGCGCGCCCAGTGATTCCTCCAGGCGCTGGATGCTCTTGGTCAGCGCCGGCTGGCTGCGCCCCAGGCGCTCGGCGGCGCGTCCCAGGTGGCCGAGTTCGGCGATGGTTTCGAAGTAGGCGAGATCACGCAGGTCCATGGCGGCCAACTGATAAATTTCAGGAATGGATTCATGACTATTAGAAAATAGACTTGATGGATTCGGCTATCGATAATTCCTCCGTATTCCCCGCCCGGAGCCGTCCGTGTCCAGCCGCCCTGCCCTGTCCGTCGCCCGCATCCCCGCCAGCCTGCAATGGCTGGCCCTGGCACTGGGGGCCGGAGGCGCCGGGCAGTTGCTGACCTGGCTGGGCATCCCCGCCGCGCTGTTCCTGGGCCCCATGCTGGTGGCCATCGCCTTCGGTGTCAGTGGCGCGCAGATCCGCCTGCCGCGCCAGGCCTTTCGCCTCAGCCAGGGCTGCATCGGCCTGCTGGTCGCCCACGCCATGAGCTGGTCGGTGCTGCAGGCGATGGACGCCTCCTGGCCGCTGATGCTCAGCGCCACCCTGCTCACCCTGCTGCTCTCGGCGGTGGTCAGCTACGCCATGGTGCGCTTCGGCGGCATCCCTGGCAGCACCGCCGCCTGGGGCACCGCGCCCGGCGGCGCGGCGGCCATGGTGTCGATGGCCGAGGCCAACGGTGCCGACCCGCGCGTGGTCGCCACCATGCAGTACGTGCGGGTGGTCTGCGTGGTCATGGCCGGCGCCCTGGTCGGCCGCCTGCTGGGCATCGAAGGCGGCGGCTCGGTGGCGCACAGCGCGCCGATCATCGACACCGACACCCTGCCGGACCTGATCAACTGCCTGTTGCTGATCTTCGTCTGCACCACCGCCGGCGCCAAACTGCCAGCCGGCCCGCTGCTGGTGCCGCTGGTGGCCGGCGCCATGCTGCAGCTCTCCGGCGTGCTGCACATCACCCTGCCGCACTGGTTGCTGGCCACCGCCTACGGCGTGATCGGCTGCTACATCGGCCTGCGCTTCGACCGCGAAAGCCTCGCCTATGTCGGCCGCCACCTGCCGGCCATGCTGGTCAGCGCGCTGGCGCTGATCGCCAGCTGCGCCCTGTTCGCCTGGGCGCTGGCAGCCCTCACCGGGATGGACTTCCTCTCCCTCTACCTCGCCACCAGCCCCGGCGGCCTGGACGCCATGGCGATCATCGCGGTGGACACCCACTCCGACGTCGGCCTGGTGCTGGCCATGCAGACCCTGCGCCTGTTCGTGGTGCTGTTCACCGGCGTCTCCGTCGCCCGCACGGTGATCCGCCTGAGCCGCGCCTGATGCGGAACGGGAACCTGTCGGAGCGAGCTTGCTCGCGAACAGCCCAGTATCGGCGCTGCCGGTTGACTCCTTTCGCGAGCAAGCTCGCTCCTACGAAAAGCCCCCTTGAAATGCCGCTCGATCCGCCACTAAGGTCGTCGCTCCTTCAGAGCGCGAGCACGCCATGGACAGCCTTCGCCACCGCCCCATCGCCTTCCACGTCACCCACTGGTGCGACGACCCGTTCAGCCGTGGCGCCTACAGCACCCTGCTAGCCGGCGCCACGCCGGAGCACAGGCGCCGGCTGGGTGAGGCGCTGGGCGGCCGGCTGGTACTGGCCGGCGAGGCCTGCAATCCCGTCGCCCCGGCCATGACCCACGGCGCGTGGAACGATGGCCTGCGCGCAGCCGAACTCGCCCTCGAAAACGGCGCCCGACGGGTGCTGGTGATCGGCGCGGGCTTCGCCGGGCTCGCCGCTGCCCGACGCCTGCATGAAGCCGGAATCGACTGCCGGGTGCTGGAGGCCCGCGACCGTATCGGCGGCCGAGTTCACAGCGTCGCCCTCGGCCCGATACAGGTCGATGAAGGCGCGGCCTGGCTGCAGCACTTCGACGAGAACCCGCTCGCCGAGCAGGCTCGGCGGCTCGGCCTGCCCCTGCGGGAAACCGACTTCAGCCGCCCCCTGGCCGCCGCCGCGGATGGCCCGGTGCCCGACATCGCGGCGGCGTGGGACGCCCTGCGCAGTGGAATCGACCGCAGCCTGCCATTGGCGGAAGGCGTCGCGCGCTATCTCGAAGGTCGCGACGAGCCAACCCGTCGCGCGACCCGCTTCGCCGTGGACGCCAATCTGATTCTGGAAGCCTGCCTACCGCTGGAGTCGCTGTCGGTGGATGCGCTGGACGAGGAAGGCGTCGGCGCGGGCGACCGCTTCCTGCCACAGGGTTATTCACAGTTGGCCGAGCACTTGGCCGAGGGATTGGACATCCGCCTGGCCCGACCGGTGGCGGCAGTCGACTGGACCGGCGCTCAGGTGCATGTGCACGGCGAAGTCGCTGATTTCTGCATCTGCACCGTGCCCATCGGCGTACTGCGCGATATCCACTTCACCCCGCCCCTGCCAGCAGCGCAGCAGGAGGCGCTGGCACACCTGGGCATGGGTAGACTGGAAAAGGTCGTGCTGCAATTCGACGAGCGCTGGTGGCCGGTGTCGCCGTCGGGTTACCTGCGCTGGTATGACACGCCATCCAGCTTTGGCGAGTGGCTGGACCTCACCGATGGCGTGGGCACACCAACGGTGGCCGGGCTGATTGCGGCGGATGCGCTGGATCGACTGTTCGCCGGGCGCAGCGACGAGGAGATGGCGCTGGCAGCCTGTGCAGCTTTGCAGGCCTGGGCAGACGCCGCACGGATATTGTAGGAGCGAGCTTGCTCGCGAACGGTTTCCCCAGCGCCGGAGCGACGCTGATTCGCGAGCAAGCTCGCTCCTACAGAGGATCCAACCGGGCATTGCAGAAACGTCGGATGCGGCGCAGAGCCTTTCGGCGAATCCGCTACAAACCTTCGAGCGTCAGGTCGACTAGGCGCTCGACATACGCCACGTCCAGCTCCTCGGCGGAAAACAGGATGCGGTACACCAGCGGCGCCATCAGCCGGTCGACGATGCGGTCGACCTCGGGCACGTTCTCGCCGCGTTCCCGGGCGCGCAGCAGGATGATGTCGAACTGGCCGCAGGCAATGGCCATGCAGCGTCCCGAGCAGCCGCCGCCAGCCGCGAGCAGGTCAAGCACCACCGCGCGGCCGGGCACCGAGGCGGTTTCCTCCATGTACTGCTCGCCCCAGGCCAGCAGGTCGCCGCGCAGGCTGCCGGTATCCGCCGGTTCGGCGTCGGGGCGGATGCGCTGCAGGGCGACGTCGCCCAGCAACTCGTTGAGGTCGCCCCAGCGCCGGTAGATGGTCGAGGGCGTAACGCCGGCGCGGGCGGCGATCATCGGCACGGTCAGCTCCGCGCGCTCGCGCTTCTCCAGCAACTCCGCCACGGCCTTGTGCACCGAGGCCTGCACCCGCGCGCTGCGCCCGCCCGGCCGAACACCCTGATTGATTGCCATAAGCACCTTAACGCAAAGAATTTGCTTTTATCCCGAAAGGGGTCCAGCATCTCGCAAAAGCAAAATCTTAGCCTTTGCGAGCAGAATCATGACATACCCACCCTCGAAAAGCGCGGCCGGCTTCTCACCCCGAGCATCGGCGTGGCTGCTGACGGCCATCCTCATGGCCTTCCTCGCCGCCGCGGCCGCGCCCACGCCGCTGTATGCGCTGTACCGCGAATCCTGGCACTTCTCGCCGGCCCTGTTGACCCTGGTGTTCAGCATCTACGCCGGCGGGCTGATGCTGGCGCTGCTGGTGTTCGGCTCGCTGTCGGACCACCTGGGCCGGCGCCCGGTGATCCTCGCCGCGCTGATGCTCGAACTGCTGGCCATGGCGGTGTTTCTGTACGCCAACGCCGTGGAGCTGCTGATCCTCGCGCGCCTGCTGCAGGGCTTCGCCACGGGCATCGCCACCAGTGTGCTGGGCGCGGCCATGCTGGATATCGACCGCGAGCGCGGCCCGCTGATCAACAGCGTGGCGCCCATGCTCGGCATGGCCATGGGCGCACTGGGCAGCAGTGCACTGGTGCAGTTCGGCGGCGATCCGCTGCACGCGGTCTATGTGTGGCTGCTGGTGGTGTTCGCCGTGGGCATCGTGCTGCTGCGCTGGCTGCCGGAAAGCATCAGCCGGCAACCGGGGGCGCTGGCCTCGCTGAGGCCGCGCATCCGCATTCCTGTGCAGGCGCGCCGCGCGTTCTGGAGCGTGGCGCCGTTGAACGCCAGTCTCTGGGCGCTGGGCGGCTTCTACCTGTCGCTGGGGCCGACGCTGGCGCGCCAGGTCACGGGCCTGCAGGTGCCGATGATCGGCGGCGGACTGGTGTCGCTGCTGTGCCTGTGCGGCGCGCTGGCGATCTTCGCCCTGCGCCACCAGCCAGCGGCGGTGATCCTGCGCCGTGGCGGCCTGGCGCTCGTCGGCGGGCTGCTGATCACCCTGCTCGGCGTGGACAGCGCCAACCTCTGGCTGTTCTTCCTTGGCACCGCGGTGGCCGGGCTGGGCTTCGGCGGCGGCTTCCTCGGCGCGCTGCGCTCGGTGGTACCGCTGGCCCACGCCCATGAGCGTGGGGCGCTGATGGCGAGTTTCTACGTGCTCAGCTACCTGGCCTTCAGCGTGCCGGCGATCCTCGCCGGGCTGGCGATCCAGCGCTACGGCCTGGTCGCCACCACCAATGGCTATGCCAGCCTGCAGATCCTCGCGGCCTCGCTGGTCCTGCTGTTGTCCTTGCGGGCGACGGGCGCGCGCAAGGCGCAGGCCTGACTCAGGCCGTTCGCAAGAAGTCGTAGAGCCCGCGCACCGCCGGGTGCTCCAGCGCCTGGGCGGAGTGGCAGAGGCCGATGCGACGGATCGGCAACGGCAGGCTCAGTGAGCTACTGCGCACCGCCGGTGCGCCGCTCAGCAGCGATGCCGGCAAGATCGCCGCGCCCACCCCCGCGCTGACCAGACGCAGCGCCAGGTTCAGGGTACTGGCCTGCGCGACCACCGGCGCGCCGCCATAAGCCGTCATCAGTCGCTGATGGGACGGATGCGTCGGGCAGGTGATCCAGCCACTGCTCTGCGCATCCTCCACGCCCGGCGGCAACGCCAGCACATACGGGTCTTCCCAGACCGGCACGAAGAGTTCGTCCTCACAGCAGAACTCCTCCACCGCCAGCCGCGCGTCCCCCACGCAGCCCTCCTGCAGGTGCAGCATCAGGTTGGGCACGGCCTGCTGCGCCAGGGTGACGAAGCCTTCGACCTGCTCGGCGCTGACGTCGCCCTCCACGCCCAGGTGCAACGGCTGATGCGCCGAAGCCTGGCGGAACATGTTGCGCAGGCCGTCGGCTTCGGCCAGCAAGGCGCGGGCGCGGGGATACAGCGCCCTAGCAGCTTCGCTGACCTCCACCCCGCGCGCCTGGCGCAGGAACAGCTCGGTGCCCAGGGCCTCCTCCAACTGGCGGATGGTCACCGACAGCGTCGGCTGGCTGACGAACAGGCGTTGGGCGGCAGCGGTGATGTTGCGTTCTTCGAAGACCGCGACGAAGGCGGCCAGCTGTCGGATATCCATAGAAAAACCCGATGCCAGGCACAGGAATAAGCCATTTTTCAGGCGGAATACCGCTCAATATACTTCACCGCATCGTTCAGTCATTCAGATTTCCGATAGCAGGAGAATCCCCATGAGCAAGCCCCTGATCATCGTCACCGGCGCCAGTTCCGGTATCGGCGAAGCCACCGCCCGCCTCTTCTCCCAGCAGGGCCACCCGCTGCTGCTGCTCGCCCGCCGCATCGAGCGCCTGGAGGCGCTGCAGCTGCCCGACGCGCTTAGCCGCGCCGTGGACGTGACCGACCGCGAGGCGCTGCTGGCCGCTGTGGCGGAAGCCGAGAAACGCTTCGGCCCGGCCGACGCGCTGGTGAACAACGCCGGCGTGATGCTGCTGGGCAACATGGTCGAGCAGGACCCGGCCGAGTGGGAGCGCATGCTCGACGTCAACGTGAAGGGCCTGCTCAACGGCGTGCACGCCGTGCTCAAGGGCATGGTGGAGCGCAACCGCGGCACGCTGATCAACGTCAGCTCGGTGGCCGGTCGCAAGACTTTCCCCAACCACGTCGCCTACGTTGGCACCAAGTTCGCGGTGCACGCGATCTCCGAGAACCTGCGCGAGGAAGTCGCGGCGCACAATGTCCGCGTCGTTACCATCGCCCCCGGCGCAGTGGAAACCGAGCTGCTCAGCCACACCACCGACGAGGCGATCAAGAGCGGCTACCAGGATTGGAAGCGCGAGATGGGCGGCCAGGTGCTCAGTGCCGAGGACGTGGCCAATGCGATTCGCTATGCCTACGACCAGCCGCAGGGCGTGTGCATCCGCGAGATCGTGCTGGCGGCGACGCGGCAGCAGGCGTGATCGACGCCAGCCTTTCCTATCGAGGGGAAGGGTGCTCGTAGGAGCGGACTCCGTCCGCGATGTCTGTCCGGCTGCTCCGATGATGATCCTTGCCATGGGATCAGCCGATCGCGGACGGATTCCGCTCCTACGCAGGTCCGTAGGGCGGCATTGAACCGGCTCAGCCCACCTGCCGCGCCGCCCAGCGGCGGTACTGCCTGGCGCGGCGCAGCGTGTGCCATTGCTCCATCACCAGGGTGCGCAGCGGCGACGCCTGCGGGTTGGGCGCACGGCGGGCGCCGATGCGTTTGAGCTGCAGCTTGACCAGCGCCATGTAGGCCAGCGCCGCCAGCGGCTTGGAGCGCCAGCGGATCGGCGGCAGCTCCGGCTGGGTCTGGCTGCCGCGCTGCCAGTGCAGGACCAGCTGCGGCTCCAGTGCCAGGGCGGTGCCGATGCCGACCATCGCCAGGCCGCTCTCCAGCACCTGCTCCGCCACGGGCAGGCGACGGATGCCGCCGGTCACCATCAGCGGCATGCGCGCCGCCTCCCGCATCTCACGGGCGAATTCGAGGAAGTAGGCTTCCCGCGCCAGGGTGCGGCCGTCGCGGGCGTCGCCCTGCATGGCCGGTGCCTCGTAGCTGCCGCCGGAGAGCTCGACCAGGTCGACCTTTTCGTCGTTCAGCCACTCGATCACCTGCCGCGCGTCGCTGGCGTCGAAACCGCCGCGCTGGAAGTCGGCGGAATTGATCTTCACGCCCACGCAGAACTGCGGGGAAACCTCGGCACGCACCGCGCGGACGACATCCAGCAGCAGCCGCGCGCGATTCTCCAGCGAACCGCCCCAGCGGTCCTGGCGCTTGTTCGCCAGCGGCGAAAGGAACTGGCTGAGCAGGTAGCCATGCGCGGCGTGGATCTGCACGCCGGTGAAGCCGGCCTGTTCGGCAAGCCGGGCGGCGCGGACGAAGCGCTCGACCACCTCGGCGATATCGTCTTCGGTCATCTCGCGGGCAACGGCGAACAGCTTGGAGAACCTGCCCATCTCCAGCGGCACCGCAGACGGTGCGATGGCACCCTGGCCGAGGTTGGTCTGCACCTGCCGGCCGGGGTGGTTAAGCTGCAGCCAGAACTGCGCCCCGCGGGAGCGGCCCACGCGCGCCCATTCGCGGAAGCGCTGCAGGTGCCGGTCATTCTCCAGCACGCCGCCGCCGGGGCCGGTCATGGCGCGGCCGTCGATCATCACGTTGCCGCTCAAGATCAGGCCGACGCCGCCCTCCGCCCAGGCCTGGTAGAGGCGCAGCAGAGCGGCCGAGGGCGCCTGGTCGGCGTCGGCCAGGTTCTCTTCCATGGCGGCCTTGGCGATGCGGTTGGGGACTTCGCCGCCGTTGGGCAGGCGCAGGGGCTGGAAGGGCGACATGGCGAGGCTCCTGGGTTGTGGTGCCGGCGAGGTTAAGTTTAAAGTTCACTTCAAGGTCAAGCCCCTTCCGGAGCCCAGCATGAAAATCGGTGAACTGGCCAGCCTCAGCGGCCTCGCCCCCTCGCGCATCCGCTTCTATGAAGCCAGCGGGCTGATCGCCCCGGCGCGCCGCCTGGCCAACGGCTACCGCGCGTATCCGCCGGAAACCCTCGACCTGCTGGAGATCATCCGCAGCGCCCAGCAGACCGGCTTCAGCCTGGAGGAAATCCGCAACCTGCTGCCGCATTCCACCCCGCTTGAGAACAGCCACGGCGAACTGGTCGCCGGCCTGCGCCGCAAGGTGGCGGAGATCGAGGCGATGGAGCAGCAGTTGCGGGAGAACCGCCTGCGCCTGCTGGCGGTGATCGACGGCATCGAGAACAAGCCCGAAGGCATGGGCTGTCAGGCGAACGCGGAGCGCATGCTGGCGCAGATGCGCGAGCGGAAAATTAGAAGCCAACCCGCCAAACCTGCAGGAGCGGGCCATGCCCGCGATGAGCGGACAACGTCCGGCGCTTCAGCGAAGCGCCCTGCCCCTACCGAATCCTGAATCCGCACTCCGGCCGCTGGACGGTCCGTCAGGCGGTCGCGGGCATGGCCCGCTCCTACACCGCTACTCCCGGCCTGCGTAGGAGCGGACTCGGTCCGCGATTGGCCCCGCCCAAGCCCGGAGCCGCCGGCAAGCGATCGCGGACGAAGTCCGCTCCTGCGTTATGTCCACCCCTCCAGCCGCAGCGTCGCCCGCACCAGCCGCTGTTCCTCCTGCTCGATCTCGCGCAGGTTGTCCCGCACGCTGTGGATATGTTCGCGCGCCGCGCGCTGGGCCTGTTCGGGCTGGCGCTCGCTGATGGCGCGGTACAGCCGCGCGTGCTGGCGGTCGATCTGGCGCTTCTGCGGCGGGCGGTTGTAAAGGTTGTTCACCGAAGCGAACACGGTGCTGAGCATCAATTCGTTGAGCGACTGCAGAGTGTGCACCAGCACCGGGTTGTGCGACGCCTCGCTGATCGCCTGGTGGAAGGCATGATCGCGTCGCGCATGCTCGCGCGGGTCCAGCGGCTGGGGTTGCTCGAAGGCGGCGTGCATCTCCTCGAAGCGCCGGCTGATCAGCACCAGGTCAGCCTCGGTGGCGCGCAGCGCGGCCAGGCGCGCGGATTCGCCTTCCAGCAAGGCGCGCACTTCCAGCAGGTCGTAGAGCGTGCGCGGCTGCGAGCGGAACAGGTGCATCAGCGGCGATACGTCGTCGGCCCCGGTCAGATCGGCGACGAACGAGCCGCGGCCCTGCTCGGTATCGACGATGCCGCGCCCGCGCAGGGCCCGCAGCCCTTCGCGCAGCGCCGACCGCGAGCAGCCGAGCTTCTCCACCAGGCGTCGCTCCGAAGGCAGCGCCTGGCCGACCTTGAGCACGCCATCGACGATCAGCCGCTCGATCTTCTGCGCCACCTGGTCGGCAACGCGCAGCTTGGCCTGGGTCATCACGGATCTCCACAACGGCGCTGAACAACTGGTAGGACCAGTAGGCGAAACCCTGCCTACCCACAGGAACCCTAGCCCTCAGGACAGGACCTTTCCACTGCACGGCCGTGCAAGAACTGGTAGGACCAGTGTCGATGACGATGGACGTGGCCCGCGCAGCGGCCGCATGTTCAGGGTGCCGTGGCTCCACGCGACCGCATGGCGGGCGCGAACAAGAACAACACCAGAGCACCGTCAGCCCATGAACATCCTCTACGACGAACGCGTCGATGGCGCGTTGCCCGCGGTCGACAAGGCCGCCCTGCTGGCCGAGCTGCGCGCCGCCGTGCCGGACCTCGACCTGCTGCACCGCGCCGAAGACCTCGCCCCCTACGAATGCGACGGGCTTTCCGCCTACCGCACCGTCCCCCTGCTCGTGGCGCTGCCCGAGCGCATCGAGCAGGTACAGGCGCTGCTCAAACTCTGCCATGCGCGAAAGGTGCCGGTAGTGGCACGCGGCGCGGGCACCGGGCTCTCCGGCGGCGCGCTGCCGCTGGAGAAAGGCGTCCTGCTGGTGATGGCGCGCTTCAACCGGATTCTCGAGGTGAATCCGCAGGGGCGCTTCGCCCGCGTGCAACCGGGCGTGCGCAACCTGGCGATCTCCCAGGCCGCCGCGCCGCACGGGCTGTACTACGCGCCCGACCCGTCCTCGCAGATCGCCTGCTCCATCGGCGGCAACGTCGCCGAGAACGCCGGCGGCGTGCATTGCCTGAAATACGGCCTGACCGTGCACAACCTGCTGAAGGTGGACATCCTCACCGTCGAGGGCGAGCACCTGACGCTGGGCAGCGACGCCCTGGACTGCCCCGGCTTCGACCTGCTGGCGCTGTTCACCGGCTCCGAGGGCATGCTCGGCATCGTCACCGAAGTCACCGTCAAGCTCCTGCCGCGCCCGCAGGTGGCGCGGGTGCTGCTGGCCAGTTTCGATTCGGTGGAAAAGGCCGGCCGCGCGGTGGCCGAGATCATCGCCGCGGGCATCATCCCCGGCGGGCTGGAGATGATGGACAACCTGTCGATCCGCGCCGCCGAGGACTTCATTCACGCCGGCTACCCGGTGGACGCCGCGGCCATCCTGCTGTGCGAGCTGGACGGCGTGGAAGCCGACGTACAGGACGACTGCGAGCGGGTCGACGGTGTACTGCGCGCCGCCGGCGCCACCGACGTGCGCCTGGCCTGCGACGAGGCCGAGCGCGTGCGCTTCTGGGCCGGGCGCAAGAATGCCTTCCCGGCGGTGGGGCGCATCTCGCCGGATTACTACTGCATGGACGGCACCATCCCGCGCCGCGAGCTGCCGCGCGTGCTGCACGGCATCGCCGAGCTGTCGCAGGAATTCGGCCTGCGCGTGGCGAACGTGTTCCATGCCGGCGACGGCAACATGCACCCGCTGATCCTCTTCGACGCCAACGTGCCCGGCGAGCTGGAGCGCGCCGAGGCCATCGGCGGCAGGATCCTCGAACTCTGCGTGGCGGTGGGCGGCAGCATCACCGGCGAACACGGCGTGGGGCGCGAGAAGATCAACCAGATGTGCGCGCAGTTCAACGCCGACGAACTGACCCTGTTCCATGCGGTGAAGGCGGCGTTCGACCCGGACCGCCTGCTCAACCCCGGCAAGAACATCCCCACCCTGCACCGCTGTGCCGAGTTCGGCGCGATGCACGTGCACCACGGGCAACTGCCCTTCCCCGACCTGGAGCGCTTCTGATGGCCGACGCCAGCGCCGACCTGCTCGATCAGGTAAACCGGGCCCTGGACACCCGCACGCCGTTGCGCATTCGCGGCGGCGACAGCAAGGCCTTCCTCGGCCGCCCGGTGAACGGCGTGGAGCTGGACACCCGCGCCCACAGCGGCATCGTCAGCTACGACCCGACCGAACTGGTGCTCACCGCCCGCGCCGGCACGCCGCTGGCAGAGATCGAAACGGCGCTGGAGGCCGCCGGACAGATGCTGCCGTGCGAGCCACCCCATCACTCCGGCGCGACCTTCGGAGGCATGGTCGCCGCCGGGCTTTCCGGCCCGCGCCGGCCCTGGGCGGGCTCGGTGCGCGACTACGTGCTGGGGACACGGCTGATCACCGGCCACGGCAAGCTGCTGCGCTTTGGCGGCGAGGTGATGAAGAACGTCGCCGGCTACGACCTGTCGCGCCTGCTGGCAGGCAGTTTCGGCTGCCTGGGAGTGCTCACCGAGGTCTCGATGAAGGTGCTGCCCAAGCCGCGGATGTGCGCCAGCCTGCGCCTGGAAATGGACGTTCACCAGGCGCTGGGGGAGCTCGCCGAATGGGGCGCGCAGCCGATCCCGATCACCGCCGCCTGCCATGACGGCACGGCGCTGCACCTGCGCCTGGAAGGCGGCGAAGGCTCGGTGTGCTCGGCACGCCTGCGCCTGGGCGGGGAAGAGATAGACAGCGGCTACTGGCAGGACCTGCGCGAGCAGCGCCTCGGCTTCTTCGCCGGGCCCGGCACGCTGTGGCGGCTGTCGCTGCCCAACGCAACCCCCGCGCTGGCCCTGCCCGGCGAGCAACTGATCGACTGGGGCGGCGCGCAGCGCTGGCTGAAGTCCGAGGCGGACGCCGAGCTGATCCGCCACAGCGTTGCCGAAGTCGGCGGCCACGCCCTGCGCTGCACACCGGGCGACGACGGCTTCCATCCGCTGCCTGCCGCCCTGCTGCGCTACCACCAGAGCCTCAAGCGCCAACTCGACCCGCACGGCCTCTTCAACCCCGGCCGGATGTACAGGGAGCTCTGATGCAAACCAACCTGAGCGAACAGGCCAAGCAGCTGCCGCGCGCCGAGGAAGCCGAGCGCATCCTGCGCTCCTGTGTGCACTGTGGCTTCTGCACCGCCACCTGCCCGACCTACCAGTTGCTGGGCGACGAGCTGGACGGCCCGCGCGGGCGCATCTACCTGATCAAGCAGGTGCTCGAAGGCACCGCGCCGAGCGCCAGTACCCGCGAGCACCTGGACCGCTGCCTGAGCTGCCGCAACTGCGAGACCACCTGCCCCTCCGGCGTGGATTACCACAACCTGCTGGACATCGGCCGCGCAGCGGTCGAGCAGCAGGTACCGCGCTCCCTTGGCGAGCGCGTGATGCGCCGAGGCCTGCGCGCCGTGGTGGCCAATGCTGCGCTGTTCGGCACCCTGGCCAGGGCCGGGCGCGCGCTCTATCCACTGCTGCCGGCGGGCCTGCAGAGCAAGCTGCCGCGCCATCCGCATCCCCCCGTGGAGCGACCGAGGCCGCGCCACACCCGGCGCATGCTGATCCTGGAAGGCTGCGTGCAACCGGCCCTGTCGCCCAACACCAATGCCGCGGCCGCACGGGTGCTGGATCGCCTCGGCATCAGCCTGATCCCGGCGGCGGATGCCGGCTGCTGCGGCGCCGTGGACTATCACCTGAATGCCCAGGAGCAGGGGCTGGAGCGGGCACGCAGGAACATCGACGCCTGGTGGCCGTCGATCCAGGCCGGCGCCGAAGCCATCGTGCAGACGGCGAGCGGCTGCGGCGCCTTCGTCCGCGACTATGGCCATCTGCTGGCGCACGATGCGCAGTACGCGGCCAAGGCGCGGCGGGTCAGCGAACTGTCCCGCGACCTCGCCGAAATCCTGCGCGACGAGCCGCTGGAAACGCTGCACCTGCACGGCGACCGGCGCCTGGCCTTCCACTGCCCGTGCACGCTGCAGCATGCGCTGAAGCTCGGCGGCGCGGTGGAAGGCGTACTCACGCGACTGGGCTTCAGCCTCACCAGCGTGCCGGACAGCCACCTGTGCTGCGGCTCCGCCGGGACCTATTCGCTGACCCAGCCGGAGCTGTCCCGGCGCCTGCGCGACAACCGCCTGAAAGCGCTGGAGAGCGGCGCCCCGGAGGTCATCGTCACGACCAACATCGGCTGCCAGACACACCTGGCCGGCGCCGGCCGCACCCCGGTGCGGCACTGGATCGAACTGGTGGAAGAGGCGCTGGCCGATGCGCCATTGGAAACCCTTCAAGGCGAGGTGCACGCATGCTCAACAAAGCCGTTCTGACCCAGCAGGAAGTCGGTCGCATCCTTGCCGCCGCGCGCGCCGAGGCGCAGCGCAACCACTGGGCGGTGTCCATCGCGGTGGTCGACGACGGCGGCCACCCGCTGGCCCTGGAACGCCTCGACGGCTGCGCCCCGGCCAGCGCCTACATCGCCACCGAGAAGGCCCGCAGCGCGGCCCTGGGCCGGCGCGAAACCAAGGGCTACGAGGACATGGTCAACGGCGGCCGCACGGCTTTCGTCACCGCGCCGCTGCTCACCTCGCTCGAAGGCGGCGTGCCGGTCGTGCTGGACGGCCAGGTGATCGGCGCGGTGGGCGTGTCCGGCGTGAAGGCCGGCGAGGATGCACAGGTCGCCAGCGCCGGAGTGGCCGCGCTTTGAGAGCGCTCAAGCGGCCCTGGCGACAGGTGGCCAGCGGCCGGGAGGTGGTCGTCGCCGGCCTCGAGCGAGCCGGCGACGACACCCCGAACAGCTTGCCCGAACCAACCTTCAGAAGCCCCGCTACGCGCCGCGTTGCGGGGCTTTTTCAATACCTGCCGGCCCGTGCGCCGCCCCGGCAAGCGCCCCCTGAAAGCCTTATCCACCGCTGACGTTTTGCCTCCGACAACAACAAGGGACAATCCCCATGCAAACCTGGCAGCAGCTCTACACCCCGCTCGGCAGCCTCGGCCTCTCGGCCCTGGCCGCCCTCGTGCCGATCATTTTCTTTTTCCTCGCCCTGGCAGTGTTCCGCCTCAAGGGGCACGTCGCCGGCGCCATCACCCTGGCGCTGTCGCTGCTGATCGCCGTGACCGTCTACCACATGCCGGTGGACAAGGCGCTGGCCTCGGCGGTCTACGGCTTCTTCTACGGGCTCTGGCCGATCGCCTGGATCATCGTGGCGGCGGTGTTCCTCTACAAGCTGACGGTGAAGAGCGGACAGTTCGAGATCATCCGCAGCTCGGTGCTGTCGATCACCGTCGACCAGCGCCTGCAGGTGGTGCTGATCGGCTTCTCCTTCGGCGCCTTTCTCGAAGGTGCGGCGGGCTTCGGCGCACCCGTGGCGATCACCGCGGCGCTGCTGGTGGGCCTGGGCTTCAACCCGCTGTACGCCGCCGGGCTGTGCCTGATCGCCAACACCGCGCCGGTGGCGTTCGGTGCGCTGGGCATCCCGATCATCGTCGCCGGGCAGGTGTCGGGGGTGGACGCCTTCAAGATCGGCGCCATGGCCGGGCGGCAGTTGCCGATCCTGTCGGTGATCGTGCCGTTCTGGCTGGTGGCGATGATGGACGGCTGGCGCGGCATTCGCGAAACCTGGCCGGCGCTGCTGGTGGCCGGCGGTACCTTCGCCATCAGCCAGTTCCTCACCTCCAACTACATCGGCCCGGAGCTGCCAGACATCACCTCGGCGCTGCTGAGCATGGTCTGCCTGACCCTGTTCCTGCGCGTGTGGCAGCCGGCGAACGTGCGCGAGACGGAGTTCTCCAGCGTCAACGCCGACGGCACGGCGACGCTGGGCGCGGTCGGTGGCGGCGGCGTGCAGCGGCGGGAGTCGCAGTACAGCGTCGGGCAGATCTTCAAGGCCTGGTCGCCCTTCCTGATCCTCACCGTGCTGGTGACCATCTGGACCATGAAGCCGTTCAAGGCGATGTTCCTGCCCGGCGGCGCGCTGGAGAGCTGGGTGGCGGTAATCCCGGTGCCCTACCTCGACCAACTGGTGCTCAAGGCTGCGCCCATCGTCGCCAACGCGACGCCAATGCCGGCGATCTACAAGTTCGACCTGGTGTCGGCCAGCGGCACGGCGATCTTCCTCGCGGCGCTGATTTCCATGGCGATCCTGCGCATCGGCGTGAAGAGCGGCGCGGCGACCTTCGGCGACACCCTCAGGGAACTGAAATGGCCGGTGCTGACCATCGGCATGGTGCTGGCCTTCGCCTTCGTCACCAACTACTCGGGGATGTCCACGACGCTGGCCCTGGTGCTGGCGGGCACCGGCGCGGCCTTCCCGTTCTTCTCGCCGTTCCTCGGCTGGCTGGGGGTGTTCCTGACCGGGTCGGACACCTCGTCCAACGCGCTGTTCGGCTCCTTGCAGGCGACCACCGCGCACCAGCTCGGGGTCAGCGACACGCTGCTGGTGGCGGCCAACACCACCGGCGGGGTGACCGGCAAGATGATCTCGCCGCAGTCCATCGCCGTGGCCTGCGCTGCCACCGGGATGGTGGGGCGCGAGTCCGACCTGTTCCGCTTTACGGTCAAGCACAGCCTGATGTTCGCCGCGTTCATCGGCCTGATCACCCTGGCCCAGGCCTATGTGTTCACGGGGATGCTGGTGCACTGACTACCCGACGTCAGGATTCCCTGTAGGAGCGAGCTTGCTCGCGAACCGCTACGGCGGCCGTCCGCGAGGCAGGCATGGCACTCCCTGTAGGAGCGCGCCATGCGCGCGGTCGCGGGCATGGCCTGCTTCTACAAGGGGCAAGAGCCCCTCACCCTAACCCTCTCCCGCAAGCGGGAGAGGGGACTATTCGGCAGATTGGGCAGCCTTGGGAAGTCAGTGTGCAGGGAGCATAATGCGCCAGCGTTATCCGCCGTGGAGGGAGGCGGCGGATAACCTGTTCCAGGTTATCCGCCCTACAAGGGGCAAGAGCCCCTCACCCTAACCCTCTCCCAGAGGGAGAGGGGACTGTTCGGTGCAGGATGAAACCACACTGTCAGCCGGCACGATCGGCCCCCTCTCCCTCTGGGAGAGGGCTGGGGTGAGGGAACCGCCCGAGCGCCTATCTCCAGCTGAACCAACCGATCAGAAATCCACCTTCCCCCGCCCCGCCTTGATCGCCCCGCGCTTGCTCTTGCCCTCCAGCCGGCGCGTCTTCGAACCCAGCGTCGGCTTGGTCGGGCGGCGCTTCTTTTCCACCTTCGCCACGCTGCGGATCAGCTCCGCCAGGCGGTTCAGCGCGTCCTCGCGGTTCTGCTCCTGGGTGCGGTACTGCTGCGCCTTGATCACCACCACGCCCTCGCCAGTGATGCGCTGGTCGCTCAGGGCCAGCAGGCGTTCCTTGTAGAACTCCGGCAGTGAGGACGCGCGCACGTCGAAGCGCAGGTGCACGGCGCTGGACACCTTGTTGACGTTCTGCCCGCCGGCGCCCTGGGCGCGGATGGCGTTCAGCTCGATCTCGCCATCGGGAATCTGCACGGTGTTGGAAATCTGCAGCATGGGAAGGATTCAGTGCGGAAATGATGGCCAGCATACCGCGCACCGGCGCGGCTGTCCCGGCGCCATCTAGCGCGCCGCGAAGCGCGCGTTCCTGACTTTCGCGTCAATTTTTGTATACGAATTTGTGTACAAGTTTTTCTTGCAATGTCATCAATTCACCATTAGAACCCAGCCTGTCACCGCCCGCCGTTCCTTCGGCGGGACGCCGGCCCCGAAAGCCACGAAAACAAGAAAAATACAGAGGTGCAGCATGGTTTCATCCGCGATGACGGCCCTTGGCGCCGCCCGCTCCCAACCGCGTTCCAGCCGCCGCCTGAGCAACGGCCGCCGGTTCGCCCTCGGTACCGCGCTGGTGCTCGCCCCGCTGGGCATGGCGCAGGCCGATGAAGATCGCTTCTTCGAGTGGACCAGCAACACGCTGGGCTTCCGCTACGGCAAGGGCTTCACCAACCCGAACAACCCGCACGACATCAGCAAGCGCATCTTCAGCTTCAGCCACGCCGACGGGTATCGCTACGGCAGCAACTTCTTCCACCTCGACGTGCTGCAGTCCGACAGCGATGACCCGCGCAAGGGCACCGACCATGGCAGCAGCGAGGTCTATGGCGTGTTCCGCAGCCAACTCTATGCCTCGCGGGTGTTCGACCTGCCCCAGGGCAAGGGGCTGGTAAAGGACCACGCCTTCACCTTCGGCTTCGACGCCAGCCGCAACAACAACCTCGGCTCGGCGAAGAAGCGCGCCCTGGTGTTCGGCCCCACCCTCAAGTTCAACGGCCCCGGCGTGCTGGACCTGTCGCTGTTCTACTACCGCGAGAAGAACCATTCCGGCATCCCCAACGTGAAGCACCCGGACCACACCTTCGACACCACCTACATGGTCAACCTGACCTGGCTGCGGCCGTTCCAGCTGGGCGACCACGGGGCGAAGTTCCAGGGTTTCCTCAACTACACCGGGGAGAAGGGCGAGGATTACAACGACAACGACACCGCGCCGGAGACGCTGATCCGCACCTCGCTGATGTTCGCCACCCTGCCCGGCGCCAAGCGCCAGCCGAACCTGTGGCTGGGCGTGGGCTACGAGTACTGGCACAACAAGTTCGGCGTGGACGGTGGGCGCGGCACACGGACCTCGACGCCGACGGTGAACCTGGAGTTCACCTTCTAGCCTCGGGAGTGGCGGCGGTTCGCGAGCAAGCTCGCTCCTACAAGAGCTGCGGCAGATCCGCTTTTCGTAGGAGCGAGCTTGCTCGCGAACCCGCCCGGCACCCACCTCACCGATCGAAAGTCCATGAAAAAGCCCGGCATCGGCCGGGCTTTTTCATGTGGCACAGGAACATCAGCGCTCCTTGCAGGCCACGCCATCGGCGGGTTCGCCGCCCTTCCAGTCCTTGTACAGGGTGGCGTCTTCGCCCTTGGTCCACCAGACGTACTGGCCGGCGGCGTACTTGGCGCCGGAGGCGGAGATGACGTTGGCGAAGACCAGGCTGGAGGCGTCGGTCACCGGTACCACGGCGAGGCTGTTGTCGCCCTTGTTCAGGTACTGCACGCTGATCTTGCGGCCGTCCTCGCACTTGTACGAGACGCTGCGCGAGTCCAGCTTGGCGTCGCCGGGCAGGACCAGCGCGTCCACCTGGGGCGCTTTCTTCTCTTCGCCGCCGCAGGCGACGAGGAGGACCGGCACGGCCGCCGCGAGCAGCCAAAGTGCTTTTTTCATGAGTATCCCTCTGACGAAAATGGCCCGGTCACTCTAGGAAAGGTCGGGCCGCACGGTCAATCGCGGGCGGCCCGTCTCAAAGTCGGGCGGCTCAATCCGCCAACGCGGCCCGCACCTCGCCACGCGCCGCGCCCTGGCGCTTGAGGCGATAGCAGCCGTACATCACCAGCAGCCACACCGGAATCGCATAGACCGACACCTGGATGCCCGGGGTGAGCAGCATGACGCCGAGGATGAACACCACGAAGCCCAGGCACAGCCAGTTGGCCGCGGGATACGCCACGGCACGGAAGGCGGTGCGCTTGCCGTCGGCATCCATGCGTGCGCGGAACTTCAGGTGCGCCAGGCTGATCATCGCCCAGTTGATCACCAGTGCGGCGACCACCAGGGACATCAGCAGCTCCAGCGCGCGGGCCGGCACCAGGTAGTTCACCAGCACGGCGAGGAAGGTCACCGCCGCCGAGACCATCAGCGAGCGCACCGGCACGCCACGGCTGTCCACCTTGGCCAGGGCCCGCGGCGCATCGCCCTGCTCCGCCAGGCCTACCAGCATGCGGCCGTTGCAGTAGGTGCCGCTGTTGTAGACCGAGAGCGCGGCGGTGAGCACCACGAAGTTGAGGACGTGGGCCGCGGTGCTGCTGCCGATCATCGAGAAGATCTGCACGAAGGGGCTGCCGCTGTAGGAGTCGCCGGAGGCATTGAGCGTTTGCAGCAGGCTGTCCCACGGGGTCAGCGAGAGCAGCACGGTGAGCGCGCCGATGTAGAAGATCAGGATGCGGTAGATGACCTGGTTGATCGCCTTGGGGATCACCTGCTTCGGCTGGTCGGCCTCGGCGGCGGTGAAGCCGAGCATTTCCAGCCCGCCGAAGGAGAACATGATGATCGCCATGGCCATCACCAGCCCGCCGATGCCGTTGGGGAAGAAGCCGCCGTGGGCCCACAGGTTGCTCACCGCCGCCTGCTCGCCGCCGGTGCCGCTGGCCAGCAGGTAGCAGCCCAGGGCGATCATGCCGACGATGGCGGCGACCTTGATGATGGCGAACCAGAACTCCGCCTCGCCGAAGGCCTTCACGTTGAACAGGTTGATGGCGTTGACCACCACGAAGAACAGTGCGGCGGTCGCCCAGGTCGGCACCTCCGGCCACCAGTAGTGGATGTACTTGCCCACCGCGGTGAGCTCCGACATGCCCACCAGGATGTACAGCACCCAGCAGTTCCAGCCCGAGAGGAAGCCGGCGAAGCCGCCCCAGTACTTGTGCGCGAAGTGGCTGAAGGACCCGGCGACGGGCTCCTCGACGATCATCTCGCCGAGCTGGCGCATGATCAGGAAGGCGATGAAACCGGCGATGGCGTAACCGAGGATCATCGACGGCCCCGCGGACTTGAGCACCCCGGCCGAGCCGAGGAACAGCCCGGTACCGATGGCGCCACCCAGGGCGATCAGCTGGATATGGCGATTCTTCAGGCCGCGCTGGAGCTGGCCTGCGTGTTGAGTTTCACGCGTCATGCGTCACCTGTTGTTGTTATCTGTGACGGGAATCGGCCGCCCGGCTTGTGGCCGGACGGTGCGGGCAAGGCAAGGCTAAAGAGCGGTGGAACGGTGGGGCTTACTGGGCGTCGGGCTGCACCTCCGGGGCGGCCTGCTGGAAGGCGTCGAGGGTTTCGCAGCGCGCGGCGATGGCGAGCAGGCGCGGGCAGGCGGAAAGGTCGCAATCGAAGCGGCGGGCGTTGTACAGCTGGGGAATCAGGCAGGCCTCGAAGTAGCCGGGGCGCTCGCCCAGGGACAGCGGCCCGGTCCAGTGGGCGACGCCCGCTTCCACCGCGCGCAGGCCGGTCTCGACCCAGTAGCGGATCCAGGCGTTCTTCGCCTCGTCCGCCACCTCCAGCGGGCCGCTGAGGTACTGCAGCACGCGCAGGTTGTTCAGCGGGTGGATGTCGCAGGCGATGTGCAGGGCCAGGGAGCGGACCTGCGCACGCTGCAGCGCGTCGCGCGGCAGCAGGCCGGGCTGCGGGTGGGTTTCGTCGAGGTACTCGAGGATGGCCAGGGACTGCGCGATGCGCGCGTCGCCATCCACCAGCAACGGCACCAGCTCCTGCGGGTTGAGCTGTTTGTAGTCGGCGGCGTGCTGCTGGCCGCCGTCCTTCACCAGGTGCACCGGCACCTGGCGGTAGGCCAGGCCCTTGAGCCCGAGGGCGATGCGCACGCGGTAGGCGGCGCTGGAGCGCCAGTAGGAATACAGGGTGAGCATGGCGATTCTCCGCAGGCGGCCGCGCTATCCGCGCGGCCGCCCGGCAAGCGCATTACTGGTCGGAGATCACGCCACGGCGAATCTGGTCTTCCTCGATGGATTCGAACAGGGCCTTGAAGTTGCCCTCGCCGAAGCCCTGGTTGCCCTTGCGCTGGATGATCTCGAAGAAGATCGGCCCGATCACCGTGTTGGTGAAGATCTGCAGCAGGATGCCATCGTCGCCCGGCGCGCCGTCGATCAGGATGTTCAGCTCGCGCAGTTGCTCCAGCGGCTCGCCGTGGCCGGCGACGCGGGTATCGACCTTGGCGTAGTAGGTATCCGGCGTGCTCATGAAATCCACGCCATTGGCGCGCAGCTGGCGCACGGTGGCGTAGATGTCGTCGGTGGTCAGGGCGATGTGCTGGATGCCTTCGCCGTGGTATTCGCGGATGAATTCCTCGATCTGCGACTTGTCGTCCGCCGACTCGTTGATCGGGATGCGGATCTTGCCGCACGGCGCGGTCATGGCGCGCGACAGCAGGCCGGTGAGCTTGCCTTCGATGTCGAAGTAGCGGATCTCGCGGAAGTTGGCGATGCGCTCGTAGAAGCCGGACCAGACGTCCATCTGGCCGCGCTTGACGTTGTGCGTCAGGTGGTCGATGCACAGCAGGCCGACGGCGTTGTCGTTGGCGCTACGGCCTTCGATGAACTCGAAGTCGACGTCATAGATGCTCTTGTCGCCATAACGGTCGACGAGGTACAGCAGCGAGCCGCCGATGCCTTCGACACAGGGGATGTTCAGTTCGCCGAAGTTGGCGTGGCTGCCCACCAGTTTCGCGCCCTGGGATTCGACATAGGCGGCGGCCTGGGCTGCGTTCTTCACCCGGAAGGCCATGGCGCAGGCGCTGGGGCCGTGCTTCTTGGCGAACTCGTGGACGTGGCCGGTGGGGCTGCCGTTGAGCACGATGTTGATGTCGTTCTGCTGGAACAGGAAGACTTCCTTGGAACGGTGCTTGGCGGTCTCGGTGAAGCCCATGCTGGTGAACAGCTGGCGCAGCTGCTCGATACCCTGGGCGTCGGGAGCGGTGAATTCGACGAACTCGAAGCCGTCGGTGCCGATGGGATTGTGTTGTTCGATCTTGGTCACGGCGTTCATCCGGCCTCCTCGTTGTCGTTATCGGCTGGCTCGGCGCGGGGGCCGTCCAAGCGTCTGGAATGCCTTCATCTCAACTGTCGGCGGGCATTGGAACAAGCGGGGTGCCGGGCGATTGCCACACGCCGGGAGGCTGGGCCCGGCAAGAAATCCTTACGCGGCCAAAAGCCCCGTGCGGCATGCCGCCGCAGCGTAAACATTTCGTGACAGCCTGGTGCGCCAGGCTGCCAGTGCGGATGTCGCGCACTCGTCACGGGCCCCTCGCGGCGGCTACCATGCGGCTCATCGCCCCTGCCCGATTGTCCCCATGGCCCGTGCCGCTCCTCCCGATTTCGACGCCACCCCGGCCTCCCTGCGTGCCCTGGCCCGCAGCTACCCGCGCGGCCTGCACATCGAGCCGCACTCCCATGACTGGGGGCAGGTGCTCTACGCCATGTCGGGGGTGATGTGGCTGGAGACGCCGTCCGAGGCGCTGCTGGTACCGCCCAACCGCGCCGTCTGGCTGCCGCCGCAGGTGCCCCATGGCATCCGCGTGGTCAGCGAGTTGCAGATGCGCAATATCTACCTGCGGCCGGGGACGGCGGACGCCCTCGGCGAGCAGGTGCAGGCGTTCGAAGTGGGCGGATTGTTGCGCGAGCTGATCGTCAGGCTGGTAGAGCACGAGCGCGAGCCGGACACCGATTACTACCAGGCGCTGTCGCAACTGGCCGTGCTGGAGCTGCAACGCGCGCGCAGCCTGCTGCTGCGCGTGCCGCTGCCGGACGACTCCGACCGCCGCCTGCTCAACCTGTGCCTGGCGGTGATGGCCGAGCCGAGCCAGGCCATTTCCTTCGAGCAGCACGCCGCCGACGCGGGCGCCAGCGTGCGCACCCTCGCCCGCCTATTCCAGCGCAGCCTGGGCATGGGTTTCGCCCAGTGGCGCAGGCAGGTGCAACTGGCCACGGCGGTGGCGCAGCTCAACGAAGGCATCGCGGTGAGCCAGATCGCCCATGGGCTGGGGTACCAGCCGGGGAGTTTCAGCGAGATGTTCCGGAGGGAGCTGGGCGTGGCGCCGTCGGAGTATTGCGGGCGGTAGAGCGCTCCCTGTAGGAGCGGGCCATGCCCGCGATCCGCCGGCAAGGCCGGTGGTTTCCCTGACGCCTGCGTTGGAGATGTGCCGCCTCGGCCGGGGTGTTTTAGCGCCGCGTCGGCGTGCGCACGACCTTCTTGTTTCGCCCCCTCGGGCGACCCACTTTGGCAAACGACCCAAAGTGGGCAAAGGTCTTGCCCCTCCATCCGGTTTTTCGCCTAGGCGAAAAACGTTGAATCGAAGTTTCACGGGCACGCCGCGAAGGGCCATCCCTGGCCCATCGCGGCTCTCGCGGCATCCATGCCGCTCAACCCCTGAAACTTCGCTTCAACGAGGCCTCCTGAAAGGGGCACTCCGGAGCGCTTGGACGATTCTCTGGAAATCTGAAAAAGCAAAGCAAGACCGAGGAATCATGTGCCCCGCAGAAGCAGTCCTAGTCCGCGAAAGGCCGTAGGGCGCATAACCCGGAACGGGTTATCCGCCGATTACCTCCCGGCGGATAACGCTGGCGCGTTATGCGCCCTACGAACCTAACGATGCCGGCGCCAATCTGTAGGAGCGCGCCATGCGCGCGATCGCGGGCGTGGCCCGCTCCTACAAGGGGCACAGCCGTTCGGCGAACGCCGGTAATCACGACTTCCGCCGCGGAGAACTTTGCGGA
>NZ_JBLUQC010000015.1:0-159044 GCF_048068435.1 Pseudomonas sp. NY15437
GCTGCGGTCGGTGTGCGCCCCCCGCGGGGGACCTTCGTGGGAAAACGCCCCAATGAAGGCCAAGTTGTTGCCCCGGACCGCGGTTTTTTCGCGTAAGCGAAAAACCGGATGTCCGGGGCAAGACTTTTTGGTTCCTTTTGTGGCGTTTGACAAAAGGGACTCGCCCGAGGGGGCGAAATACAGAGCTCGCGCGTACACCGAAGCGGCGCTGGACACCCAGGCTGAAGCAACAAATCTGGGGCGCCGGCCCAGCCGGCGGATCGCGGGCATGGCCCGCTCCTACAGGGTGGTTCCTGGATCGCCCAATAAAAAACCGGCCCCTGGGGCCGGTTCTTCATTGCCTGTGGATAACCCTCACTGCTGCGGGATCATGCCTTCGATGCGCTTGGCGAAGGCGTTCGCCAGCGGGCCGTCGGCGAGCAGCAGCAGGTAGTCGTGCTCGGACTTGGCCGCCGGGGCGATCTGGTACTTCAGGGTGCCCGAGGCGACCTGGCCAACCACCGGCACGGTCAAGGTGCCGACGCATTCCAGCACGCCGCTGTCCGGGTCCTTGTCGATGATCGCCACATCCTTCAGTTCGGCCTTGCTCAGGGCGTCGGACTGGCTGGAGAGGGCGCCCGACAGGAAGATCTTCACCAGCTGGTTCTTCACGTCGTCCGAGCCGCAGACCTTGGCCTGGTTGCCCCCGCAGGCGCTCAGCAGCGCGGCGGCGGCCAGCACGGCCGACAATTTCAACAGTTTCATCTATCCACCCTGTGGCATTCCATGATGGCCATTGGATAGGAAAATGCCGGAAAAATTCCCTATCGCCATGTCCAAATTCGCTACTCAGTTGGCGAAATCGGCCTAGGAATCAGCCTTTCAGACCACGAAGCGCGCCACCATTCCGTTCAGGTCCACGGCCAGGCGCGACAACTCCTGGCTCGCCGCGCTGGTCTGGGTGGCGCCGGCCGAGGTCTGGGTCGCCAGGTCGCGGATGGTCAGCAGGTTGCGGTCCACCTCGCGGGCGACCTGGGCCTGTTCTTCCGTCGCGCTGGCGATCACCAGGTTGCGCTCGTTGATCATCGACATGCGTTCGAGGATCACCTGCAGCGAAGCGCCGGCCTCGCCGGTGCGGCTGACGGTACGCTCGGCGTGGGCGGTGCTGCTGAGCAGGGCGGCGACGGTGCGGTCGCTGCCGTTCTGGATCGCCGAAACCAGTTCCTCGATCTCGCGGGTCGAACTCTGGGTGCGCTGGGCCAGCGAACGCACTTCGTCGGCCACCACCGCGAAGCCGCGTCCGGCCTCGCCGGCGCGGGCGGCTTCGATGGCGGCATTGAGCGCCAGCAGGTTGGTCTGTTCGGCGACGCTGCGGATCACCTCCAGCACCTTGCCGATGTCCTGCGCCTGGTTCGCCAGCGCCTCGGCCTGCTGCGAGGCCTGGCCCACTTCGCCGGCCAGGGTGCCGATGGCAGTGGACGTCTCGTCCACCCGCTCGCTGCCGGTGCGCGCGGCGTCGATCGCCTCGCGGGAGGCCGCGGAGGTGGACGCGGCATTGCTGGCGACTTCCTCCACCGCGCTGGTCATCTGGTTGACGGCCGTGGCGGCCATTTCGATCTGGTCGCTCTGCTGCTGCAGGGCGCGGCTGCTTTCCTCCATCACGCTGTGCATTTCCTCGGCGGCCGAGGCGAGCTGGCTGGCCGAGTTGCCGATGCCGCGGATGGTCTCGCGCAGGCTGTTCTGCATGTCCGCCAGGGCATTGAGCAGTTGTGCCGGCTCATCCCGGCCTTCGACGCTGAAGCGCTGGCTGAGGTCGCCGCCGGCGATGGTCTGCGCCACGCGTACCGCCTGGTTGAGCGGTACGACGATGCTGCGGGTGAGTTGCCAGGCCAGCAGCAGGGTCAGGCCGACGCTCAGCAACAGCACCACGCCGACCACCAGCCGTCCGCTCTGGTACTGCTGCACGGCGCGCTCGGCGGCCGCGGCGGCGCCGTTGCGGTTGAGGTCGATCAGCGCGGTGAGGCGCTTGTTCAGTTCGGCGCCCTGCTGGGCGATGCTGCCGTTGAGCAGCTGCAGCGCGCCGTCGTCGTCGGACTGGCGGACCTTCTCCAGCAACTGGTCGACGAAGCCGAGGTAGCCGTCCAGCGCCTGGCGCAGCTCATCGGTGTGCTGTTGCTCCTCGGCACTGAGGATCAGCCGGCGATAGTCGGCGAGCACCTTGTCCTTGTCCTGCCGCGCATCGGCGATCAGGCCCAGGCTGCGCTCACGGGCGGCGCTGTCGTGGTTGACCAGCAGGCGCATGGACTCCAGGCGGATGCGGGCGATGTCGCCCGACAACTGGTTCATGTGGTTGATGCTCAGCAACCAGTTGCTGTCGATCTCTTCGGAGGCGGCGCGCAAGGTCGAGAGCTTGTACAGCGAGAACAGCCCGAGGAACACCAGGAGCAGGCCCATGACGGCGAAACCCAGGGACGCGCGGCGGCCAATACTCATGCTTCTGAACATCGTGAAATTCCCTTTTTCTAAAATCCGGTCGAGGGGCCTGTGGCCCTGCCATGCACGGTGATGGCGCATTGATATTACTTGGCGCCATTTTTTCGATGCAGTGGCAAAACAGGACTAGCAGAGGAAAAACCTGTCCGCTTTTGACGAGGGGACTATTCAGACGAGCGTGGGTCAGACGAGCGTGGGTCAGACGAGTGTGAGTCAGGCGAGCGTGAGCCAGGCCAGCACGGCGTAGCGGCCGACCTTGGCGAGGGTGACCAGCAGCAGGAAGCGCCACAGCGGCTCGCGCATGACGCCGGCGATCAGTGTCAGCGGGTCGCCGATCACCGGCGCCCAGCTCAGCAGCAGCGACCAGCTACCGAAGCGCCGGTAGTGGCCCTGGGCCTTTGCCAGCGCCGCGTCGCTCACGGGGAACCAGCGGCTGCCGCGCCAGCGCTCCAGCCCCCGCCCCAGCAGCCAGTTCACCAGCGAACCGAGCACGTTGCCCAGGCTTGCGGCCAGCAGCAGGGACCACAGCGGGTAGTGGCCGCCCAGCAGCAGGGCGACCAGCACGGCTTCGGATTGCAGCGGCAGCAGGGTGGCGGCGCCGAATGCCGAGAGGAACAGGCCGGCGTGGGCGGCCAGGGCGAGGGACAGCATGGGCGGATTTCGTCGGCGTTCCGGGGCGGGAAAATGTGCTGGAAATTTGGAATAAGGAGGCGAGTTTCACCTCTGTCCAGATACTATATGTCGTATCTTGCTGAGGAATTAGTAGGAATTTGCATTTGCGAGCCTAAGCTCTTTCAAGTGCACTTTCGTCAGCATGATGGTAGTGATTTCCTACATCCGACTGCTGGACATCGAGAAGAGCACCGACCGGGTCAGCCGGGACGCCATGCCGGGGACCTACGCCCTGACCACCGTGCGCTCGGCCTGGACCGACAGCATCCTGATGGTGCACATGTTGGTCGGGCTGAGCCAGGAGAAGGCGCTCGACGCGACGGACCGCCAGGCCTTCAACACCAATCATGACGTGCTGTTCGACCGCATCGCCAAGTACGAACTGACCATCCACGAAACGCGCGACCGGCAATTGATGGACCGTTTCAAGCAGCAGGCGCAGGGCTACGAAGAGCTGCTGGCGCAGGTGCTGGACCAGTACACCAAGGACCGCGCCGCGGGGCGCCAGATGGTGGTGGACAAGCTCGACCCCGCCTGGGAAGCCGGGCGTCGGACACTCAATGAACTGATCGACCTGAACAAGCAGATCGCCGATACGGCGGCGGCCGACATCGTCGTCGAAGTGCACCGGGCCAAGATCATCATGCTGGTGTCCATGCTGCTCGCCCTGCTGGTGGCGGCGGTCTGCGGGCTGCTGCTGATGCGCGCCATCACCGAGCCGGTGCGCCAGGTGGTGAAGGGCCTGCAGGTCATGGGCAGCGGCGACTTCACCACGCGCCTGGCGATGGAGCGCAACGACGAGTTCGCCGTGATCGAAACCGGCTTCAACGGCATGGCCGAGGAGCTCAAGACCCTGGTCGCGCAGGCGCAGCGCTCGGCCATCCAGGTCACCACCTCGGTCACCGAGATCGCCGCGACGTCCAAGCAGCAACAGGCCACCGCCACCGAAACCGCCGCCACCACCACCGAGATCGGCGCCACCTCGCGGGAAATCGCCGCCACCTCCCGCGACCTGGTGCGCACCATGACCGAGGTGTCCTCGGCCGCCGAGCAGACCTCCACCCTGGCCGGCTCCGGCCAGCTGGGCCTGGCGCGCATGGAAGAGACCATGCACCACGTGATGGGCGCCGCCGAACTGGTCAACGCGAAGCTGGCGATCCTCAACGAGCGCGCCGGCAACATCAACCAGGTGGTGACCACCATCGTGAAAGTGGCCGACCAGACCAACCTGCTCTCGCTCAATGCCGCCATCGAGGCGGAGAAGGCCGGCGAGTACGGCCGCGGCTTCGCCGTGGTCGCCACCGAGGTGCGTCGCCTGGCGGACCAGACCGCCGTCGCCACCTACGACATCGAACAGATGGTCCGCGAGATCCAGTCCGCCGTGTCCGCCGGCGTGATGGGCATGGACAAGTTCTCCGAGGAGGTGCGCCGCGGCATCTCGGAAGTCGGCCAGGTCGGCGAGCAGCTCTCGCAGATCATCCAGCAGGTGCAGGCCCTGGCGCCGCGCGTGCAGATGGTCAACGAGGGCATGCAGGCCCAGGCCACCGGCGCCGAGCAGATCAACCAGGCGCTGGTGCAGCTCGGCGAGGCCACCGGGCAGACGGTGGAATCCCTGCGCCAGGCCAGCTTCGCCATCGACGAGCTGAACCTCGTGGCCAATGGACTGCGCAATGGCGTCTCCCGCTTCAAGGTCTGACGCCGCGGCGGGCAGGCTGTACCTGCAGTTCCGCCTGGGGACGGACCGCTACGCGCTGGACGTCGATGACGTCCTGCAGGTGCTGCCATTGCCCGTGCTCAAGCGCGTGCCGGAAGCGCCCGCCTGGGTTGCCGGATTGTTCCCGCACCGTGGCGAGCTGCTACCCGTGCTCGATCTCAGCCAACTGGCGTTCGGTCACAGCGCGCTGCGGCGTACCAGCACGCGCCTGGTGCTGGTGCGTTACCGCGCCGATGATGAGGGGCAGCAGCGGCGGCTCGGGCTGATCCTCGAACAGGCGACCCACACCCTGCGCCGGGATCCGGCGGCGTTCCGTGCCTACGCGCTGGACAACGGCAGCGCCCGCTACCTCGGCCCCGTGCTGGAAGACGAGCACGGCCTGCTGCAGCGCGTGAGCGTCGATCAACTGCTCAGCGACGAAGCCCGAGCGCGCCTGCTGCAAGACGCGGGGGATGCGCCGGCATGAGCGACCCACGCTTCGCCCAGCTGCTCAAGGAGCGCATCGGCCTGGACGCCGAGTCGGTCGGCGACGCGGTGATCGAGCGCGCCGTGCGCCAGCGCTGCAACCAGGTCAGCGGCGGCAATGTCGAGCACTACTGGCTGCAACTGCAGGGCTCCGCCGAGGAAGTGCAGGCGTTGATCGAGGCGGTGATCGTCCCGGAGACCTGGTTCTTCCGCTATCCCGAATCCTTCGCCGCGCTGGCCCGCCTCGCGGCCCGGCGCGCGCTGGAGCTGGCCGGCACCCGCCCGCTGCGGCTGCTCAGCCTGCCGTGCTCCACCGGCGAGGAGCCGTACTCCATCGTCATGGCGCTGCTCGATGCCGGGCTGGCGCCCGCGGCGTTCCAGGTCGACGCGCTGGATGTCAGCCGCGCGGTGCTGGAGCGCGCGGAGGAGGGGCGCTACGGGCGCAATTCCTTCCGCGGCTCCAACCTGGGCTTCCGCGAGCGCTACTTCAGCACCGACGGCAACGATTACCAGCTCAGCGAAGCGGTGCGCCGCGCGGTCCGCTTCCGCGTTGGCAACCTGCTCGCACCGGGCCTGCTGGCTGGCGAGGCGCCCTACGACTATGTGTTCTGCCGCAACCTGCTGATCTACTTCGACCGCCCGACCCAGACGCAGGTGGTGGAGGTGCTGCGCCGCCTGGCGCGGCCGGACGGCGTGCTGTTCATCGGCCCGGCCGAGGCCAGCCTGATGTCGCGCATCGGCCTGCGCCCGCTGGGCGTGGCGCAGTCCTTCGCCTTCCCGCTGCAGGTTGCCGACGCCGCCCCGCGTGCCGCGCCGCCGAAGTGGACGGCCCCGGCGCCGATCCCGCGCCCGGCGGCGCCCAAGCCCACGCCGCTGCGTCCCCGTCCGGCCGGCAACACCGTTCAGCCGGCCGCCGCGCCTGCCGATAACGCACTGGTGGACATTGCCCGGCTGGCCAATTCCGGCCACGCCGCGCAAGCGCGCCAGCGCTGCGAAGCGTTGCTGGCCGAAAAGGGCCCGGACGCCGAAGTCTTCTACTGGCTGGGCCTGCTGGCCGATGCCCAGGGGCAGGGCAGCGAGGCCCAGGGGTACTACCGCAAGGCCCTGTACCTGCAACCCGATCACCAGGAAAGCCTGCAACACCTGGCCGCGCTGCTCGCAGCCCAGGGCGACGCGGCCGGCGCCCGCCGCCTGCAGGAACGTGCCGCGCGAGGAGTGAAGCGCAATGGTTGAACGCGGCTCTTCATACCGCGACAGCGCGTCGCTCGAGGGCGACCTGCCGAGCGTCGACGACTGCTGGAACCGCATCGGCGTGCGCGGCGACCGCAGCTGCCCGAGGCTGGCCGAGTACATCCACTGCCGCAACTGCCCGGTGCATGCCGCCGCCGCCATCAGCCTCCTGGATCGCTATTCGCTGGGCAGCGACGGTGCAGAGCTGGCGCCGGTCGATGCCACCGAGGCGGAGGTCGAGGAGGGGCGCCCGCACCTGATTTTCCGTCTCGGCGAGGAATGGCTGGGGCTGCCCACCCGCGCCCTGGCCGAGGTGGCGCCCGCCTGCGTGGTGCATTCGCTGCCGCACCAGCGCTCGCCGGCGCTGCTGGGCGTGGCCAATGTGCGCGGCACCCTGGTGGCGTGTATTTCCCTGGGCGAGCTGCTGGGTCTCGACAGCCGCGCGGTTGCCCGCGACGACGCCCGCGTCGTGCCGCGCATGCTGATCCTCGCGGCGCTCAGCGGGCCGATCATCTCGCCGGTGGACGAGGTGGACGGCATCCATGCGCTGGACGAGAACGCCATCGTCGAGGCCACGTCGCAACGCCACGCCGCCAATGACCGCTTCACCCGTGGCGTGATGCAGTGGCGCCAGCGCAGCATCCGCCTGCTCGACCAGGAAGCGCTGCTCGACGCGGCCACCCGGAGCCTCGCATGACGCCGGACCAGATGAAGGATGCATCGATGCTGGAGCTGTTCCGCCTGGAGGCGGAAGCCCAGACGCAGGTGCTGGTGCAGGGGCTGATGGCGCTGGAGCGCAATCCGGGCCAGGCCGACCAGCTCGAAGCCTGCATGCGCGCCGCGCACTCGCTCAAGGGGGCCGCGCGGATCGTCGGGCTGGATGCCGGCGTGCAGGTCGCCCATGTGATGGAAGACTGCCTGGTCGGCGCCCAGGAGGGGCGGCTGCGGTTGACCTCCGGGCATATCGACGCGCTGCTGGCCGGCACCGATATCCTCCTGCACATCGCCGATGCCCAGCCCGACCGTGCCGAGCAGGCCCGGCAGGGCGTGCCGGCCATGGTGGAGCAACTGCAGGCGCTGGTTGCCGGCCACGTTCCGCCCGCGCCCGTGCCTGCGCCGCCGCTGGCGTTGCCTGTCGAGCCCGCGCCGGTGGTGCTCGAACAGCCCATCCCGGCAGCGCCGCCCGCCGCCGACGGCGCCCCGCGTCGCCGCGCCAACGACAGCGACGAAGCCTGCGAGCGCGTGCTGCGGGTGACCGCCGAGCGCCTGAACCAGTTGCTCGATTACTCCAGCAAATCGCTGGTGGAATCCCAGCGCCTCAAACCGCTGCTCGATTCGCTGCAACGCCTCAAGCGCATCCAGGCCAGTGCCAGCCGCGTGCTCGATGGCGCGCGGGATGCTGCCAGCACCGCCAACCTCGACACCGAGGCGCAGGCCTACCTGGCGGACGCGCGGCGTCTGGTGGGCGAGTGCCAGCAACTGCTCAGCGAGCAGATCGCCGAGCTGGACGAATTCAGTTTCAAGGCCGGCCAGCGTGCCCGGTCGCTCTACGACACCGCACTGTCGTGCCGCATGCGGCCGTTCTCCGACGTGCTCTCCGGACAGGCGCGGATGGTCCGCGACCTGGGCCGCTCGCTGGGCAAGACCGTGCGCCTGGACGTGCAGGGCGCCACCACCCAGGTGGATCGCGACGTGCTGGAGAAGCTCGAAGCGCCGCTCACCCACCTGCTGCGCAATGCCGTCGACCATGGCATCGAGCCCGCGGAGGTGCGCGCCCGCCACGGCAAGCCGGAGGAGGGCACGATCCAGCTACTGGCGCGCCACCACGCCGGCATGCTGGTGCTGGAACTGCGCGACGATGGCGGCGGTGTGGACCTCGACCGCCTGCGCGCGGCCATCGTGCGCCGCCAGTTGTCCACCGAGGAGACCGTGGCGCGCCTCACCGAGGAGGAGCTGCTGAGCTTCCTGTTCCTGCCCGGCTTCAGCATGCGCGAGCAGGTCACCGAGGTGTCCGGCCGCGGCGTCGGCCTGGACGCCGTGCAGCACATGGTGCGGCAGTTGCGCGGCGGCATCCGCATGGAGCAGGTGGCGGGGCAGGGCGCGCGCTTCCACCTGGAGGTGCCGCTGACGCTGTCGGTGGTGCGCAGCCTGGTGGTCAGCATCGGCGGCGAAGCCTACGCCTTCCCGCTGGCGCACATCGAGCGCATGCGCCGCCTGGCGCCGGACGAGATCGTCCAGCTCGAAGGCCGCCAGCAGTTCTGGCACGAGGGCCGGCACGTCGGCCTGGTGTCGGCCAGCCAGCTGTTGCAACGCCCCGAGGGCGAGGCCACGCCGGACGAGATTCCGGTGGTGGTGATCCGCGAGCGCGACAGCGCCTATGGCGTGGCGGTGGAAAAATTCATCGGCGAGCGCACCCTGGTGGTGGTGCCGCTGGATGCGCGGCTGGGCAAGGTGCAGGACGTCTCGGCCGGCGCGTTGCTGGACGACGGCACGCCGGTGCTGATCCTCGATGTCGAGGACATGCTGCGCTCGGTGGAAAAACTCCTCGCCACCGGCCGCCTGGAACGCATCGACCCCGCCGGCCGTCTTTCCGGCCCGGTGCGCAAGCGCGTGCTGGTGGTGGACGACTCGCTCACCGTGCGCGAGCTGGAGCGCAAGCTGCTGCTGGGGCGCGGCTATGACGTGGCGGTCGCGGTGGACGGCATGGACGGCTGGAATGCGCTGCGCTCGGAGCGTTTCGACCTGGTCATCACCGACATCGACATGCCGCGCATGGACGGTATCGAGCTGGTCAACCTGATCCGCCGCGACACCCGCCTGCAGTCGCTGCCGGTGATGGTGGTGTCCTACAAGGATCGCGAAGAAGACCGGCGGCGCGGCCTGGACGCCGGTGCCGACTATTATCTGGCCAAGGCCAGCTTCCATGACGAGGCCCTGCTGGATGCGGTGGTCGACCTGATCGGGGGTGCACAGGGATGAGGATAGGGATAGTCAACGACATGCCCCTGGCGGTGGAGGCCATGCGCCGGGCGCTGGCCTATGAGCCGGCGCACCGCGTCGTCTGGGTCGCCGCCAACGGCGCGGAGGCGCTGGAAATGTGCGCCGTGCACAAGCCCGACGTGGTGCTCATGGACCTGCTGATGCCGGTGATGGACGGCGTGGAGGCGACCCGCCGGATCATGGCGCAGAGCCCGTGCGCGATCATCGTCGTCACCGTGGACCTGGAACAGAACATGAGCCGCGTGTTCGACGCCATGGGCAATGGCGCGGTGGACGCGGTGAACACCCCGACCATGGGCGTGGGCGACCCCGCCGAAGCCGCCCGCCCGCTGCTGCGCAAGCTGCAGAACTTGGCCTGGCTGACCGCCCCGCACGACAGTCGCCCGGCGATCAATACGGTGCCGGCGCGCAAGGGCGGCGGTGCACGCAAGCTGGTCGCCATCGGTTCCTCGGCCGGCGGCCCGGCAGCACTGGCAGATCTGTTCGCGCGCCTGCCGGCGGACTTTCCCGCCGCCGTCGTGGTGGTCCAGCATGTCGACGAGGTCTTCGCCGCCGGCATGGCCGAGTGGCTCTCGACCCAGTCGAAGATTCCCGTGCGCCTGGCGCGCAACGGCGAGCCGCCGCAGCCGGGCTGCGTGCTGCTGGCCGGCACCAATCACCACATCCGCCTGCTCAAGGGCGGCGAGCTGGCCTACACCGCCGAACCCAGCGGCCACATCTACCGACCCTCGATCGACGTGTTCTTCGACAGCGTGGTCGAACATTGGGTGGGCGACGCCGTCGGCGTGCTGCTCACCGGCATGGGCCGGGACGGCGCCGAAGGCCTGAAACACATGCGCGAACGCGGTTTCCTGACCCTGGCCCAGGACCAGGAGAGCAGCGCCGTGTACGGTATGCCCAAGGCCGCGGCGGCGATCGGCGCTGCGGTGGAAATCCGCGCGCTGGGCGACATCGCCCGCCGACTGGCTGAGGTCTGCGCCTGAGTGCGGGCTACGGAGCTGATTGCATGAACCCTCTGACGAGTAACTATCCCGTGAACACCCCAGGCGATTCCGCTGTGATGGTGCTGCTGGTGGACGACCAGCCGATGATCGGCGAAGCCGTGCGCCGGGCGCTGGCGGACGATCCCAGCATCGATTTCCACTTCTGCGCCGACCCGCAGCAGGCCATTGCCCTGGCGATCCAGATCAAGCCCACGGTGATCCTCCAGGACCTGGTGATGCCCGGCGCCGATGGCCTCTCGCTGGTGCGCGAGTACCGTGCCAACCCGGCCACCCGCGACCTGCCGATCATCGTCCTGTCGACCAAGGAAGACCCGACGGTGAAGAGCGCGGCATTCGGCGCGGGGGCCAACGACTACCTGGTCAAGCTGCCCGACGCCATCGAACTCATCGCCCGGGTGCGCTACCACTCGCGCTCCTACCTCGCCCTGCAGCAGCGCGACGAGGCCTACCGCGCCCTGCGCGAGAGCCAGCAGCAGTTGCTGGAAACCAACCTGGTGCTGCAGCGGCTGATGAACTCCGACGGCCTGACCGGGCTGTCCAACCGCCGGCACTTCGACGAATACCTGGAAATGGAATGGCGCCGCTCGCTGCGCGAGCAGACCCAGCTGTCGATCCTGCTGATGGACGTGGACCACTTCAAGGCCTACAACGACACCTTCGGCCACGTGCAGGGCGACGAGGCGCTGCGCCAGGTGGCCGGGGCGATCCGCGCCAGCGCCAGTCGCCCCTCCGACCTGCCGGCGCGCTACGGCGGCGAAGAATTCGTCATGGTGTTGCCCAACACCTCCCCCGGCGGCGCGCGCCTGCTGGCGGAAAAGCTGCGGCGCCTGGTGCAGGACCTGAACATCCGCCACGAACTGCCCACCCCGGGCTCGCCGCTGACCATCAGCATCGGCGTGGCGACCCTGGTGCCCCAGGCCGGGCAGGCCTGTCGCCAGCTCATCGAACTGGCCGACCAGGCGCTCTACAACGCCAAGCACGGCGGCCGCAACCAGGTGGCCATCGCCGGCTGAACGGGCCGCCGGGCGCAGGCGGCGGGCGAGGGCGATCTGTCGTAAACCTTTTTAGGCTGACGACAGTTCACGTATACTTGCCGGCTTTTCTACGCCCTATACCCGTGAGAGATGCCCGCCATGGAAATCCAACCGATCCTCAACAGCATCAAGGACCTCTCCGACCGTACCCAGTCCATTCGGGGGTATCTTTGACTACGATCTGAAACATGATCGTCTGATCGAAGTAAACCGCGAGCTGGAAGACCCGGCGGTCTGGAACAAGCCCGAATACGCCCAGAACCTGGGCCGCGAGCGCGCCATGCTGGCGCAGATCGTCGAGACCCTCGACGAGCTCACCGGCGGTCTGGCCGATTCCCGCGACCTGCTCGACATGGCCGTCGAGGAAAATGACGAAGGCGCCGTCGGCGACGTCGAGGCCGAAGTCCAGCGCCTGCGCGAAATCCTCGAGAAGCTCGAGTTCCGCCGCATGTTCAGCGGCGAGATGGACCCCAACAACTGCTACCTGGACATCCAGGCCGGCTCCGGCGGCACCGAGGCCCAGGACTGGGCCAACATGCTGCTGCGCATGTACCTGCGCTGGGCGGACAAGAACGGCTTCAGCGCCGAGATCGTTGAACTCTCCGAAGGCGAAGTCGCCGGCATCAAGGGCGCCACCGTGCACATCAAGGGCGAATACGCCTTCGGCTGGCTGCGCACCGAGATCGGCGTGCACCGCTTGGTGCGCAAGAGCCCGTTCGACTCCGGCAACCGCCGCCACACCTCGTTCACCGCGGTGTTCGTGTCGCCGGAAATCGACGACAACATCGAGATCGAGATCAACCCGGCCGACCTGCGCATCGACACCTACCGCTCCTCCGGCGCGGGCGGTCAGCACGTGAACACCACCGACTCCGCGGTGCGTATCACCCACGTGCCGACCAACACCGTGGTGGCGTGCCAGAACGAACGCTCCCAGCACGCCAACAAGGACACCGCCATGAAGATGCTGCGGGCCCGGTTGTACGAGCAGGAGATGCAGAAGCGCAATGCCGCCTCGCAGGCGCTGGAAGACTCCAAGTCCGACATCGGCTGGGGCCACCAGATCCGTTCCTACGTGCTCGACCAGTCGCGCATCAAGGACCTGCGTACCGGCGTGGAACGCAGCGACTGCGACAAGGTGCTCGACGGCGACCTGAACGAGTACCTGGAAGCCAGCCTGAAACAGGGCCTCTGATCCACGACACCTTTGTAGGAGCGAGGGAGACGCCTCGTTTTTGCTCGCGAACCCGCTGAAGAGCGTCGCGAGCAAGCTCGCTCCTACCAGTAACCCTTTTGATCTACACGCCAGGCAGAAAACGACCATGAGCGACCAACAACTCGACCAGCACGAACTGCAACAGGAAGAAAACAAGCTGATCGCCCAGCGCAAGGAAAAGCTTGCCGCCGTGCGTGAAGCCAAGGCCATCGCCTTCCCCAACGACTTCCGCCGCGCCGACTACTTCGCGGACCTGCAGAAACAGTACGCCGACAAGACCAAGGAAGAGCTCGAAGCAGCCGCCATCCCGGTCAAGGTCGCCGGTCGCATCATGCTCAACCGCGGCTCCTTCATCGTCCTGCAGGACAGCAGCGGCCGTCTGCAGGCCTACGTGAACCGCAAGACCCTGCCCGAAGAGACCCTGGCCGAGATCAAGACCTGGGACCTGGGCGACATCATCGGCGCCGAAGGCACCCTGGCCCGTTCCGGCAAGGGCGACCTGTACGTCGAGATGACCAGCGTGCGCCTGCTGACCAAGTCGCTGCGCCCGCTGCCGGACAAGCACCACGGCCTGACCGACACCGAGCAGCGCTACCGCCAGCGCTACGTCGACCTGATCGTCAACGAGGAAACCCGCCACACCTTCCGCGTGCGTTCGCAGGTCATCGCCCACATCCGTCGCTTCCTCTCCGATCGCGGCTTCCTCGAAGTGGAAACCCCGATGCTGCAGACCATTCCCGGCGGCGCGGCGGCCAAGCCCTTCGAAACCCACCACAACGCGCTGGACATGGCCATGTTCCTGCGTATCGCCCCGGAGCTGTACCTCAAGCGCCTGGTGGTCGGTGGCTTCGAGAAGGTTTTCGAGATCAACCGCAACTTCCGTAACGAAGGCGTTTCGACCCGGCACAACCCCGAGTTCACCATGCTCGAGTTCTACCAGGCCTACGCCGACTACGAAGACAACATGGACCTGACCGAAGAGCTGTTCCGCGAGCTGGCCCAGGCCGTGCTCGGCAGCACCGACGTGCCCTACGGCGACAAGGTCTTCCACTTCGGCGAGCCGTTCGCCCGCCTGTCCGTGTTCGACGCCATCCTCAAGTACAACCCGGACATCACCGCGGCCGACCTGAACGACGTCGAGAAGGCCCGCGCCATCGCCAAGAAGGCCGGCGCCAAGGTTCTGGGCCACGAAGGCCTGGGCAAGCTGCAGGTGATGATTTTCGAAGAGCTGGTGGAGCACAAGCTGGAGCAGCCGCACTTCATCACCCAGTACCCGTTCGAAGTGTCGCCGCTGGCGCGCCGCAACGACAACGACCCGAGCGTCACCGACCGCTTCGAGCTGTTCATCGGTGGCCGCGAGATCGCCAACGCGTACTCCGAGCTCAACGACGCCGAAGACCAGGCCGAACGCTTCATGCTGCAGGTCAAGGAGAAGGACGCCGGTGACGACGAGGCGATGCACTACGACGCCGACTTCGTCAACGCGCTCGAATACGGCATGCCGCCCACCGCCGGCGAAGGCATCGGCATCGACCGCCTGGTGATGCTGCTGACCAACTCGCCGTCGATCCGCGACGTCATCCTCTTCCCGCACATGCGCCCGCAGGCGTAAGCGCAGGACGTGGCAGAGAAAGGCCGCCCTCGGGGCGGCCTTTTTCGTTTCCGAACTACCGGGCGGCGCCGGCATCAACCTGTAGGAGCGCGCCATGCGCGCGATCGCGGGCATGGCCCGCTCCTACAAGTGGGTGGGAATCTGACGGTATACCATCCGACGAAATGTATCCCCGTCGCCGTGGCTCGGCCGCGCTGTGGCACGTCTCACTCCCAGGCCTGATTCCCAGCCGCCTGCTCTGCCTCGCGGCCCGCTCCCTGCGCCGGTGTCGCAGCCATGCAGCGGCAATTGTTTTCCCACAAAAAAGCTCGAACAATGCGCCATCAGGCCGCGCCGCCGGAGGTAATGCCAGTGACCCACGTGTCCCCGCGAGACAGTGCAGCGCAAGTCGCCAGCGCCATCGCAGAAAGTGTCAAATACCAGGGCCGCAAGGCCAGCCGCCAGGGCAGCGAGCAGCGCCGCCAGGCGATCCTCGACGCCGCCCTGCGGATCATCGTGCGCGATGGCGTCCGCGCCGTGCGCCACCGCGCCGTGGCCGCCGAGGCCGGGGTGCCGCTGTCGGCCACCACCTACTACTTCAAGGACATCCAGGACCTCATCACCGACACCTTCGCGCTCTTCGTGGAACGCAGCGCCGAGGCCCTGTCGACCTTCTGGGCCAGCGTCGAAGGCGACCTGCAGGCCATGGCCGCCGGTCTCGCCCAGGACGACCCGCACGCGCGCCGCGAGCTGACCGCCAATATCGTCGAGCTGGCGATCCAGTATGTCGTTGTCCAGCTCAACGAGCGCCGCGAGCATCTGCTCGCCGAGCAGGCCTTCCGCCAGGAAGCGCTGCTCAACCCCAGCCTCAATGACCTGGCGCAGCGCCACCGGCAGATTCTCTCCCTGGGCGTGGTGCATTTCTTCGAAGTGCTCGGTTCAAAGCAGCCCGAGCAGGATGCCCGGGTGTTGACGGCCATCATCCTGCAGATGGAGTATCAGGGCCTGCTGGATGGGACCGACCACCTGCAGATCGAGGAAATGCGTGCCATCCTTAGCCGCTACCTCGACCTGGTGATGGGCCTGTAGCCCCAGCTGCTGCATTCCAACCCCGCCATCCGGCGGGGTTTTCGTGTCGGAACTCCGGAGGGCGTGGCGCATCGCATGCACAGGCATCCGGATCTAAGGAGGGCGTGATGAAAGTCTGGCGTGCACTGCTGCTGTTGAGCATCTGCCTGCTCAGTGGCTGCCTGGTGACGTTCAAGGACCCGATTCCGGCCAACGAGCCCGCACCGGCTCACCTGCTGGGCCAGTGGTCGCGTGTGGACGAGTACGGCGAGGAGCAGTTCCTCGAGGTCACCCGCTCCGGCTCCAACCTCTACCGCGCCGTCAGCTACGTCGACAGCAAGGACAACACCGACAGCGTCGAGGACTTTGGCTTCACCGTCGCCCACCACGGCCAGCGCTGGTACCTGTCCGCCGGACTGCCGAAAAGCATGGGCGGCAACTTCGCCCTGGCCGGCTTCGAGATCACCGACAAGGACGAACTGGTGATCTATAACCTGGATGTCGAGCACATCCTGCAGGACATGAAGGACGGCGCGCTCAAGGGCGAGAAAGTCGACACCGAACAGGGCGCCGGCGCCCTGGTGAGCAGCCCGCTGCCGGAGGTGATCCGCTACCTCAACGATCCTGCCAACTCCGACGTGTTCGTCGAAGCGCTGCGCTTTTCGCGCGTGACCCCGGGAGAAAAGCCATGACCCCACGGCGCAAGAAGTCCACGCCCAACGAATACCAGCAGATCATCCGCGGCCTGTCCGACCGCATCGTCGAGGCGCAGACGCCGATCCGCGTGCTCGACGCCATCAAGTGGGACGACGGCATCCGCGACGACTTCCTCAAGGGCCGTGGCAAGCACGCGCCCAAGGTCGACCGTGCCTACTACGACGGCCGCCCGCTGTCCTTCGACAGCAGCGCTAAGAAGCAGGAATTCCAGAACATCGAGCGCGACATCACCCGCCACCTGGGGCAGTTCAACCCGGTCGGGCAGATCATGCGGCGCATGTGCAAGGAATACCGCATGGTCATCCGCATGCTCGAAGCACGCGGCACCCAGGACTTCGGCCTGATCTCCCAGGAACTCTACGGTTCGGCCTCCGACGCCTTCCATGCCGGCGACCCCACCCTGGCCGACCTGGGGCTGATGCTCTCGGACTATCTGAACAATATCGCCGACCGCGGCGACCTCAAGGACGAACCCAAGACGCTGACCGCCAGCGATGCGGTGAAGATGCTGCAGGAGCGGCTGAACCAGGTGTTCGACGGCAAGGAAGACACTATCCGCGTCTTCGAGTCCGACGGCATCGTCGCTGACGCCGCCGCTGGCGCCGACTACATCAAGGTGCGCGCCGACGCCATGTTCAACGAGCGCGACGTGCGCGCGCTGGAGGTCCACGAGGGCCTGGTGCACGTCGGCACCACGCTCAACGGCCTCAATCAGCCGATCTGCACCTTCCTGGCCAAGGGCCCGCCATCTTCCACCGTGACCCAGGAAGGCCTGGCGATCCTGATGGAAGTGATCGCCTTCGCCTCCTACCCCACGCGCCTGCGCAAACTGACCAACCGCACCCGCGCCATCCACATGGCCGAAGAGGGCGCGGATTTTCTCGAGGTGTTCCACTTCTACCGCGAGCAGGGCTACAGCGTGGAAAGCAGCTACCAGAACTCCAGCCGCGTGTTCCGTGGCTCGACGCCGGCCGGCCTGCCGTTCACCAAGGACCTGTCGTACCTGAAGGGCTTCATCCTGATCTACAACTACATCCAGCTCGCCGTGCGCAAGGGCAAGCTGGAGCAGATCCCGCTGCTGTTCTGCGGCAAGGCCACCCTGGAGGACATGCGTACCCTGCGCCAACTGGTGGACGAAGGCCTGGTGGTGCCGCCCAAGTACCTGCCGCCGCAGTTCCGCGACCTCAACGCGCTGTCGGCGTGGATGTGCTTCTCCAACTTCCTCAATCACTTGAGCCTCGACCGCATCGAGGCGGATTACGCCAATATCCTCTAACCATGCCCTGTCCGGCTCTTCGTAGGAGCGAGCTTGCTCGCGAACCCGCCCAACCCCGGCGCTGCCGGCACGTGGTTCGCGAGCCAGCTCGCTCCTACAAGGTGGTTACCTTCAAGGACGACCTCATGCTGAATCGTTGTTTCAAGGCCGCCGCCCTCACGCTGCTCTTCACGCTTGGCGGCTGCAGCTCCCTGCTGTTCTACCCCAGCGACGACGTCGCCATTACCCCGGCCCGGGCCAAGCTGGACTACCGCGACGTCACCCTGACCACCGCCGACGGTGTGAAGCTCGCCGGCTGGTGGCTGCCGGCCAAGGCGGGGGTGCCGGTCAAGGGCACCGTGCTGCACCTGCACGGCAACGGCGGCAACATGGCCTGGCACCTGGGCGGCGCCTACTGGCTGCCTGAGCAGGGCTACCAGGTGCTGATGCTGGATTACCGCGGCTACGGGCATTCCGCGGGCTCGCCGAGCCTGCCGGCGATCTACCAGGACATCGACGCCGCCTTCGCCTGGCTGGACAAGGCGCCCGAGGTGCAGGGCAAGCCGGTGATCCTGCTTGGCCAGAGCCTGGGCGGCGCCCTGGCCGTGCACTACCTGGGCGAGCACCCGCAGCGGCAGCAGCAACTGCACGCGGTGGTACTCGACGGCGTGCCGGCCAGCTACCGCGATGTCGGCCGATACACCCTGTCCACCAGCTGGCTGACCTGGCCGCTGCAGGTGCCGCTGTCCTGGCTGGTGCCCGATGGCGATAGCGCGATTCGCTCGATGCCGCGACTTTCTGGCGCACCCGTGCTGTTCTTCCACAGCATCGACGATACCATTGTGCCCTTGGACAACGGCCTCTCCCTCTACAAGGCCGCGCCGCCGCCCAAGGTTTTCCAGCTGACCCGTGGCAACCACGTGGAAACCTTCGGCGAAGCGGTGTGGCGCGAGGTGATGCTGCGCTTCCTCGACGACCCGCAGCACTTCACCGGCCTGCGCCGCTTGGCCGAAGTCCCGAACTCTGCTGCACCGGCGACCTCCCAGGAACAGCCGGCGGAATCCTCCAACCAAGGCAAGCCATGAACAACCCGATCTCCTACATCCTCACCGTCATCGCCACCATCTTCGTCTCGGTCGGCACGCTCTGGTACTACGGCTACCTCCACTTCGCCAAGCCCGAGGACGCGCTGGAGCTGAGCCAGTTCACCATGCTCAAGAGCATCCCCGGCCAGGACACCAAGCTCGCCCTGGACCCGGCCGACCAGCAGGCGCAGTGCATCGACGGCGTACTGGTGATGTTCGACATGACCCAGAAGGGCCTGACCGGCGTGCTGGTCGACAGCCGCAAGCGCGCCGTGCGCTGCCTGGGCGAGGAAACCCCGCAACAGGTCAAGTGACGGCGAGCCCGCCGTCGCGGCCAAGGGAGCCAGCGTCATGAGCCACCCCGATATCCGCGTCTGGCAGGGCGACATCACCCGTCTCGACGTCGATGCCATCGTCAACGCCGCTAACAGCTCGCTGCTGGGTGGCGGTGGCGTCGACGGCGCCATCCACCGGGCCGCCGGCCCGGACCTGGTCCACGCCTGCCGTCCGCTGGGCGGCTGCAAGACCGGTGAGGCGAAGATCACTCCCGGCTTCCGCCTGCCGGCGCGCTTCGTCATCCACACCGTCGGGCCGGTCTGGCGTGGTGGTGAACACGGCGAGCCGCAGCTGCTCGCCCAGTGCTACCGCAACAGCCTGCAGCTGGCCGAGGACCACCACCTCGCCAACATCGCCTTTCCCGCCATCAGCACCGGCATCTACGGCTACCCCGCCGAACTGGCCGCGCAGGTCGCCGTGGACGCGCTGCGCCGTCCGCGCGGGGAGGGGAGTTCGTTGCGGGAAGTGGTGCTGGTGCCGTTCTCGGCGGAGATGGCGGCGCTCTATCGGCGCCTGCTGGGCTGACCCAGCCCCGACCTGTAGGAGCGAGCTGGCTCGCGAACGCGGCGTCGTGCAGAGACCTCACCCTGGCCTTCTCTCCAGAGGCGACGGGGGCGTTTCGGCGCATAAGGATGAGGCAACGTCAGGCGGGACGACTTGCCCACGCTCAGGAGAGAGGATCGAGGCGGCCCGCATAGGTTCGCGAGCAAGCTCGCTCCTACAAGGGGCGTGATGTCCCCCGATTCTCGATTGGCCGTACCGGGTGCGGGGATCGCGGGCATGGCCCGCTCCTACAGGAGGCGCCACCGTAGGAGCGGACTCCGTCCGCGATGGGCCCAGCCTCACGCCAGACGCATCGCGGATGAATCCGCTCCTACAGCGAGCAAGCCGTCCTGCCGGATCAGTAAGCGCTGCTCACCGACGAGCGCGGCTGTACCGGGTTGGCGTCGTTGGAGATGGTCACCTCGACGCGGCGGTTCATGGCGCGGCCGGCCGGCGTGGCGTTGCTCGATACCGGGTACTCTTTGCCGTAGCCGCGGGTGGTCACGCGGTCCGGGCTCACGCCCTGGCTGAGCAGGGCCATGCGCACGGCGTCGGCGCGGCGTTCGGACAGGCTCTGGTTGTACGACGCCGAGCCGCTGCTGTCGGTATAACCCTCGACGATCACCTTGCGCTCGGGGTTCTGCTGCAGGAACCCGGCGAGGTTCTGCACATTGCCCATGGCGCCGGGCTTGAGTTCGGCGCGGTCCAGGTCGAACAGCACATCACCGAAGGACACCATGGTCCCGCGGGAGGTCTGCTTGGCGTTCAGCTCGCCCTTGAGCTTGTTCAGCTGCGCGGTACGGGCGTCGAGACGGGCCTGGGCGCGCTGGGCCGAGGTGTTCTTGAGCTGATCCTCGGCGTCGCGCAGGGCCACGGTCTGGTTGGCCAGTTCGATGCGCTGCTGGGTCAGGTAGGCGAGCTGGTCCACATCCTTCTGATCGGCGCCGTCGCGGTAGGCCTTGTCGGCCTTGGCCAGCCAGTCGCCGGCGTCCTTGGTTTCCAGCGCGGCCTGCTGGGTGGCCTGGGGCTGGGCCTGCAGGGCCTGGAAGTCGCTACGGGCCTTTTCCAGGTTGGCATTGGGTGGCGTCGAGCAGGCGGCCAGGGCCAGGGCGAGGGTGGAAACAGCGGGCAGTACGATGAACTTTTTCATGTCGAAATTCCTTATTTGACCGGGCGTTGGGGCGGGATCACTGGGCCTGCTGCAGGCCTTCCTGACGCAACTCCATCACGCCCTGCTGGGCGTCCTTCACCGCGTTCTGGGCCTTCACGGCCTGGGATTTGCGTTCGGCCACACGGGCGTCCCACTCGGCCTGCTGGGCCAGCTTGCGGGCCTGGTCGTATTCCTTGTCGTTCAGGGCGATGCGTGCCTGGGCGAGCTTGTCCTGGGCGTTCTTGGTTTCCACCGGTGCGTATTCAGGGCCGCCATTGCTGACGGCGGCGTTCACCGCCGATTCGGTGACGGCCATTTGCTCGCTGGGTGGGTTACCGGCGCAGCCGGCCAGCAGCGCGGCGCTGCCCAGGGCCAGCAGCCCCAGGCGCCAGTGGCGCAGCGAGGCGCGCGTGGAATGAGCGGGGACGGTTCGAGCGCTCTGAGATTTCAGTTCCATTGGGTGAATCCTCTGACAATTGATTAGGGTTCCCTCGGCGTTTCGAGTGCCGGCGGATGCGGGCCGCTCTCCGGCGCGGTTCTGCGCCATCGATAGCGGGCATCTGTTTAGGGGACTAAGGGTTTTGCCAGGGGGTTCAAAAAAAATGCCCGCCGTGATGGCGGGCATTTTCAGGCAGCGGCGTCGATCATCCGCGATGGCGCAGCAATCGCAAGCCGTTGAACACCACCAGCAGGCTGGCGCCCATGTCGGCGAAAACCGCCATCCACAGGGTGCCTTCGCCGGCCAGGGTGAGGGCGAGGAACACGGCCTTGATGCCCAGCGCCAGGGTGATGTTCTGGATCAGTACGCGGTGGGTCTGGCGCGACAGGCGAATGAACGACGGCAGCTTGCGCAGGTCGTCGTCCATCAACGCCACGCCGGCGGTTTCGATGGCCGTGTCGGTGCCCGCCGCGCCCATGGCGAAGCCGATGTCGGCGCGGGCCAGGGCAGGGGCGTCGTTGATGCCGTCACCCACCATGCCGACACGCTTGCCGCCGGCCTGGCGCTGCTTCACCTCGCGCAGCTTGTCCTCGGGCAGCAAATTGCCCAGGGCCACATCAATGCCGACCTCGGCGCCGATGGCCGTGGCGGTGTGCGGGTTGTCGCCGGTCAGCATGAGGGTCTTCACGCCCAGCGCGTGCAACTGCGAGACGGCTTCGCGGCTGGTCTGCTTGACCCCGTCGGCCACGGCGAACAGCGCCAGCGGACCGTCGCCATCGAGCAGCACGATGACCGTCCTGCCCTGCTGCTCGAGGGCGTCGAGGCGCGCCTCCAGCTCCTTCGAGCACAACCCCAGTTCCTCGACCAGGCGATGATTGCCCAGGTGGTAGGTGCGGCCGTCGATCTCGCCTTTCACGCCGCGGCCGGGCAGGGCGGTCAGCTCGCCGACGCGGTACAGCGCGATGTTGTCCGCCTCGGCGGCCACGGCCACGGCGTGGGAGACGGGGTGATCCGAGCGCGCGGCCAGGCTGGCGGCCAGGGCGCGCACGTCGCCGGCGGCGGTGTCCCGCAGGGGGGCGAAGTCGGTCTGGCGTGGGCGGCCTTCGGTGAGGGTGCCGGTCTTGTCGAGGGCGATCCATTGCAGGGAACGGCCCATCTCCAGGAACACCCCGCCCTTGATCAGGATGCCCAGGCGCGCCGCGGCCGACAGGCCGCTGACGATGGTCACCGGCGTGGAGATCACCAGGGCGCAGGGGCAGGCGATCACCAGCAGTACTAGGGCGCGGTAGACCCAGTCCAGCCAGGCGCCGCCGAAGAACAGCGGCGGCAGCAGCGCGGTGGCGACGGCGATGAGGAACACCGCCGGGGTATAGATGCGCGAGAACTGGTCGACGAAGCGCTGGGTGGGCGCGCGCGACCCCTGGGCCTCTTCCACGGCGTGGATGATGCGCGCCAGGGTGCTGTCGTCGGCCACGCGGGTGACGCGGTATTCCAGCGCACTCTCACCGTTGATGGTACCGGCGAACAGGCTGTCGCCGACCTGCTTCTCCACCGGCAGGCTCTCGCCGGTGATGGGCGCCTGGTTGACGCTGGAGCGCCCGTCGAGCACCTCGCCATCCAGCGCGATGCGCTCGCCGGGGCGCACCCGCACCCGCGCGCCGAGGGCGACGGCCTTGGCGGAGATTTCCTGCCACTGCCCGTCCACCTGCACCGTGGCCTGTTCCGGCGCGAGTTGCAGCAGGCCGCGAATGGCGCTGCGCGCGCGGTCCAGCGACTTCGCCTCGATCAGCTCGGCGATGGCGAACAGCACCGCGACCATGGCCGCTTCCGGCCACTGGCCGATCAGCAGCGCGCCGGTCACGGCGATGCTCATCAGGGCGTTGATGTTGAGGTTGCGGTTCTTCAGGGCGATCCAGCCCTTGCGGTAGGTCGGCAGGCCGGCGCCGAGGATCGCCGCGATGGCCAGGGCCGCCACCAGCCAGTACGGGCCGATGGCGAACCACTCGAAGGCTTCCGCAGCGGCCGCGGCGACGCCGGCCAGCGCCAGCGGCCACCAGGGCTTGTGCGGGGCCGGCTGGGCGGAAACGGGGGCGTTTTCGTCCACCGGCTCGGCCTGCATGCCCAGGGAGGCCACCAGCTTCTGCAGCGGCTCGACGCTGTCGAAACGGTGCTGCACGCGCAGCAGGCGCTGCATCAGGTTGAAGTCCAGGTCCTCCACGGCGGACACGCGGCCGAGCGCATCGCGCAGCAGGCGCTCCTCGGTGGGGCAATCCATGGCATCGATGCGCAGGCTGGTCCAGCGCAGCTCGCCGCTGGCAGCACCGGCGGCGGCTGTCGCCGCTTCTTGCGCCCGAGCGCCATGATCCTCGTGATGATCGTGATCGTGATCGTGATCGTGATCGTGATCGTGATCGTGATCGTGATCGTGGCGGTGGTCATGGGGATGCGCGGCAGGTTCGGCGCTGGGCGCGCGCAGCAGCGCGCCCTTGTCGCCGCCGCAGCAGCCGGCGGCGTCATGTTCACGGTCCTGTACGGGGCCGTGGATGGTCGGCCCCTGGCGGTTGGCAGTCATGTCGTCCGTTCCTGTTTGACGAGTTGCTGCCGATTGCACACCCTGTAGCAACTACAGAGTCAAGCGTCCGTTGCAAGGAGTCGCGCATGAAGATCGGTGAACTGGCAAAACAGACCGGCTGCCCGGTGGAAACCATCCGCTATTACGAGCGTGAAGGCCTGTTGCCGGCGCCGTCGCGCAGCGAGGGCAACTACCGGCAGTACGACGCCAGCCATGTCGAGCGACTGTCGTTCATCCGCCATTGCCGTTCGCTGGACATGACCCAGGAGGAAATCCGCATCCTCCTCGGCCTGCGCGACCGCCCCGAATCCGACTGCGGCACCGCCAACCGGCTGATCGACGAACACCTGCACCATGTCGAGGTGCGCATCGCCGAGTTGCAGTCCCTCAGCCAGCAACTGCGCGACCTGCGTGCGCGCTGCCAGGGGCAGGGCAGCAGCGAGGATTGCGGCATCCTGCGCGAGCTGGAACAGCCGGCAGAGCCATCGGTGATTCCGGAAGCGTGCGCGGGGGCGGGGCACCTGCACGTGCCGGGGGTGCATGGTCGGCATTGAGCGCGTTCGCGCGTTCAACCCTGCGCAGGGCGAAATCCATGGTGGCTCTTCGTAGGAGCGAGCTTGCTCGCGAACCCGCCCAGCGCTGGAGCTGCCGGCAAGCTGTTCGCGAGCAAGCTCGCTCCTACACTAAAACGAAGCGCCCCGGCATTTCGTTTAGGAATGCTCCGCCTCCGTCAGCTCCTGCAGGTACTTGCGCGACAGCGCCAGGAAGCGCGGCGTCGGGCCGGTGTCCTCGTAGATCGGGTCGCCCTGTTCGTCCTGCGCCACCACCTTGCTGCCCTGCACATAGGGGAAGCTCGCCTCCAGCTCCTCCAGTGCCGCGCTGACCAGTTCGCCCAGCAGCTCCTCGACGCTGCGCTTGGGGTACAGGTCGTGCAGCGCGGCCAGGCGCGCGGCGGTCTCGACGTCCAGCGGAATGCTGTACTGATGGTGGGTCATGCGCCCCCTGGCGTTCTTTTCCCAATGGCGTACCAGCTCGCGGATTTTCATGTTCACCTCTAGGGTCGTTACGTGGCGGTCGGCCCTCGTGAGGCCGCCGCAGGTTTTCCCGTCGATGGGGATAACTTTCAGCCTAGACGTTGTCCGAGCAGGACTGCGGGCGTTCGTCGAGCGCTTGCCTGCCGGCGCGGTCGGCGGCACTGTGAAAGCAAGCGACGCCTTTTTCTCAGCCAAGGGCTCTCTCTCCAGGAGACTGCGATGCCGGATATCGATGCGCGCCTGCGCGAGGACGTTCACCTGCTCGGCGAACTGCTCGGGCAGACCATCCGCGCCCAGTACGGGCAAGGCTTCCTCGACAAGATCGAACTGATCCGCACCGGCGCCAAGGCCGCCCGGCGCGGCTCCGCCGAGGGCGCCAAACAGCTCACCGCGACGCTCGACGGCCTGGGCGAGGACGAACTGCTGCCGGTGGCCCGCGCCTTCAACCAGTTCCTCAACCTCGCCAACATCGCCGAGCAGTACCACCGCATCCGCCGGCGCACGCCCAAGGAGCCGGAACCCTTCGAGAACCGCGTGCTTGCCGAGTTGCTCGGCCGCCTGCGCAAATCCGGCCTCGGCGCCGAGGGCCTGGCGCGGCAGGTGGCGGAGCTGGAGATCGAGCTGGTGCTCACCGCGCACCCCACCGAGGTGGCGCGCCGCACGCTGATCCAGAAGTACGACGCCATCGCCGCGCAACTGGCCGCCGGCGACCATGCCGACCTGCTGCCCGAAGAGCGCCAGGCGGTGAAGGAGAAGCTCCAGCGCCTGATCGCCGAGGCCTGGCACACCGACGAGATCCGCCGCACCCGGCCCACCCCGGTGGACGAGGCGAAATGGGGCTTCGCGGTGATCGAGCATTCGCTCTGGCACGCGCTGCCAGCCTTCCTTCGCCACGTCGACCGCACCCTGCAGGACACCCTCGGCGAACGCCTGCCGCTGACAGCCGCGCCGGTCCGCTTTGCGTCGTGGATGGGCGGCGACCGCGACGGCAACCCCAACGTCACCGCGGCCATCACCCGCGAGGTGCTGCTGCTGGCGCGCTGGATGGCGGCCGACCTGTACCTGCGTGACGTCGACAGCCTGGCCGCGGAACTCTCCATGCAGCAGGCCAGCGATGAGCTGCGCGCGGAAGTCGGCGACCTCGCCGAACCCTATCGCGCGCTGCTCAAGCAATTGCGCGAACGCCTGCGCGCCACCCGGGCCTGGGCCGAGCGCGCCATCCACAGCGGCGAGGAGCCGGGCACCGAGGTGCTGCAGGACAACTGCGAGCTGCTGGAGCCGCTGCAGCTCTGCTATCGCTCGCTGCAGGCCTGTGGCATGGGCGTGATCGCCGACGGCGACCTGCTCGACACCCTGCGCCGAGCGGCCACGTTCGGCCTGTTCCTGGCGCGCCTGGATGTGCGCCAGGATTCCACCCGCCACGCCCGGGCGATGAGCGAAATCACCGAGTACCTGGGCCTGGGCAACTACGGGGAGTGGGACGAAAGCGTGCGCCAGGAATTCCTCCTGGAAGAGCTGGCCAGCCGCCGTCCGCTGCTGCCGGCCAACTATCAGGCCTCGCCAGAGACCGCCGAAGTCCTTGCCACCTGCCGCGTGGTGGCCCAGGCGCCAGCGGCCTCGCTGGGCTCCTACGTCATCTCCATGGCCGGGCAGCCGTCCGACGTGCTCGCCGTCCAGTTGCTGCTCAAGGAATGCGGGCTGCCGCGCCCGATGCGCGTGGTGCCGCTGTTCGAGACGCTGGATGACCTCGACAACGCCGGGCCCTGCATCGACCGCCTGCTCAGCCTGGACAGCTACCGCACGCGCCTGGCCGGGCCGCAGGAAGTGATGATCGGCTACTCCGACTCGGCCAAGGACGCCGGCACCCTGGCCGCCGCCTGGGCGCAGTACCGCGCCCAGGAGGCGCTGGTGGACATCTGCCGCCAGCACGGCGTCGAGCTGCTGCTGTTCCATGGCCGCGGCGGTACCGTCGGCCGTGGCGGCGGCCCGGCCCACGCGGCGATCCTCTCGCAGCCGCCGGGCTCGGTGGCTGGGCGCTTCCGCACCACCGAGCAGGGCGAGATGATCCGCTTCAAGTTCGGCCTGCCGGACATCGCCGAGCAGAACCTCAACCTCTACCTCGCCGCTGTGCTGGAGGCCACCCTGCAGCCGCCGCCGGTGCCCGAGCCCGCCTGGCGCGAGGAGATGGATCGCCTGGCCGCCGACGGCGTGCTGGCCTACCGCGCGGTGGTGCGCGACAACCCCCAGTTCGTCGACTACTTCCGCGAGGCCACGCCGGAACAGGAGCTCGGCCGCCTGCCGCTGGGCAGCCGCCCGGCCAAGCGCCGGGAGGGCGGGGTGGAAAGCCTGCGGGCGATCCCGTGGATCTTCGCCTGGACCCAGACCCGCCTGATGTTGCCGGCGTGGCTGGGCTGGGAAGACGCTCTGTTCAAGGCCATCGAGCGTGGCGAAGGGGCGCTGCTGTCGCGCATGCGCAAGGAGTGGCCGTTCTTCACCACGCGCATCGACATGCTGGAGATGGTGCTGGCCAAGGCCGATCGGGAAATCGCCCAACTCTACGACGAGCGTCTGGTGCAATCGGAACTGCGACCATTAGGTGCGCATTTACGCGACCTATTGTCGCAGTCGGTGCGCGTGGTGCTGGGGCTGACCGGGCAATCGCAGTTGCTCGCCCACGCCGCCGAGACGCGTGAATCCATTGGCGTGCGCAATACCTACCTGGACCCGCTGCACCTGCTCCAGGCCGAACTGCTGGCGCGCTCGCGGCGCTGCACGGGCGACGCCTGCGGCGGTCTGGAGCAGGCCATGCTGGTGACGGTGGCGGGCATCGCGGCGGGATTGCGCAACACCGGCTGAGGTATCGGCACCCCCCACCAAAGGTGGATTGCTCAGCGGCCAGATGAGATTAATTTGAAGGCTGATCCCGGGTGCGGAAGTGGCCCGGGATCGGCGTGCGCAGTCCCCATGGCCGGCTTGTGTGGTGTGGGACCGCTGTGTATCGTGAGCAACCTTTCGGCGCGCATCTGCGCCATTCCAAGCATGATGAGATTGGCCCCACGAGGCGGATCCGTGATTTCGCTTAACAAGTATTAAGGAGCATATCGATGCGTGTGATTCTGCTCGGGGCGCCCGGTGCCGGCAAAGGTACCCAGGCTCGCTTCATCACTGAGAAGTTCGGCATTCCGCAGATTTCCACCGGCGACATGCTGCGTGCGGCGGTCAAGGCTGGCACCGAGCTCGGCCTGCAGGCCAAGAGCGTGATGGACGCCGGCGGCCTGGTATCCGATGACCTGATCATCAACCTGGTCAAGGAACGTATCGCCCAGCCCGACTGCGCCAAGGGCTTCCTGTTCGATGGCTTCCCGCGCACCATTCCCCAGGCCGAGGCCATGAAGGAAGCGGGCGTCGCCATTGACCACGTGGTCGAGATCGCCGTGGACGACGAGGAAATCGTCGGCCGCATCGCCGGTCGCCGCGTGCACCCGGCCTCGGGTCGCGTCTACCACGTCGAGCACAATCCGCCGAAGGTGGAAGGCAAGGACGACGAGACCGGCGAAGAGCTGATCCAGCGCGAAGACGACAAGGAAGCCACCGTGCGTCACCGCCTGTCGGTCTACCATTCGCAGACCAAGCCGCTGGTCGACTTCTACCAGAAGCTGGCCGCTGCCCAGGGCACGCCGAAGTACACCCGCGTCGAGGGTGTCGGTTCGGTCGAGCAGATCACCGCCAAGGTACTCGGCGCGCTGAGCTGATCCATCGCCGTATCAGCCAAAGGCCCGCACACGCGGGCCTTTGGCGTTTATAATGCCCGCCCGTTTTTCTCGCCCTATGGAATACACCATGCCCACGCTGCTGGCCCTAGATACCTCGACCGAAGCCTGTTCCGTCGCCCTGCTGCATGACGGCCGCCGGTTCGTGCGCCACGAGGTGATCCCGCGCCTGCACGCCCAGCGCCTGCTGCCCATGGTGCAGGAGATCCTCGACGAGGCCGGTATCGCGCTGTCCGCCGTGGACGCCATCGCCTTCGGCCGCGGCCCCGGCGCCTTTACCGGCGTGCGCATCGCCATCGGCGTGGTGCAGGGCCTGGCGTTCGCCCTGCAGAAGCCGGTGCTGCCGATCTCCGACCTGGCCGTACTGGCCCAGCGCGCCTACCGCGAGCACGGCGCGAGCCAGGTAGCGGCGGCCATCGATGCGCGCATGGACGAGGTGTACTGGGGCTGCTACCGCCTGGAACAGGGCGAGATGCGCCTGGCCGGCGCCGAGGCGGTGCTGCCGCCCGAGCACGTCGAGCTGCCGCGCGATGCCCAGGGCGAATGGTTCGGTTCCGGCACCGGCTGGGGCTTCGAGGAGCGCCTGGCGGTGAAGGTCGCCGCCCGCGACGCCAGCCTGCTGCCGCACGCAGAGGACCTGCTGAGCCTGGCCGAGTTCGCCTGGGCCCGCGGCGAGGCGGTTGACGCAGAGCAGGCCCAGCCGGTGTACCTGCGCGACAACGTGGCGACCCCGAAGAAAGCCTGACCTGCGCCAATTGACCGCAGCGGACCCTGCTCGCTAGAGTGGCTGCATCCCCACTGAGTTTTCGCCATGCGTATCGACGGTTTCACCTCCACATCCCAGACACCGGAGCGCGCTTCCCGAACGGGCACCGCGGTGACTCCGTATCGGGACGTGCAGCGTGACCTCGAGACCCGCCGCGAGCAGCCCGCACCGAGTTCGGCCAGCCAAGGGTTCGACGCGCAGTCGCAGACCCGCCGCGTCGAATCCTCCAGCGCCAGCAGCTACAGCGTGCCGGCCACCCTGCGCGACAACCTCGACTACCAGCGCCCGCTGACCTCCCGCGCGGCCCAGGCCCTGGCCAGCTACACCAGCACCGCCAGCATGGTGGCCCAGTACGAGGGCCAGGAAGTCGTCGGTCTCGACCTCTACGCCTGATGCACCTGCCGTACTACCTCGGCTGCCCCTCCTGGAACGAGCCCGCCTGGCGCGGGACCTTCTATCCCGCTGATCTGCGTCCGGCCGACACCCTGGGGTTCTACTCCCAGGTGTTCAACGCCGTGGAAGGCAACACCACGTTCTACGCGCGCCCCAACGCCGACACCCTGGCGCGCTGGGCGCAGACCATGCCGGCCACCTTCCGCTTCTGCGCCAAGCTGCCGCGCGACATCAGCCACGAAGGCGACCTGCGTGGCCAACTGGAAACCACCCAGGACTTCCTCGACCTGCTGGCGCCGCTGGGCCCGCGTGTCGCGCCGCTGTGGTTGCAGGTGTCCGCCGGCTTCGGCCCGGACCGCCTGGGCGAACTGGCCGCCTGGCTGGATGCCTTCGCCGGGCGGCGTATCGCCGTCGAAGTGCGCCACCCGGCGTTCTTCGCCAAGGGCGACGAGGAGCGGGCGCTGAACCGCCTGCTGCTGGACCGCGGCGTCGAGCGCATCTGCCTCGATTCGCGGGCGCTGTTCGCCGTGCAGTCCGACGATCCGGCGGTGCTCCATGCCCAGTCCAAGAAACCCAGGGTGCCGGTGCGCCCGGCGGCCTTCAGCGACAGTCCGCAGGTACGCTTCATCGGCGGCCCGGACCTGGACGCCAATGAGGTCCACCTCACCCCCTGGGTCGGCAAGGTGGCCGAGTGGATCGAGCAGGGCCTGACGCCCTGCGTGTTCCTCCACACCCCGGACAACCACCGCGCCGCCGAACAGGCGCAACGCTTCCATGCGCTGCTGCGCGAGCGCCTGCCCGGGCTGCCGCCGCTGGTCGAACCCAAGCCGGAAGTGGAACAGCTCGGCCTGCTCTGACGCGCCAACTGTGCATGGCGCGCGGCAGGTGAGGGGGCTAACCTGCTCCTTCCCCCGTTCGGCAAGGAGACCGCCATGACTGCCCAACCCCAGCGTACCCAACAGGAGCGTGGCGAAGCCTTCCGTGCGCTGCACCAGCGCGACGGCCTGTTCGTCCTGCCCAACCCCTGGGACGCCGGCTCGGCGAAGATGCTCGCCCATCTGGGGTTCGAAGCCCTGGCCACCACCAGCGCTGGCCTGGCCTTCGCCCTGGGCCGGCGTGACGCGGAGGGCGCGGTGAGCCGCGATGAAGCACTGGCCAACGCGCGGGAGATCGTCGAGGCAACGCCGCTGCCGGTCGCCGCCGATCTGGAAAACGGTTACGGCGATACGCCGGAAGGCTGCGCCGAGACCATCGCCCTGGCCGCTGCCTGCGGGCTGGTGGGTGGCTCCATCGAGGACGCCAGTGGGCGCGCAGAGGCGCCGATCTACCCGCTGGAGCTGGCGGTGGAGCGCGTCACTGCCGCCGTGCAGGCGGTCCGCGCGCTGCCGTTCCCCTTCACCCTGGCGGCGCGGGCGGAGAACTTCCTGCATGGCCGCTCCGACCTCGACGACACCATCCGCCGCCTGGTGGCCTTCGCCGACGCCGGCGCCGACGTGCTCTATGCGCCGGGCCTGAAGACCCGCGAGGAAATCGCGGCGGTGGTGCGCGCAGTCACGCCGCGCCCGGTCAATGTCCTGGTGGGCTCGCCCGCCGTGCAATTGAGCCTCGATGAACTGGCCGAACTGGGCGTGAAGCGCGTCAGTGTCGGTTCGACCCTGGCGCGGGCGGCCTACGGTGCGTTCTTCAGCGCGTCCGAGGCACTGGCCAAGGGCGACCTGACGCCCATGCACGGCGCCATGCCATTCGACCGCATCAACGGACTGTTCCGAGGCTGACGTTTGCGCCGGTGGTTGCTCGGTTTCTTCGTTGTCGGCGCAGGCCTCGCGCTGGCGCTGCAGCAGCACTGGGTGACGCTGCCGGATCGCTGGAACCCCTGGACGCCGCTGGATGTGCGCGATGAGCCGAACCTGCTGACCCGCTACAAGCTCTGGCGTCTGCGCGATGACCCGGCGCTGTGCCGGCTGGCGCTGCAAAGCTCCGACCTCAAGGCCCAGCCCATGGCCGACAGCGAACCGGTGGCCGGCTGCCCGCTGCAGAATGTCTGGCGGGTGCAGGCCGCGGACGTGCGGTTGAGCAGCAGCTTCCTCGCCAGTTGCCCGCTGGCGGTGAGCTTTGCGCTGTTCGAACGTCACGGCCTGCAACCGGTTGCGCGGGAAATCTACGGCCAACCGGTGGCGGCGGTGGAGCACCTGGGCAGCTTCGCCTGCCGCAACATCTATGGCCGCGCCGACGCCCGTCGCAGCCAGCATGCTACGGCCAATGCGCTGGATATCGCGGCCTTCCGCCTGGCCGATGGCCGGCGCATCGTGGTGGCCAGGGACTGGAGCGGAGACGGTGATGCCGCGCGCTTCCTGCATGCCGTGCGCGATCGCGCCTGCGGCCACTTCGATGGCGTGCTCGGCCCGGACTACAACCGCGCGCACCATGACCACTTCCACCTCGACCTGGGTGGCTGGCAGATCTGCCGTTGAGTCCGCGAGCCCGGTGCTGCGGTAGAATCGCGGTTTTTTCCAGGATCGCCCCGCCATGACCGAAGCCCTTACCCCGCCGCGCATCGTCGTCCAGGCACTGGCGCCTGCCTGGCAGGCCGCCGCCGAGCAGTGGGCGCAGCGGCTCGGGCTGCCGATGGGCGAGGGCGAGGCGGATTTCGCCCTGCAGCTGGGCGATGACGGCCTGCAACTGCTGCAACTGGGCCCGGACTCGCCCGGCCCGGTGCGGGTGGACTTCCTCGAGGGCGCTGCCGCGCATCGCCGGCAATTCGGCGGTGGTGCCGGGCAGATGATCGCCAAGGCCGTGGGCATCCAGCAGGGCGTGCGCCCCCGCGTGCTGGACGCCACCGCCGGGCTGGGCAAGGACGCCTTCGTGCTGGCGACCCTGGGTTGCGAAATGGACCTGACCGAGCGCCAGCCGATCATCGCCGCACTGCTGGAAGACGGCCTGGCCCGTGCGGCGGGTGATGTCGAGGTGAGCGCCATCGTTGCGCGCATGCGTTTGCTGCAGGGCAACGCCATCGAGCGCATGGCCGCCTGGGACGGGGAGGCGCCGCAGGTGATCTACCTTGACCCGATGTTCCCGCACCGCGACAAGAGCGCGCTGGTGAAGAAGGAAATGCGCCTGTTCCGCCCGCTGGTGGGCGACGACCTCGACGCCCCGGCGCTGCTGGCGGCGGCGCTGAAGCTGGCCAGCCACCGCGTGGTGGTCAAGCGCCCGCGCAAGGCGCCGATCATCGAGGGGCAGAAGCCCAGCTACAGCCTGGAAGGCAAATCCAGCCGGTACGACATCTATCCGCTGAAAAGCCTGAAGGGCTGACGTTCATCTCCCGGGTCCGAAGCTCTGAGTAGGAGCGGACTCCGTCCGCGATAGCCACCGGCGCGAGGCGGATCTATCGCGGACAAAGTCCGCTCCTACAGAGAGAGTGCGATACCTGTAGGAGCGAGCTTGCTCGCGAACGAACTATCCAACGGCTCCCATGCTGAGCGGGTTCGCGAGCAAGCTCGCTCCTACAAAAAGCAGGGAATCAGGGCGCAAACGCCCTAAGGAACAAGGCCACCACTTCCTGCACATGTGCCTCGGCTGCGTCCGGCGTCGGCGGATTTTCGCAGCCGATCAGCAGGCGGAAGTGCACGCAGCCCTGCACCAGCATGAGGAAATGCTCGGCCGCCCGGCGCGGGCAGTCCATCTTCAGCTTGCCCTGCTGGCGGGCCTGCTCTAGCAGGCGCTCCATCTGATCCAGCACGCGCTGCGGACCGGCCTCGAAGAACAGCTGTGACAGATGCGGGTTGCCCGCGCCCTGGGCGACCATCAGCCGGCTCATGGCAATCGCCTCCGGGCTGTTGATCAACTGGTTGAAACCACGCCCCAGGTTCAGCAGCAGGCTTTCCAGCGGCGCGTCGGCCGGCGGTTCGGCGAACAGCTCGGGCATGCGCTCGGCGCACTTGGACTGCACCGCTTCGACGAACAGCGTCTCCTTGTCCGTGAAGTGGCTGTACACGGTGAGCTTGGATACCCCGGCCTCGGCGGCGATGGCCTCCATGCTACTGCCGTCGTAGCCGTGGCAGACGAACAGCTCCTTGGCAGCTTCGAGAATGGCCTTGCGCTTGGCGGGGTCCTTGGGGCGACCCGGTCCGTTCGATGAGTTCGTTGGTGACATGTCTTTACATTTCTAATACTGGACTGATGGGTTCTGTATTTTTACTATACCGGGGAGTATAAGAATTCCAACCGCGTTTTGCGAAAGGTCACACATCATGTTCCGCCATGCTCTGTCTGTCGCGCTGCCTGCTGCCCTCATCCTTTCCCTTTCCGCCTGCGGTAACGGCGAGCCCGCGAAGCCTGTGGTGCGCCCGGCCATCGTCATCCAGCCGTTGCCCGCGCGGGATATCACCGAGGCTTATCCCGGTGAGGTGCATGCGCGCCACGAGCCGGAACTGGCTTTCCGCATCGGTGGCAAGGTCAGCAAGCGCCTGGTGGAAACCGGCGAGCGGGTGAAGAAGGACCAGCCGCTGGCGGAACTCGATCCTGAAGACGTTCGCCTGCAGCTCGAGGCCACGCGCGCCCAGGTGGCCGCCGCCGAAGCCAACCTGCAGACCGTGCGCTCCGAGTACGCCCGCTACAAGACCCTGCTGGAACGCCAGCTGGTCAGCCAGTCGCAATTCGACAACATCGAGAACACCTACCGCGCCGGCGAGGCGCGGGTGAAACAGATCCGCGCCGAATACGACGTCGCCCGCAACCAGGCCGACTACGCCGTGCTGCGCTCGCCCCAGGACGGCGTGATCGCCACCCGTCGGGTAGAAGTCGGGCAGGTGGTGGCCGCCGGACAGACGGTCTTCACCCTGGCCGCCGACGGCGACCGCGAGGTGCTGATCAGCTTCCCGGAACACGCCTTCGAACGCTTCCGCGTCGGCGAGGCCGTGAGCGTCGAGCTCTGGTCGCAGCGCGACAAGCGTTTCAGCGGCAAGATTCGCGAGTTGTCCCCGGCGGCCGATCCCCAGTCGCGCACCTTCGCCGCGCGGGTGGCGTTCGACGACGCCAAGGTGCCGGCCGAGCTGGGCCAGAGCGCCCGCGTCTATGTCCATGCCGAAGGCGCCGTGCCGCTGGCCGTGCCGCTCGCCGCGCTGACCTCGGAGGCCGGCCAGCCGTTCGTCTGGGTGGTCGATCCGCAGACCTCCACCCTGCATCGCCGGCCGGTGCGCATCGGCCCCTACGCGGAGGACCGCGTGCCGGTGCTCGAAGGCCTGAAGGATGGCGACTGGGTGGTGGCAGCGGGTGTCCAGATGCTGCGCGAGGGGCAGGAGGTACGGCCTGTCGACCGGGAGAATCGGTCGATCAAGCTGGTGGCGAAGGAGTAACGCCCGATGCAATTCAACCTGTCCGCCTGGGCGCTGCAGAACCGCTCCATCGTCCTGTACCTGATGCTCCTGCTGGGCATCGTCGGTGCGCTGTCCTACACCAAGCTGGGGCAGAGCGAGGACCCGCCGTTCACCTTCAAGGCCATGGTGGTGAAGACCAACTGGCCGGGCGCTACGGCGGAGGAAGTCTCGCGGCAGGTGACCGAGCGCATCGAGAAGAAGCTGATGGAGACCGGTGATTTCGACCGGATCGTCTCCTTCTCCCGCCCCGGTGAATCCCAGGTGACCTTCGTCGCCCGCGAGGACTTCCATTCCCGCGACATTCCCGAGCTCTGGTACCAGATCCGCAAGAAGGTCAACGACATCCGCTACACGCTGCCGCAGGGCATCCAGGGGCCGTTCTTCAACGACGAGTTCGGCACCACTTTCGGCAATATCTACGCGCTGTCGGGCAAGGGCTTCGACTACGCGGTGCTCAAGGACTACGCCGACCGCCTGCAACTGCAATTGCAGCGGATCAAGGATGTCGGCAAGGTCGAGCTGGTCGGTCTGCAGGACGAGAAGATCTGGATCGACCTGTCCAACACCAAGCTCGCCACCCTTGGCCTGCCGCTGGCGGCGGTGCAGAAGGCGCTGGAGGAGCAGAACGCGGTGACCGCCACCGGCTTCTTCGAGACGGCGACCGACCGCGTGCAGCTGCGCGTCTCCGGACGCTTCGATTCGGTGGACGACATCCGCGCCTTCCCGATACGGGTCGGCGACCGCACCTTCCGCATCGGCGACGTGGCCGACGTGCACCGTGGCTTCAACGACCCGCCCGCGCCGCGCATGCGCTTCATGGGCGAGGACGCCATCGGCATCGCCGTGGCCATGAAGGACGGCGGCGACATTCTGGTGCTGGGCCAGAAGCTCGACGCCGAGTTCGAACGCCTGCAGCAGACGCTGCCGGCGGGCATGGAGCTGCGCAAGGTGTCCGACCAGCCGGCGGCCGTGCGCGAGGGCGTGGGCGAGTTCGTCCGCGTGCTGGCCGAGGCGCTGATCATCGTGCTGCTGGTGAGCTTCTTCTCCCTCGGCCTGCGCACCGGGCTGGTGGTGGCGCTGTCGATCCCGCTGGTGCTGGCGATGACCTTCGCCTGCATGTACTACTTCGGCATCGGCCTGCACAAGATTTCCCTCGGCGCACTGGTGCTGGCGCTGGGGCTGCTGGTGGACGACGCGATCATCGCCGTGGAAATGATGGCGGTGAAGATGGAGCAGGGCTACGACCGGCTCAAGGCGGCGAGCTACGCCTGGACCAGCACGGCGTTCCCGATGCTGACCGGCACGCTGGTCACCGCTGCCGGCTTCCTGCCCATTGCTACTGCGCAATCGGGCACCGGCGAATACACCCGCTCGCTGTTCCAGGTGGTGACCATCGCGCTGCTGGTGTCGTGGATCGCCGCCGTGGTCTTCGTGCCGTACCTGGGCGAAAAACTGTTGCCTGACCTGGCCAAGCGTCACGCGGAGAAACACGGCGGCAGCGACAAGGGCCATGATCCGTACTCGACGCCGTTCTACCAGCGTTTCCGCCGCGTGGTGGAGTGGTGCGTGCGCTACCGCAAGACGGTGATCCTGCTCACCGTGGCGGCCTTCATCGGCGCGATCATGCTGTTCCGCCTGGTGCCGCAGCAGTTCTTCCCGCCGTCGGCGCGCCTGGAACTGCTGGTGGACCTGAAGCTCGCCGAAGGCGATTCGCTGACCGCCACCGCCGAGCAGGTCAATCGCCTGGAGAAGATGCTCGCCGAGCATCCGGGGATCGATAATTACGTGGCCTACGTAGGCACCGGTTCGCCGCGCTTCTACCTGCCGCTGGACCAGCAACTGCCCGCGGCGAGCTTCGCGCAGTTCGTGGTGCTGGCGAAGAACCTGGAGGCCCGCGAGGAAGTCCGCCAGTGGCTGATCAAGCACATGAACGAAGACTTCCCCACCCTGCGCACGCGTATCAGCCGCCTGGAGAACGGGCCTCCGGTGGGTTACCCGGTGCAGTTCCGCGTCTCCGGCGAACACATTCCCGAAGTCCGCGAACTGGCGCGCAAGGTCGCCGACAAGATGCGCGAAAACCCCCACGTGGTGAACGTGCACCTGGACTGGGAAGAGCCGAGCAAGGCGATCTTCCTCGATATCGACCAGGAGCGCGCCCGCGCCCTGGGCGTGAGCACCTCGGACATCTCGCAGTTCCTGCAGAGCTCGCTGACCGGCTCCACCGTCAGCTTCTACCGTGAGGACAACGAGCTGATCGAAATCCTCCTGCGTGGCGACGAGCGCGGCCGGCATGACCTGTCGCAGCTGCCCAGCCTATCGATGCAGACGAGCAGCGGTCGCAGCGTAGCGCTGTCGCAGGTGGCGACGCTGGAGTACGGCTTCGAGGAAGGCATCATCTGGCGGCGCAACCGCCTGCCCACCGTGACCGTGCGCGCCGACATCTACGACGACTCGCTGCCGGCCACCCTGGTGAAGCAGATCTCGCCGACGCTGGACCCGATCCGCGCGCAACTGCCCGACGGTTACCTGCTGGAGGTCGGCGGCACCGTGGAGGACTCGGCCAAGGGGCAGAACTCGGTGAACGCCGGCGTGCCGCTGTTCATCGTGGTGGTGCTGAGCCTGCTGATGATCCAGCTGCGCAGCTTCTCGCGGATGATCATGGTGTTCCTCACCGCGCCCCTGGGCCTGATCGGCGTGACCCTGTTCCTGTTGGTGTTCCAGAAGCCCTTCGGCTTCGTCGCCATGCTCGGCACCATCGCCCTGGCGGGGATGATCATGCGCAACTCGGTAATCCTCGTGGACCAGATCGAGCAGGACCGCGCCCACGGCCTGGACACCTGGCACGCCATCATCGAGGCCACGGTGCGACGCTTCCGCCCCATCGTGCTGACCGCGTTGGCGGCCGTGCTGGCAATGATCCCGCTGTCACGCAGCGTGTTCTTCGGCCCGATGGCGGTGGCGATCATGGGCGGCCTGATCGTCGCCACGGCATTGACTCTGTTGTTCCTGCCGGCGCTGTACGCGGCGTGGTTCAGGGTGAAGAAAGAGGCCTAGCTCGGTATTCCCTGTAGGAGCGGGCCCTGCCCGCCAACGCGCGCAGGGCGCGCTCCTACAGGTTGAAGCCGATTTCCAGCTCTGGGGCGAGGTGTTTTCGCAGGATGGCATAAAGCGAAGCGATACCCGTTGCCTGCGTTCTCTGGCGTGCCGTCGCGGGCATGGCCCGCTCCTACAGGCGATGACTGAACAGGCATGAAAAAGCCCGGCAATTGCCGGGCTTTTTCTTTTGTCCACAGGCGGAATTCAGAGCACCCCGAAGACCTTTTTCGCCAGACCGGTGGCCGCGGCGGTCGGGTTCTGGCGGATGGTCTTTTCCTGCTCGGCGATGAGCTTGAACAGGCCGTCCAGCGCTTCCTCGGTCACGTAGTTCTCGATGTTCGCATTCTTCGCATCGACCACGCCAAAGGCGGCGGCCTGGCTGGCGAAGGCGTTGTACTGCTTGGCCACGCCAACCTGGTCGGTGGCCTGCTTGATGATCGGCAGGAACTTGGCGCGCAGCTGATCGCGGCTGCTGCGGTTCAGGTAATCGGTGGCGGAATGGTCGCCGCCCTGCAGGATGCCCTTGGCGTCGGTGACGGTCATCTTTTTCACCGCGTCCACCAGCAGCGCCTGGGCCTGCGGCATGGCGGCCTCGGCGGCCTTGTTCATGCTCGCTTCGAGCTGGTCAACCTGGGCGCCCATGCCGAACTGCTTCATGGTCTTGGCGGCCTTGCCCAGCTTGCCGGGCAGTTCGATGCGCACGGCCGGGTCATTGCTGAAGCCGCCGGGCTGGCTGAGCTGCTTCACGGCCACCTGGGCGCCCTGGGTCAGCGCATCCTTCAGGCCGCCGGTGGCGTCGCTCTGGCTGAGATCGGAAAGGGACAGGGCGAAGGCATTGACGGACAGCAGAGCGCCGGCCAGCAGAACGGGGAATCGCAGCATCGGTACTTCCTTGGTGAAACCCGATGGCTGGAGTAGCCGCCGGGGTGAAAATGAAGGAGCGAGATTAACGGAGGATGGCCGCCGGGGAAAACCCGGCGGCGCGGTGAATCAGCGCACAGGATCGACACGCACACGCAGCGGTTGCGGATCGCTGCCGTCGAGGCGGACGCTGTGGCGCTCGGTGGTGATGAACAGCAACCGGCCATGGTCTTCGATGCGGGCACTGACGGCGTAGCTGTGGCCCGGCTTGACCTCGCTGCGGTCGTACTCGAGGTGGAAGGCCTGCGGGACCTGACGGCCTGGCACCAACTGCTGCTGGGCGAGGTCAATCGCCGGCGCGTCCGCCAGCGACACGTCCTGCAGGCGCACGGTCACCTGCGCCGTCGGCGGCAGGGCGATGCGTTGCAGGTAGACGACTTCACCGTCCAGCGACGCCTTGTCGGCAGATGGCGCGGAACTGCACGCGGCGAGCACGCCGGTCATCAGCAGCAGGGGAAGGGTTTTCATGGCGGAGCTCTCCTTGGTTCCAGGGCGCGTCAGACCATTGTGGCGGACATTGGTTTCGGCGCCATGTGACGGGCGAGCGTCGAGTTATTTCACGATGCGTCCGAACAGGTTCTGGAACATCACCTGATCACGGCCATCGGTGAGGTCGTACAGCGAGTAGTAATGGTTGAGCATTGCGCCGCCGTCGCGGGTCAGCGGGTTCCAGGAGAGGTTGGCGCGGCGCATGGTGGAGCTGCTCATCAGCTCGTCGAAGGGGATCGACACATAGATGCCCTTGTCGAAGCTGCCTTCGCCGAACTCTTCCTTGCTGGCGGTGGTGAGGGTGACCCAGGTGCCGAAGCGCACGCCATTCTTGAACTGGCGGGACAGGTCGAAGGTGCTACCCCAGTCGCGCGCCAGGTAACGGCCGGCGCTGACGGTGGCGAGGATGTCCTGGAAGCCGGTCTGCCAGTAGAGGGTGACGAAGCCGGTGGCCGTCTGGTAATCGCGCAGGCCGAAGTGCTGGTCGAAATCGCGCTGGCGGACCAGGTCGAGGTTGGCGCCCAGGGCCCAGTCCGAGCCCATGGGGCGGTACAGCAGTTCCCCGCCGACGCCTGCGTACATGCTTTCCAGGTAGCCGCCGTACATCATCCCGTAGAGGTCCTGGTCCAGGCGCGCGGTCTTGTTCAGCTGGAAGGTGGGCAGGGTGACGTCGGACGTGGTCATGTACTGACGGATATCCGTGCGTACGCGCGGCAGGCCGCTGGGGGCGTCGTACTTGAAGTTGTCGTAGTTGTTGATCAGGTTGGCGCTGAGCAGACCGTTCCACCACAGGCTCGGGGTGAAGCGGTATTCGCTGTCGAGGTCGGCGGTGAATTGGTAGAGCAGGAAGTTGTCCGGCCCGCCGATGCTCTGGTTGTAGCCCAGCCCGAGGTTATAGCTGAAGGGATCGGGCCGCTGGGCGTAGAGCAATTCTTCTTCTTGCGGCAGCGGCACGTTCTGTTCGGTGGTGCGGCGCAGGTCGGCCAGCGGGCGTTCCTGGTTCGCCACGTCACGGAACACGTTGCGCGGTACGCTGGTTTCCACCACGGGTTGCCCGTAACGGCTATCGACGACAGTGAACCACTGGATGTCGTCATCGGTGCTGTTATCGAGGATGCGCGCGGCGCGGCCGACGGCTTCGGGCGGATAGAGGTAGCGGGTCTGCTCGCCGTAGACGACGACTTCGCTGTCCTTGCGGGTGATGCGATCGACCTTGTAGCCGGCGTTATCCGCGAGACGGCGTGACACGTCGGCCCAATCTGTTGGGAGTTGCGGATGGCCTTGGGCGTTATCCGCCAGTGGCTCCGGTGCCGGATCGGAAACCTTGGCCGGTGCCTGGCGGGTGGCGAAGTTGGTATGCAGGGTGATGCCGAACATAGCGGTATTGCCGCGCTCGAAGGCGGCGTGCAGGTCCACCGAGTCGGCGGCCTTGAACACCATGCCAATGTTGAATGGCGATTTCTGCTTCTGGTTGTTGTTCAGGGGTTCGCGCTGGTAGTCGTTGCCGTCGTATTCGAGCTTGACCGAGAGGCGATCCCAAGGCGTTTGCCAGTTGATGCCGCCGAAGGGGGAGGGGCGGCCGCGGAGACGTGAGGAGCTCAGACCTGTCTTGAAAGACAGGCCTGGGCATCAACCTGCTGCGAACTGGCGGGCAGAGTGGGGCGGGTTGAAGCGGGCGTAGAGGCTTTCCAGCGAAGACTGCAGGTGTTCGCCGCTATGAAGGGCCTGGATGCTGCGGCTGTTGCGAGCCAGATCGGCCCGCACGTTCGGATCGCCGCTGGCGAAGGCGACGACTTGTCGTTTGGCCTCGAACAGATCCTGTGCCGTGGACAAGCCTTCGGCGACGAAAGGCCCGATGCGTCGAAGTGCGATGGGTAGGTCGAGTTTTGCCGCTTCCAGCACCGAGATCGGGAAGCCGTCCCAGGCGGCGGTGTGGAAATACAGGTCCAGCCCTTTCATATGGGCGATGACTTCACCGCGTGGACGCCAGCCGGTGACCTCGATGCCAGCGGCGACCATGTCCGCCATGACCTGAGCATCGCCGCCTCCGATCCACTTGAAGTGCGCAATGTCTGCGCAGCTCTGCGCCAGCGCGCGAAAGTACTCATGGCCTTTCTGCCGGCTGAGGCGCCCGACCATGCCCACCACCGGCTTGTGGGTGAGGCTGCGCACCGGAGGGACTTCCGGCAGTTCGTCACAGACGTTGACCAACCCCAGCGTATGCCCGGGTTCGATCAGTTCGCCGGCGATGCGTTGTTCGTCCAGGCCGCAACCGGCGATGACCGCGGTGCGTTTTGCCAGCAGCGATTCGATGGCGCGGTAGGCCTTGAGCATCAGCGGATGGTCGCCGCGCAGGAAGGCAAAACCGTGAGGCGTATAGACGATCTTCTGCGTGGGGATGAAGGGTAGGGCCCGGATCAGCGCGCCGGCGTAGGTGCTGTGCAGGTGGATGACGTCCGGTTGCACGCGGTCAATGTACGGCTTCACTCGCGCCAGGCTGGAGAGCCGACGGGGCACCAGCTCGATGTCCTTGAACAGGCCCTGGGTTTCCTCGCCGGTGGTGTCGCCCTTGCGCACCGAGGCCAGCAGGTAGTGCTCATGCTGCTGGGAATTGAGGATGTAGGAGTTGATGGCCGAGGTGACGCCGCCGCCGAAGGACTCGGTGATGTGCAGGATCTTCATAAAGCGATGTAGGCCCCTGGAAGATTACGTGTCGTAACTGGGAGACCAAACAGCTGAATATGGTCGTGCTGGGCTAAAGCGTAGCCTTTTTCACCATCGCTTTGTAAGGATTTCTGACGCTTTTTTCTGAAGGAAAGCTTTTCGTCAAATTATCGGCGAATTCGCAGGCGTTCGCCCCACGGCGCGACCGCGGACTCGATGAGTGCGTAGGCGCGCTCGAAGGCATGCGGCCCTTTGCGATAAGGATCGGGAATCTCCTGGTCGCTCTGCCATTTGCCCAGCAGGAAGGTTTTGCCGCGTGCTTCGGGGGCCAGGCGAATCACGCTCTGGATCTGCGAGTGCTCCATGACCAGGATGAGGTTGGCTTCGTGCACCAGTTCGGCGGTGACCTGCCGGGCGCGATGCGGGTGGGGCTGCTGACCGTGCTGGCGGAGGATGGCGAGGGCGGTGCTGTCGATGGGGTGGCCGACCAATGCGCTGAGCCCGGCGGAGCCGACCGCGATATCAGTGCCTTGCAGGGATTCGCGCAGCAGGTGTTCGGCGGTGGGGCTGCGGCAGATGTTGCCGACACAGACGATCAGAATCCTGTTGAACACGGGAAGCGTCCCTGACCGCGACCGAGGTAGATCGTCAGAAATCTATCGGTCGCGGTGCGCAGGCGTCAAGCTGCTGGCAGGGCGGCGAAGTTTAGCCCGGGTTGGCGGGCGGCTGTTCGACCGGGGCGCTGTCTTCCTGGGCTGGACGCTCCAGCGCGACCTGGCGGATGGACAGGCGAATCTCCGCCGGCAGCACGCGCTTGGCGGCGCCTTCGGCGAGTTCCCCGAGCAGCTCGTGGTAGCTCAGCTTCCCGTGCTCGTCCTTGCGCAGCACGCCTTCGTCCAGCAGGGTCTGGATGAAGTGGCGGAACAGGCTCTTGTCGAAGAACTCGGGGGCGTTCAGGCCGTGCAGGACGGACACGCGCTGGGCCATGACGGTGCAGAGGTTTTCCAGCTCTTCGGCGGTGAGTTGCTTCTGTCCGGCGTTGAGCACCAGCGCGATGGACATGTAGAAGCGCTGCAGCGTCTGAGCGATGGCGCGGGCCAGCAGGGTCAGCAGCACGTACTGGCGCGAGCTGGGCGGCGGGCGGATGAAGGTGTCGTTCTCCTGCTTGAGCAATTCGCTCGCGACCATCGCCTGCAGCCACTGGTCGACCACGGCGTCCAGCTCGTCCAGGCTCCAGCGGATGAACAGCTCCGCCTGCAGGTACGGGTACAGCGCGCGGGTGTAGCGCAGCAGTTGCTCGCGGCTGATCCGCCCGCTGTTCTGGAAGAAGCTGGCGATCAGCGCCGGCAGCGCGAAGATATGCAGCACGTTGTTGCGGTAGTAGGTCATCAGCACCGCGTTCTGCTCGTCGAGGTAGCAGATGCGGCCGAGGGCGTCCTTCTGCTCGCTGAGCAGGTTCATGCTCTTGACGTACTCGATCAGTTGCTGACCGTCACCCTCGGGCAACGTGGCGCTCGGCGAGTACGGGACCTTGCGCAGCAGGTCGAGGTAGAGGTCAATCACCCGCGCTAGGGCGGTTTCGTCCAGGGCCAGGCGGGTGGTGGACAGCAGCGCCAGGGCCACCAGGTTCACCGGGTTGATCGCCGCGGCGTCGTTGAGGTGACGGGCGACGTCGCGGGCCAGGTGGTGGGTGGTGTCGGACAGCCAGGCCGGGCGGTATTCCGGGCCCAGTTCCTGCTCGTGCCAGTCGGGTTGCTGCTGGTCGAGGAACTGCTCGAGGTGGATCGGCTCGCCGAAGTTCACCCACACCTGGCCGAAGCGCTGCCGCAGCGCACCGATGACCTTGAAGATGTCGAAGATCGACTCTTTCTTCTTCGCCGCGCCGCGCAGCTCGCCCAGGTAGGTGCGGCCTTCGAGCACGCGCTCGTAGCCGATGTACACGGGAACGAAGACGATGGGCCGGCGCGAGTCGCGCAGGAAGCTGCGCAGGGTGATCGCCAGCATGCCGGTACGCGGGTGCAGCATGCGCCCGGTGCGGGAACGGCCGCCTTCCACGAAGTACTCGGTGGAGAAGCCGCGGCTGAACAGGGTGTGCAGGTATTCGTTGAACACCGCGGTGTACAGCTGGTTGCCCTTGAAGCTGCGGCGCATGAAGAACGCACCGCCACGGCGCAGGATCGACCCCACCACCGGCATGTTGAGGTTGATACCGGCAGCGATGTGCGGCGGGGTGAGGCCGTTGCGGAACAGCAGGTAGGACAGCAGCAGGTAGTCGATGTGGCTGCGGTGGCAGGGCACGTAGACGATCTCGTGGCCTTGGGCGACGTCCTGCACGCGTTCGATGTGGTTGACCTTCACGCCCTCGTAGAGCTTGTTCCAGAACCAGGTCAGGGTCACCTCGAGGAAGCGGATCACCGGATAGGAGACGTCGGCGGCGATCTCATTGGCATAGCGCAGGGCGAGCGCCTCGGCTTTTTCCTGGGAGATCTTCTGGGTGTCGCACTCTTCCTGGATCGCCTGGCGCACCAACGGCGCGCGTAGCAGGCCCTTCACCAGCGTGCGGCGGTGGGAAAGGTCCGGGCCGATCACCGCGGTCTTCTGGTTGCGGAAGTGTACCCGCAGGATGCGCTGGACCATGCGCAGGGTGCGCTCGTGGCCCTTGCCCTGTTCCACCAGCTCGCGCAGGTGGATCGGCGCGGAGAATTGCACGCGCGTCTTGCGGCCGAGGATGAGGATGCGCGCCAGTTTGCGCAGGCGCCCGGTCACCGCCCAGTTATCCGCGAACAGCAGCTTCCAGGCGCTCTTCTCGCTGTCCGGGGATTGGCCCCAGAACACGCTGACGGGGACGATCTGCGCATCATCGATGCCGTTCTGGCCGATGGCGCCGAGCATGCGCACCAGCGCCGGCGGCGCGCCGCGCTTGTCCTGGCGGCCGAGCCAGTCGGGCTCCGGGGTCAGGTAGAAGAAGGCGGCAGGCTCGATGGATTCCCCCACAGCCACCGGCATCACCGGGCGCGGCAGGCCGGCCTTGCGGCATTCGGTGTCGACCACGGCGAGGTCGCTCACCGAGGGCTGCTGCAGAACGTAGAGGACCGGTTTGCTGCGGTCGATCTTCAGGCTGAAGGCCGACTGGTTGATGGTTTCCGAGCGCACCCAGAGGTACAGCAGGCGGCGCAGGGCACCAAAACCGAAGCGGCGGAACGGGTAACGAGGCATACAGGCCCTATGGCTGGCAGGTGTAAAACGAGCGATTGCTCAGGCCGGCTAGTTTGCCGGATTAGGCCCTCGCCAGCAAAGCGACGCGCGCTTGGTCGGCAAGGGCGGACGCCCCGTGGGCAGCGGCTATTCTGCCATTTAGGGGATGACATTCAGTGGAGGTTCCGCGATGCGTACATTCACCTGGGGATGTCTGCTCGCCGTGGCGGTTGTGCTGCCGGTCGCTGCGCAGACCGTTACCCCGCTCAAAGGACAGAGCAGCCAGCAGATGCAGCAGGACATGGCCGAGTGCAACAGCGTTGCCGCCAATGCCGCGAGCAGCGCCACCAGCAGTTCCGACCCGCATGTCGGTGGGCGCGTTCGTGGCGCCGCGCGGGGGGCGGCGGCCGGAGCCGTGGCCGCCGAGGTGCGTGGCCAGCGCCATGACGAGGTGTACGACCGCGCCAGCGACGATGCCAAGCAGGCGTACCGGCAGAATCGCGCCGGTGACGTGGCGGCGGCCGGGGCTGTGGTCGGTGCTTCGCGTCAGCGCCAGGATCGTCGGGAAGATCGCCGCACGCAGAGTGAAGCGCAGAGTTCCGCCAGTGCCAGCGCCTACAGCGGTTGTCTGCAGGGACGCGGTTATCAGGTCAGCCCCTGAGCGGCGACGTTCGTTGCTGGTGCAACCGCTCCACGCCTATTCGCGGATCTCGGTCCGGCTGCGGCGATTATCCAGCGAGGCGAGGGAATATGCTGACATGCAGATTCAGCAGATAAATGATCGTGCCTATTGTCGCCGTGTGAAGCGCAAGGCGCATTCTCACTGCGTCTGAAAGACATTTCCGCAGAATTGCCGAAAACACCTGGGCGGGGACGAAACTACCCGCCATAAATGTCTGAAAGTGGGAAGAAGTCCACGTTCGAAACACTTTCGTTACGCAGGGTAACGAGCACCAAAATGGCTCTGCAGGCCCCGAAAAATGGCACTTTGGCCGGATTGGTCATAGGGGCGCGGAGTGGATGAAAAAGTGCTTTTCAGCTGTAACTTTTGATTTATATACTCGGGAGCGCTGTCGCCCTTGGGCGTTATTCGAATTACCTTCCTACGTGCCATTCGGTCCGGGTTGGATGATAAGGAAAGCGTTCAGCCGGCGACTGCCGAAGTCCTCATTCCCGGGGGCCATCCAAAAATAATAGGCAAGTTGGAGAGTGTGGTAATGGCTGATCGTGAGGTCGGAACCGTCAAGTGGTTCAATGACGCCAAAGGTTATGGATTCATTCAACGCGATAGCGGTCCGGACGTTTTCGTTCACTACCGTGCCATTCGTGGCGATGGTCACCGCTCCCTGGTCGAAGGCCAGAAAGTGGAGTTCTCGGTGATCCAGGGTCAGAAAGGCCTCCAGGCGGAAGACGTCGCCAAGGTCTGAGCCCCCGAAAGCACAAAGGCCCGTCCAATGGACGGGCCTTTGTTTTTGCGGCCTGCGCAGTTGACGGCTTCAGCCCGTGCGCCAGGTGATTTCCTCGACGCCCGCGGCTGTCACCTTCAGCCAGCGGTCCGCGTCCTCTTCGCCCTGATCCTCGCTCCAGCTGCCCGGCGCGCAGCGCACTTCCACGTCCAGCGCGGCGCAGGCGTCGCGGGCGCAGGCGACGTCGTCGTCCCATGGGGTCTGGTCGCTGTCCAGGAACAGGCTGTGCCATTTGCCCACGGCCTTGGGCAGCCAGGTGGCGGGAACGCTGCCGGCGGTGCACTTGAAGGTCTCGCCCTGGGCGCGCCATTCGGAGCAGGGGCCAAGGGCCTTTTCCAGCCAGGCGCCGACGGCGGCCTGGTCGGCATCCTTGATGTAGATCTCGATATCCGGTTGGCGCATGGCGTCCTCATAAGCCGGTTCAAGGCCGAGCCGAGCGATGCTCAGGCAAGGCAAAAATTAATTCAAAAGCGGAGTTTACGTATAGTAAATGAGCATTTTGAATTGGTTTCTAACGCCGCATGAGCGAGCGCAGGCCGGCCTTGAACCGGCTTCAGGGGGCTTGGCGTTCCAGCCAATCGTAGCGTACCGCGACCGTCACCTCGAAGGGCTCGGCGAGGATGCGCTCGCGCCGCTCGGGGTTGACCCGCCAGCCGTGGGGCGTCATCGCCAGCAGGTGCTCGCGCGCTTCGCGGGTGTGCAGCGGCAGCGTGAAGCTCAGTTGTTCGGTATGCGCCAGCTTGAGCTCTTCGGGCAGGTCGGCGAGGTGCTTGTCCTCGACGTACTCGCGAACTTCGTCGTACAGGCGTTTGCGCAGCTCCAGCAGGTGATCGCGCGCCGGGCCCAGGCGCAGCACGCCGCCGCCGGGCGTCAGCAGGCGCGCGGCTTCCTTCCAGTCGATCGGGCTGAACACGCTGGCGAGCAATTGGCAGGAGGCGTCGGCCAGCGGCACGCGGGCCATGCTGGCGACCATCCAGGTCAGTTGCGGGGCGCGTTTGCAGGCGCGTTTGACGGCCTCGCGGGAGATATCCAGCGCATAGCCGTCGGCCTGTGGCAGGGCTTCACCCAGCTGCGCGGTGTAGTAGCCCTCGCCGCACCCGATATCCAGCCAGCGGCTGGGAGCGCGCTCGGCGGCGAGCTCGGCCAGGCGCCTGGCCAGCGGCGCATAGTGCCCGGCGCCGAGGAAGTGCCGGCGCGCCTCGACCATGGCGGCGTTGTCGCCCGGGTCGAGACTCTTCTTGTGCTGCACCGGCAGCAGGTTCAGGTAGCCCTGGCGGGCGCGGTCGAAGCGGTGGCCGGCGGGGCAGGCGACGCCATTGTCGACTGCGGTCAGTGCCTCGCGGCACAGCGGGCAGATCAGCATCCCTTCTTCCCTTGCGGCGGCACCAGCGGCTGCGGCAGGTCGTTGCGCAGCACGGTGGGCAACGAGCGGCGGCGCTGGGCGATCTGGTACACGCGCAGCGAATAGCGACGCTCGGCGGCAGGCGCGGGCGGCGGGGTGTCGGGCTGTACGGCGCCCAGGCAGAAGCCTTTGTTCGGTCCAGTCATGCCAGCAGTCGCACCAGGGTCTGGTAGTAGATTTCGGTCAGCACATCGAGGTCGCTGGCCAGCACGCGCTCGTCCACCTGGTGGATGGTGGCGTTCACCGGGCCGAGCTCGACCACCTGGGTGCCCATGGTGGCGATGAAGCGGCCGTCGGACGTACCGCCGGAGGTCGACGGTGTGGTCTCGCGGCCGGTGACGGCGCGGATCGCCGCGGCCACGCCATCGAGCAGCTCGCCCGGCTGGGTGAGGAAGGGCAGGCCGGACAGCGCCCAGTCGATGTGCCAATCCAGGCCGTGCTTGTCGAGGATCGCCGCGACGCGCTGCTGCAGGCCTTCCACGGTGGATTCGGTGGAGAAGCGGAAGTTGAAGACGACCTTCAGCTCCCCCGGGATGACGTTGGTCGCGCCGGTGCCGCCGTTGATGTTGGAGATCTGGAAACTGGTTGGCGGGAAGTAATCGTTGCCGTTGTCCCAGTGCTCGGCGGCGAGCTCCGCCAGGGCCGGGGCGGCCAGGTGGATCGGGTTCTTCGCCAGGTGCGGATAGGCCACATGACCCTGCTTGCCGCGGACGGTGAGGGTGGCGCTGAGGGAGCCACGGCGACCGTTCTTGACGATGTCACCCACCAGGGTGGTGCTCGACGGCTCGCCGACGATGCACCAGTCCAGGCGCTCGTTGCGCGCCTTCAGGCGCTCGACCACGGCCTTGGTGCCGTGATGCGCCGGGCCTTCCTCGTCGCTGGTGATCAGGTAGGCGATGCTGCCGCGGTGGTCCGGGTGGTCGGCGACGAAGCGCTCGGTGGCGATGATCATCGACGCCAGGCTGCCTTTCATGTCCGCCGCGCCGCGCCCGCAGAGCATGCCGTCGGCATCGATCAGGGCGTCGAACGGCTGGTGCTGCCAGGCCTGCTCGGGGCCGGTCGGCACCACGTCGGTGTGGCCGGCGAAGCACAGCACCGGCCCGTTGGCGCCGTCGCGGCCCTGGCGCAGGGCCCAGAAGTTATCCACGTCCTCGATGCGCATGGGCTCCAGGGCGAAGCCGCAGGCGCCCAGGCGCTGCATCATCAGCTGTTGGCAGTCGGCATCGACCGGTGTGACAGAGGGACGGCGAATCAGCTCGCAGGCGAGGGCCAGTGTCGGCGAGAGGGACATGAGGGGCATCCTGGGGGCGGAACGGAAAAAGGCGCCCATCTTAAAGCAAAAACGCCGGTGGATGGCCGGCGTTCTTGGGAGGGGACAGGCGGAGTGGATTCACTGGTCGGGAGAGTGCCTTCTGCAAGCCTGTGCCAGTGACGCCCTCTCCCCCGCCCTCTCCCTGAAGGGAGAGGGAGCTGACCGTGCCGACTGACGCAGTGGTGCCATCCTGCTCTGAACGCTCCCCTCTCCCTTCGGAGCGGGGCGCGTAGCCAGGGTCAGGGAGAGGGCGCGCCGCTCCGAACTGGCAAGGAACGGCCCACCCTCAGCTGGCCGCTGCGGCGTCTGCTGCCGGCGCTTCCTGCGCCTTGGGCGCGGCGGACAGCATGGCCATCACCAGGGCGGCGAGGTAGGGCAGCGACTGCACCAGCAGCATGGCGACCCAGAACATCATGTCGCGGCTCGGTACGCCCTGCACCAGGACGATGCCCAGCGCCGCGCCCCACAGCAGGAGCATGATGAACACCTCTTCGCGTGCTTCCGCCAATGCCACCAGCAGCCCATGGTTGGAGGCCATCTTCGGCGTGCGGAAGAACGGGATGGTCTTGGTGAACGCCCCGTACAGCACCGCCTTGGCGATGGTGTGCGACAGCGCAAGGCCCGCCACCGCCGCCTGGAAGGAGCGCACCAGGTTCACGCCCACCGCACGGCGGTAGAGGAACAGGATCTTGCCGAACTTGAAGAAGAACAGCGCCAGCGGCGGGATGGCGAAGATCAGCAGCGGCGGGTCGACCCGCTTGGGCACGATGATCATCGCCGAGGACCACAGCAGCGCGCCGAGGGTGAAGAAGATGTTCATGCCATCGGCGATCCACGGCAGCCACCCGGCGATGAAGTGGTAGCGCTGGCCGAGGGTGAGCTTGCTGTCCTTGCCCTGGAACAGCGCGCGAGCGTGGCCCTTCATGATCTGGATGGCGCCATAGGCCCAGCGGAAGCGCTGCTTCTTGTAGTCGATGAAGGTGTCGGGCATCACGCCCTTGCCGAAGCTCTGGTGCGAATAGGCCGCCGAATAGCCCTTCTCGAACACCCGCAGGCCCAGCTCGGCGTCCTCGCAGATGGTCCAGTCGGCCCACTTGAGCTCGTCCATCACGGTACGGCGGATCATGGTCATGGTGCCGTGCTGGATGATCGCGTCGCGGTCGTTGCGGGTGACCATGCCGATGTGGAAGAAGCCCTTGTACTCGGCGTAGCAGAGCTTCTTGAAGACGTTTTCCTCGCCGTCGTGGTAGTCCTGCGGGGACTGCACCACCGCGATCTTCGGGTCGCTGAAGTGCGGCACCATCTGCTTGAGCCAGTTCGGTTCGACGCAGTAGTCGGCGTCGATCACCGCGACGACATCGACGTCCGGCGCGGTGTGCGGCAGGATGTAGTTCAGCGCGCCGCCCTTGAAGCCGGCCAGCGGCGCGACGTGGAAGAAGCGGAAGCGCGGGCCGAGCACTTCGCAGTAGTCGCGCACCGGCTCCCACACTGCCGGGTCCTTGGTGTTGTTGTCGATGATCAGCACTTCGAAGTCCGGATAGTCGAGCCGGGACAGGGCGTCCAGGGTCTTCTTCATCATCTCCGGCGGTTCGTTGTAGCAGGGCACGTGTACCGAGACCTTGGGCCGGTAGCCGGTATCGCTGAGCACCGGGTCGAACGGTCGGCGACGCTTGCGCACCCAGACGGTTTCGGCCAGCTCGTGGGCCTCGGTCAGGAGCACGATGAACACGCCCAGCGCGCCGATGCCCAGCAGGCCGCCGACGGTCAGGCTGAACCAGGTGCTGTACTGCTGGCTGTAGTCGTAGGCGATCCACACCAGCACCGAGCCGCCGGCGAAGGCAACCACGGTGAGGAAGGTCCGCCCGCGCTGACGCAGGGCGCTGCCGTCGATCATCAGCAGGGTCAGCGCGAGCAGCGCCATCACCACCGAGGCCACTGCCAGGGCGCGCCACTGGGGGATGTTCACCACCGGCCCGGTGAAGTTGAACTTGGGCTGGCGCTGCGCGTTGTAGACGCCCCAGTAGGCGCCTACGGAGCCTTCGTCACCGACTTTCCACGGCTGGTCGAAGGCCTCGACGACGAAATAGTTGTAGCCCTTCTTGTTCAGCGCATTGGTCAGGGTGCGCAGGTAGATGGCCTGGTCCGCCTGGGTGGCGTCCGCGCCGCCGCGCATGCGGCCGTTGCTCGGCCAGCCGACTTCGGCCAGCAGCAGCGGCTTGCGCGGGAACTTGGCGCGCAGCTCTTTGGCGCGCTCGAGGACGAACGGCACGGCGTCGTTCATCGCCGTGTATTCCCAGTAGGGCAGCACGTGGGCGGCGATCAGGTCGACGTGCTTGGCCATCTCCGGGTACTTCTCGTAGATGTGCCACTGCTCGGCGGTGGTCACCGGCACCTTCACCGCCTTGCGCACGCGGTCCAGGTAGGCGGTCAGTTGCTCGACCGTGACTTCGCGGCGGAACAGCGCCTCGTTGCCGACGATCACCCGCACCACGCTGCGCGAGTTGTTGGCGATTTCGATGCCGCGCTCGATCTCCGCCTCGTTCTCGGCTTCGTCCGGGCCGATCCAGATGCCCAGGCTGACGCGCATGCCCAACTCTTCGGCCAGGCGGGGGATGTCCGCCAGCGAACCCTTCACCGAGTAGGTGCGGATGTTGTCGGTATTCCGGGAGACCAGTTCCAGGTCCGAGCGGATTTCGTCGTCGCTGGGGAACTGGTCCCGCTGCGGATTCTGGTTCAGGCGGAAGGGCGAGAACGAGAATCCGGAAATGCTTTCCGGCCAGTCGGGAACACTGACGGGGCGGTTATACAGGGCCCAGAAGCCGGTGAAGAGCGCCGCGAGGGCGACGAACACCACCAGGTTGAGGCCAAACTTGCGTGCAGGCATGGTGCGATCGGGTTCCAAAGGGTGGAACGGGGAGGGGCCGGGACAGTCGCTGTACGGGACTGGCCGGTCGGGGCGCATCCTACCCCGCACTCCGGGGGCTGTACAGGTTACCGGCACCGTCCGCCGCGCAGGCGTCCGTGGGTATTTTCCGACAGTTTAGAATGGGTTGTAGGCGCGTGACTGAGACTGCGGCAAACCGGCTTTGTTGCAGGCGTGCCGAGGCTCGTCGATACAGGCGCCGGGTCGTTATAGAATGCCGGCCGTTTCGACAAGAGGTGTGGGCGATGCAACGGGATGAACAGCGATTCGGCGGAATCGCGCGGCTATACGGTCGCGAAGGCCTGGAGCGGCTGGCGGCCAGCCATGTGGCGGTGGTCGGGATCGGCGGCGTGGGGTCCTGGGCGGCCGAGGCCCTGGCGCGCAGCGGTGTGGGCGAGATTTCGCTGTTCGACCTCGACGACGTCTGCGTCACCAACACCAACCGCCAGGTCCATGCCATCCAGGGCGCCGTGGGCAAGCCCAAGGTCGAGGTCATGGCCGAGCGCCTGAGGGCGATCAACCCGGCTGTCGTTGTCCACGCCGTGGCCGATTTCGTCACCCGCGACACCATGGCGGACTACATCACCCCCGAGCTGGACTGTGTGATTGACTGCATTGATAGCGTTGCCGCCAAGGCCGCGCTGATCGCCTGGTGCAAGCGCCGCAAGCTGCAGATCATCACCACCGGTGGCGCAGGCGGGCAGGTGGACCCGACGCAGATCCAGGTCGCCGACCTGAACAAGACCTTCAACGACCCGTTGGCGGCCAAGGTCCGCTCGACGCTGCGCCGCGACTACAACTTCTCCCGCACGCCGGGCCGGCATTACAGCGTGCCGTGCGTGTTTTCCACCGAGCAGCTGCGCTATCCCAAGCCGGACGGCACCGTGTGCCAGTCCAAGAGCTTCGTCGGCGAGGGGGTGAAACTGGACTGCGCTGGCGGTTTTGGCGCGGTGATGATGGTCACTGCGACCTTCGGCATGGTGGCGGCGGCGCGGGCGGTGGACAAGATCGTCGACGGCGCGCGGCGGCCTTCGGAACGCTCCATCGGCTGACCGATTTTGTAGGAGCGGATTTATCCGCGATGGCCTCCGGCACGATGCGGACCTGTTGCGGACGGAGTCCGCTCCTACGTACACACATTCGTATCAGCCGCCGATCAGTTCCTGCATGCGCCTGAGCACGGCGTTCAGGCCATTGCTGCGCGACGGCGACAGTTGCCTGCCCAGGCCCAACTGCTCGAACCAGCCCGGCAGGTCGATGGCGGACAGCTCGTCCGCCGGCAGGCCGTCCACCCGCACCAGCAGCAGGGCCAGCAAGCCGCGCAGCAAGCGCGCATCGCTATAGGCGCGGAAGTGCCAGCGACCATCCCGCCGATCCGCCACCAGCCAGACGTTGCTCTCGCAGCCCTGCACGCGCTGGTCGTCGCCGCGTTCGGCTTCGCTCAGTGGTTCCAGGCGTTCGCCCCATTGCATCAGCAGGCGGGCGCGTTGCTCCCAGCCTTGCAAGGCGGTGAACGCCTGCAAGGCTTCCCTGGCAGCGGCGGGCAGGCTCACCGCAGCAACTCCAGGGCGTTGTCCAGCGCGGCGAAGAAGCGCTCCAGGTCGGCACTGTCGTTGTACAGGCCGAGGGAGACGCGCAGGGCGCCGGCGACGTCCAGGGTCTTCATCAGCGGCATGGCGCAGTGGTGCCCGGCGCGCACGGCGATGCCCTGCTCGGTGAGCAGATGGCCCAGGTCGGCAACGTGCACACCCTCGACCACGAAGCTGGCCAGCGCGACGTCCGGCTCGCCCAGCACGCGCACGCCATCACGGGCGCGCAGGCCGGCCAGCAGGCGGGCATGGAGGAAGTCCTCGTGCCCGCCGACCTCGGCGCTGTCCCGGGCGGCCAGCCATTGCAGCGTGGCGCCCAGGGCGATCACCGGACCGATGGGCGGGGTGCCGGCCTCGAAGCCCATGGGCGCGCTGTGGAACTGGGCGTCGAAGTAGTCCGCCACGCGGACCATTTCGCCGCCGAACTGCCAGTGCGTCAGGCGCTCCAGCGCTTCCGCGCGGCCCCAGAGCACGCCGAGGCCCTCCGGGCCGTAGAGCTTGTGGCTGGAGCAGACGTAGAAATCACATCCCAGTGCCGACAGGTTGTGTCGGCCATGGACCACGCCCTGGGCACCATCGACCACACTCAGCGCGCCGTGCTGGCGGGCCATCCCCAGCAGCTCGGGCAGCGGCTGCCAGGTGCCGAGCACGTTGGACAGCTGGCTGACCGCGAGCAGGCGGGTGCGCGGGCCAATGAGGGGGGCGGCGCGGTTCAGGTCGATACGCCCGCTGGCGTCCAACGGCAGCACCACCAGCTTCAGGCGACGGCGTTTTGCCAGTTGCTGCCAGGGCAGCAGGTTGGCGTGGTGCTCCAGGGCACTGACGACGATCTCGTCGCCCGGCTGGAACTGGCCTTCCAGAGCGTAGGCCAGCAGGTTCAGCGCTTCGGTGGCGCCACGGGTGAAGACGATCTGCGCCGGGCTGCCGCCGTTGAGCCAATTGGCGGCCAGGCTGCGGGTCGCTTCGAAGGCGCGGGTGGCGCGCTCGCCGGGCAGGTGCTGGGCGCGATGCACGTTGGCGGCGCCGCTGGCGTAGTAGCCGGCGAGGGCGTCGATCATGGCGCGCGGTTTCTGCGCGGTGGCGGCGCTGTCGAGGTAGGTCTGGCCTTCGGCCTCGAAGGCGGCGAGGGCCGGGAAGTCGGAGCGCCAGGGAGATTTAACAGTCATGACAGGCAGCACGTAAAAATTGGATGTGAAGCGTCGCGAGCGACGGCCAGGCAAGGCGAAATCAGGCGTGGGCGCGCAGTTTACGATTGTAAATGAGCACGCCCGCGCCTGATTTCAACGCAGCATGGCCTAGCGCAGCAGCTTCAGGCCAATTTTTTAGTTGTGCGCGTGCAGCGCCTCATTGAGCTCGATGGCGGTCTTGTTGGTCTTGCACTCGACCGCGCCGGTCTGCGAGTTGCGGCGGAACAGCAGGTCGGCCTGGCCGGCCAGGTCGCGGCCCTTGACGACTTTCACCAGGTTGTTCTGGTCGTCCAGCACGGCGATCTTGGTGCCGGCGGTGACGTACAGGCCGGCTTCGACGATGTTGCGGTCGCCCAGCGGGATGCCGATGCCGGCGTTGGCGCCGATCAGGCAGCCTTCGCCGACGCTGATGACGATGTTGCCACCGCCGGACAGGGTGCCCATGGTGGAGCAGCCGCCGCCCAGGTCGGAGCCCTTGCCGACGAACACGCCCGCGGAGACGCGGCCTTCGATCATGCCCGGGCCCTGGGTGCCGGCGTTGAAGTTGACGAAGCCTTCGTGCATCACGGTGGTGCCTTCACCGATGTAGGCGCCCAGGCGCACGCGGGCGGTGTCGGCGATGCGCACGCCGGCCGGGACCACGTAGTCGGTCATCTTGGGGAATTTGTCGACCGAGAAGACTTCCAGCAGCTTGCCCTTCAGGCGCGCTTCCAGTTGCAGTTCGGCCAGCTCGGCCAGGTCGACGGCGCCCTGGTTGGTCCAGGCCACGTTCGGCAGCAGCGGGAAGATGCCGGTCAGGTTCAGGCCGTGCGGCTTGACCAGGCGGTGGGACAGCAGGTGCAGCTTCAGGTACGCCTCCGGGGTGGAGCTGGGGGCGGCGTCCTCGGCCAGCAGGGTGGCGACCAGCGGCTTCTGGCTCTCGGCCAGGCGGTTGAGCAGGGCGGCCTGGGCGGCATCGACGGTCTCGACGGCGTCGGCCAGCTGGTAAGCCTGGTGGGCGGTGAAGGCGATCGCCTGGTTGCCGCCTTCATAGGCCAGCAGCGGAGCGATGGCAGCGACCAGTTCGGCGCTGGGGTTCAGCAGCGGCTGCGCGTAGAAGACTTCCAGCCAGTTGCCCTGGCGGTTCTGGGTGCCGACACCGAAAGCGATGCTGAACAGGGATTTCGACATGTGGGGGATTCCTTGAAAGAGATTCTCGAAGAACGGATTCGGTCAGGCCGGACGGCGGCTGAGCAGCAGGCCCAGCCCGGCGCTGCCCAGCAGCGCGGCACAACCACGGTTGAACAGGCGCCGGGCGCGTGCGCCGGCGAGCAGCTTGCCGAGGCGGACCCCGGCGAGCCCGTAAAGGGCGATGGCCAGCCATTCCAGCAGCAGGAAGGCTGCGCCGAGTTGGGCGAACTGGGCGCCCACGGCCTGACGCGGATCGACGAACTGCGGCAGGAACGCGGTGAAGATCAAAACGGCCTTCGGATTGCCGGCGGCCACCCAGAACTCCTGGCGAGCCAGGCGCCACAGGCTGGTGGCGGCAACCGGAGTGCCGTTCACCGACAGGTTCGCCGTCGGTGCGCGCCACAGTTGCACGGCGAGCCACAGCAGGTAGCCGGCGCCCACCAGCTTGATCGCCAGGAACAGCCAGGCCGAGGCCTGCAGCACCAGCGCCACGCCCGAAGCGGCCAGTGCCAGCATGCCCGCGAATGCCAGCAGCCGACCGCCGCCGGCGAGGCTGGCGCGCAGCAGGCCGAAGCGCGCGGCGTTGTTCAGCGACAGCAGGTTGTTCGGTCCCGGCGCCATGTTCAGGGCGAAGCAGGCGGGGAGGAACAGGGCCCAGGCGATGCTCATGGCGTCCGCTCTCAGGCCAGCGCCGCGGCGTAGGCGTCGGGCTTGAAGCCGACCAGGGTGCGGTCACCCAGGTCGAGTACCGGGCGCTTGATCATCGACGGCTGCGCCACCATCAGTTCGATGGCCTTGTCCTGGTCGAGATCGGCTTTCTGCGCGTCATCCAGCTTGCGGAAGGTGGTGCCGGCGCGGTTCAGGACGGTTTCCCAGCCATGCTCGGCGCACCATTGGCGCAGGTGTTCGCGGTCGATGCCGCTACTCTTGTAGTCGTGAAAGGCGTACTCGACGCCATGCTCGTCCAGCCACACGCGGGCTTTCTTCATGGTGTCGCAGGCCTTGATGCCATACAGCGTCCGCTCACTCACGGGGCGCTACTCCTTTTCGATGCTTTTTTCAGGCGCGGGATTATGCCATTTCCGCGGCCGTTGCGGGACGCCGCCGGGAGGTCGGTGGTTTGCAACAGTTTTTTGCCCGATGCGAGGCTGATCCGACGGCCGTCGGGTGCTTCAATGGAGAGCTGTGCTGGGAGTTCGTCGATGCAAACCGTCTATACCGTCCTCATCCTGCTGCTGGTCGTGGGGGGAACCCGACTCGCCGCGCAGCTCATTGCGCTGCCGCTGCCGCTGATCCAGATCGCCGCCGGCGCCGCGCTGGCCTGGCCCAGCCTGGGGCTGCACGTGGCGCTGGACCCGGAACTGTTCATGTTCCTGTTCATCCCGCCACTGCTGTTCGCCGATGGTTGGCGTATGCCCAAGGGCGAGTTCTGGAAGATGCGCTGGCCGATCCTCACGCTGGCCTTTGCCCTGGTGCTGTTCACCGTGGTGGGCGGCGGCGTGTTCATCCACCTGCTGATTCCGGAGATTCCCTGGGCCGCCGCCTTTGCGCTGGCCGCTGTGCTGTCGCCCACCGATGCCCTGGCGGTGTCGGCCATCGCCCAGAACCGTTTGCCCAAGCGCCTGATGCATGTGCTGCAGGGCGAGGCGCTGATGAACGACGCCTCGGGTCTGGTGGCGTTCAAGTTCGCCATCGCCGCGGCCATGACCGGCACCTTCTCGTTGATGGATGCCAGCCTGAACTTCCTGCTGGTGGCCGTCGGCGGCCTGGCCAGCGGCGTATTCCTCAGCTGGCTGCTGGGGCGCATCCGCGCCTGGATGATCCGTCGCGGTTGGGACGACCCGGCCACCCACGTGGTGCTGATGCTGCTCCTGCCCTTCGCCTGCTACATGATCGCCGAGGAGCTGGGCGTGTCGGGCATCCTCGCGGCGGTGGCGGCGGGCATGATGCAGAGCTGGGTCGACCTGCTGCCGCGGCAGACCAACACCCGTCTGCTCAACCGCAGCGTCTGGTCGATGCTGGAGTTCGCCTTCAACGGTGTGGTCTTTCTGCTGCTGGGGCTGCAACTGCCGGACATCCTCAAATCGGTCGCCCATCACGCCGACGATGTGATGTGGCGCTCCTCGCTGCTGCTGTTCTATGTGCTGGCGGTGTTCGCCGTGCTACTCCTGCTGCGCTTTGGCTGGGTCTGGTGCTACTGGAAGGTGTCCGTGCGCTTCGAGCAGTGGTGGGGCATCGAGCTGGGCGGCCGGGCGGGCGAGCCGGTGCTGCGGTTGTCGGCGATCTCCGCGTTGAGCGGGGTGCGCGGGGCGGTGACCCTGGCCGGCGTGCTCTCGGTACCCCTGCTGCTGCACGACGGCTCGGCCTTCCCGCAGCGCGACCTGATCATCTTCATCGCCGCCGGGGTGATCCTGGTGTCGTTGATCGCTGCGACCATTGGCTTGCCGATTCTCCTGCGTGGGTTGCCGGCGGCCAGCAACGACCAGCGCGAGCTGGAGGCGCTGGCCGTCTGGCGCAAGACCGCAGCGGCGGCCATTCGCATGCTGGAGGGCGAGGAGATGCCTGCCAGCGCGGACGGCGACGCCGACGAAACGGCGCGGTTGGCGGAGATGAAGGCCAAGCTGATGGCCGAGTACCGCCATGAGCTGGACCCGGCACCGGACAGCAAGGAAGCCCGCGAGCGCGCCCGTGCCCTGGAGTTGGCCGACCAGGCGCTGAGGATCAAGGCGCTGCGCGCGCAGCGGCTGGAGCTGTACCGGATGCGCCGCGAACACGAGATCGACGACGAGACGATGCGCGAGGTGCTGGGCGAGCTGGATAACCAGGAGGCCTGGGTGACCAGCAAGGCGGGGCGGTGGGTGTAGCGTGTTTTGTAGGAGCGACCTTGCTAGCGAACCGAGTCATCCGGCAACGCCGGATCCAGGGGTGTTCGCGAGCAAGCTCGCTCCTACAGATAGGCAACCTACGGCTGTGACCCTTTACAGGCCCTGCACGTAGCGCTTGATGCGTTCGGCGGCTTCCACGCATTCGGCCAGCGGGGCCACCAGTGCCATGCGTACGCGGTTGGCGCCGGGGTTCTCGCCGTTCACCTCGCGGGACAGGTAGGAGCCCGGCACCACGGTAACGTGCTGCGCGTCGAACAGGCCGCGGCAGAACTCGGTGTCGGCGATCGGGGTTTTCGCCCAGAGATAGAAGCTGCCGTCCGGGCGCTGCACGTCGAGCACGCCGCCGAGGATGTCCAGCACCGCGTCGAACTTCTCGCGGTACAGGTCGCGGTTAGCGCGCACGTGGTCCTCGTCCTTCCAGGCCGCGACGCTGGCCAGCTGGGTCTGAACCGGCATGGCGCAGCCATGGTAGGTGCGGTACAGCAGGAATTTCTTCAGCACCTCGGCGTCGCCGGCGACGAAGCCCGAGCGCAGGCCCGGCAGGTTGGAGCGTTTGGACAGGCTGTGGAACACCACGCAACGCGCAAAGTCCGAGCGGCCCAGCTCGGCGCAGGCGGTCAGCAGGCCGGCCGGCGGGTTCTGTTCGTCGAAGTACAGCTCGCTGTAGCACTCGTCAGCGGCGATGACGAAGTCGTGTTCGTCGGCCAGGGCGATCAGCTTCTTCAGCTCGGCGAGCGGAACGAGTGCGCCGGTGGGGTTGCCCGGCGAGCAGAGGAAGAGGATCTCGCAGCGCGCCCAGACCTCCGCCGGCACGGCGTCGAAGTCCGGGTTGAAGCCGTTGCTTTCCAGGCAGGGCAGGTAGTGCGGCTCGGCGCCGGCCAGCAGGGCTGCGCCTTCGTAGATCTGGTAGAACGGGTTCGGGCTGATCACCAGGCCCTTGGCGTTGCGGTCCACCACGGTCTGGGTGAAGGCGAACAGCGCTTCACGGGTGCCGTTCACCGGCAGCACGTGGCGCGCGGCGTCCAGCCAGCCGGCCGGCACCTTGAAGCGGCGCTCGCACCAGGCCGCGATGGCTTCGCGCAGGGCCGGGATGCCCAGGGTGGTCGGGTAGACGGCCAGTTGATCGAGGCTGTCGGCCAGGGCCTTGGCGACGAAGTCCGGCGAGCGGTGCTTGGGTTCGCCGATGGACAGCGCGATGGGCTTCAGCTCGGCCGGCGGCTGGGCACCGGCCAGCAGGGCGCGGAGCTTCTCGAAAGGGTAGGGCTGGAGCGAGTCGAGGGCAGGATTCATGGCAGGGCTCTTTCGTTCTCAATGCTTCGTTCTAAATGCGGACTAGATACTGATGCGGACCGGCATGCTCGGCTGGCCGCCATCGGAGAGGATGTCCACCAGGGCGGTCTGGATGCGTTTGCAGAGCTCCGGGTCCGATAGCGGCTGGTTCTGCGCGTCGGTGACGAAGAACACGTCCTCCACGCGTTCGCCCAGGGTGGCGATCTTGGCGTTCTGCACCGACAGGTCGAAATCGAGGAACAGGCCACCGATGCGCGCCAGCAGGCCGGGGCGGTCCGGGGCGATCACTTCCAGCACGCTGACCTGGCGGGCCGCGTCGGTGGAGATGGTCACCAGCGGGGCGAAGGCGAAGTGCTTGAGCTGGCGCGGCACGCGGCGCTGGATGATGGTCGGATACTCGTCCGGGTCTTTCAGGGCGTTGGCCAGACCTTCGCGAATTTCCGCGACTCGCTCGGGATTGTTGCCGATCGAGCCGCCATCGGCGTCGAGCACGATATAGGTGTCGAGGGTGAAGCGGCTGGTGGAAGTGATGATTCGCGCGTCCTGAATGTTCAGGTTGAGCTGGTCCATCGCCGCCACGGTCACGGCGAAGAAGTCGTGCTGGTCGCCGGCGTAGATGAAGATCTGCGTGCCGCCCTCGAACTCGCGCTGGGCGGTTTCCTTGATCAGCACCAGGGGCGTGCCGTCGTCGGGGTGCTGCAGGATGGCTTCGGTGTGCCAGGCGACGTCCGCCGCGCTGTGGCGCAGGAAGTAGTCGTCACCCAACTGACTCCAGAGCTGCTCGGCGTCGTCCTGGTCGATGCCGCCGCGCACGAGGATGTCGATGGCCGCGCTCTGCGTCTGGCGGATCTGCTCCTCGCGGTCCACCGGGTTTTCCAGGCCACGGCGCAGCGCGCGCTTGGTCTCGGTGTAGAGCTGACGCAGGAGACTGGCGCGCCAGGAGTTCCACAGTGTCGGGTTGGTGGCGTTGATGTCGGCCACGGTGAGCACGTAGAGGTAGTCCAGGTAGGTCTGGTTGCCCATCAACTGGGCGAAGTCGTAGATCACCTGCGGATCGGACAGGTCCTTGCGCTGGGCCGTGGTGGACATGATCAGGTGGTTCTGCACCAGCCAGGACACCAGGTTGGTGTCCCACGGCGGCAACTGGTGGCGCTGGCAGAAGTGCTCGGCGTCCACCGCGCCCAGTTCCGAGTGATCGCCGCCGCGACCCTTGGCGATGTCGTGGTAGAGGCCGGCGATGTAGATCAGCTCGGGCTTGGGCAGGCGCTCCATGATCTTGCTGGCCAGCGGGTACTTTTCCGCCATGTCCGGGCGGCGCAGCTTGCGCAGGTGCTTGATGAGGTTGAGGGTGTGGGCGTCGACCGTATAGATGTGGAACAGGTCGTGCTGCATCTGCCCGACGATCAGGCCGAATTCCGGCAGGTAGCGGCCGAGGATGCCGTAACGGTTCATCCGCCGCAGGTTGCGGTGGATGCCCTCCTGGCACTTGAACAGCTCGATGAACAGGCTGGTGTTGCGGATGTCGTGGCGGAAGTCGTCGTCGATCAGGTGGCGGCTGTCGCGCAGCAGGCGGATCGTGTCCGCGCGCACGCCCTTGATCTCCGGGTGCTGGGCCAGCAGCACGAAGATTTCCAGCAGGGCGAACGGGGTGCGCTTGAAGACGTTGGCGTGGGTGACTTCCAGGTAGCCGTCGCGCAGCTGGAAGCGGCTGTTGAGCGGCTGGATCTGGCCGTTCTCACCGGCGCGCAGGATCACTTCCTCGAAGTGCTGCATGATCAGGTCGTTCAACTCGGAAACGGCCATCACCACGCGGTAGTACTTCTGCATGAAACGCTCGACGGCCAGCTTGGCGTCGTTGCCTTCATAGCCGAGCAGGCCGGCGATGCGCCGCTGATGATCGAACAGCAGGCGGTCTTCGGCGCGGCCGGCGAGCATGTGCAGGGCGTAGCGGACCTTCCAGAGGAATTCCTGGCTGGAGGCCAGCACCGAGCATTCGCTCTCCACCAGGAAACCTTCGCGCACCAGGGCATGCAGGTTGAGGCTGCCGAAATGACGGCGGGCGACCCAGAGCAGCGTCTGGATGTCGCGCAGGCCGCCCGGCGAGCCTTTTACGTTGGGCTCGAGGTTGTACTCGGTGTCGTTGTATTTGGTGTGGCGGTGGATCTGTTCCTTGCGCTTGGCCAGGTAGAACTGCCCGCTGGGCCACATCTGCCGCGCGCTGGTGGCGTCGAGCATGCGCTGGCGCAAGCTGTTCGGGCCGGAGATGGTCCGGCACTCCATCAGGTTGGTGACCACGGTGAGGTCGGCGCGCGCTTCGTCGGCGCACTCGGCGACCGAGCGCACACTCTGGCCGACTTCCAGGCCGATATCCCAGAGCAGGGTGAGGAAGCCCTCGATGGGCTCGCGGAAGCTCTCCTGGTCCTCGCTGTCGAGCAGGATCAGCAGGTCGATGTCCGAGTGCGGGTGCAATTCGCCGCGGCCATAGCCGCCCACGGCGACCAGCGCGATGTCAGCGTCGTCGCCCCAGTCGAAGCGGTTCCAGGCCTGCTGCAGGATCTGGTCGACGAACCAGGCGCGGTCCTCGATCAGCCGGCGGATGTCGCGGCCGCCATTGAAGCGGGCGTCGAGCACCTCGTTGGCCTGGCGAATGGCCTTCTTGAAGGCGGCGATGGGGCTGGATTTGAGGGCCAGTTCCGCCTGGAACTGCCCACGGTCGAACAACTCGGGATCCACCTGCGGCATGGCGGCCTTCCTGATTCAGGGATAGAGGGAGGGCAGGGGCAAGAGGGCGACCGGGCCGTGCGCTTGGCGCAAGGCCCGGTGGCTGTGCCGGGCCGGGATTTCTATGTTCTACCCAGCCGTCGGCAAGAATGCAAACCGCGCGGCTTACGCCGGGGTGCGCGGGAAGCTTTCGTCGTTGCGCAGGGTCAGGATCTCGTAGCCGTCGGCGGTGACCAGCACGGTGTGCTCCCACTGCGCGGACAGCTTGCGGTCCTTGGTGATGGCGGTCCAGCCGTCGCCCAGCAGGCGGGTTTCCGGGCGGCCCTGGTTGATCATCGGCTCGATGGTGAAGATCATGCCTTCCTTGAGCTCCAGGCCGGTGCCGGCGCGACCGTAGTGCAGCACCTGGGGCTCCTCGTGGAACACCTTGCCGATGCCGTGGCCGCAGTACTCGCGCACCACCGAGAAGCCGTTCTTCTCGGCGTACTTCTGGATCACCTCGCCGATGTCGCCCAGGCGCGCGCCCGGTTTGACCACGGCGATGCCCTTGTACATGCATTCCTGGGTGATCTGGCAGAGGCGGTCCGCCCATTCCGGGGTCTTGCCGACCAGGAACATCTTGCTGGTGTCGCCGTGGTAGCCGTCCTTGATCACGGTGATATCGATGTTGACGATATCGCCTTCCTTGAGCGGCTTCTCGTTGGGAATGCCGTGGCACACCACGTGGTTGATCGAGGTGCAGATGGACTTGGGGAAGCCCTTGTAGTTCAGCGGAGCCGGAATGGCTTTCTGCACGTTGACGATATAGTCGTGGCAGATGCGGTCCAGTTCGTCGGTGGTAACGCCGGGCTTGACGTGTTCGCCGATCATTTCCAGCACTTCGGCGGCCAGACGGCCGGCGACGCGCATTTTCTCGATGTCTTCGGGCGTCTTGATGGTGACGGTCATGCGACTTCTCTTCAGGCGCTGCGTACGCGCGGGTAAATGAGAGGAATACGCAAGTCTATCAGACTTGCGGCCCTCCTATTAAGGGTAGGGCAGGGCGGACGAGCGGTACGGGCGAGGCGGCGGATTCGATGCCGGACGTCCTTTCGGGTTTTGTTATGGCCGGGGTTGTGGTATAAAGCGCCCCGCTCTGGAGGCTACGGCCATTTCAGGGCATTAACCCACACATGCATCGACACGATGGCCTGGGTGCCTTTCGACACAGTCGGAGGGTTGGCCGTTGGGATGCATGGAGGCCTAACCCGACTTATCGAGGAACTATCATGTCCCAAGTCAACATGCGCGATATGCTGAAGGCCGGTGTGCACTTCGGCCACCAGACCCGTTACTGGAACCCGAAAATGGGCAAGTTCATTTTCGGCGCGCGCAACAAGATCCACATCATCAACCTCGAAAAAACCCTGCCGATGTTCAACGAGGCCCTGACCTTCGTTGAGCGCCTGGCCCAGGGCAAGAACAAGATCCTGTTCGTCGGCACCAAGCGTTCCGCTGGCAAGATCGTTCGCGAAGAAGCTGCCCGTTGCGGCATGCCGTACGTCGACCACCGTTGGCTGGGCGGCATGCTCACCAACTACAAGACCATCCGTCAGTCGATCAAGCGTCTGCGCGAGCTGGAAACCCAGGCCGAAGACGGCACCTTCGCCAAGCTGACCAAGAAAGAAGCTCTGATGCGCTCCCGTGATCTGGAAAAACTGGATCGCAGCCTGGGCGGCATCAAGGACATGGGCGGACTGCCGGACGCGCTGTTCGTGATCGACGTCGACCACGAGCGCATCGCTATCACCGAAGCCAACAAGCTGGGCATCCCGGTTATCGGCATCGTCGATACCAACAGCAGCCCGGAAGGCGTTGACTATGTTATCCCGGGTAACGACGACGCCATCCGCGCCGTTCAGCTGTACCTGGGCTCCATGGCTGATGCCGTACTGCGCGGCAAGTCCGCCGGTGGCGTGAGCGCCGACGAGTTCGTCGAAGAAGCGCCGGCCGAATCCGCCGAAGGCTGATTCCAGGACGTCCAGACGTCCTACGGTGCGCGGAAAGGGGGCTAGGCCCCCTTTTTGCCACCCTGTACATTCCGCCCGGGCAGCCGGGCGATCTGGTTTTGAGAGCAACTCAAGAGGATTTCGAAATGGCAGAAATTACTGCAGCACTGGTCAAGGAACTGCGTGAGCGTACCGGCCAGGGCATGATGGAGTGCAAGAAGGCACTGGTAGCCGCCGAAGGCGATATCGAGAAGGCCATCGACGACATGCGCGCTTCCGGCGCCATCAAGGCTGCCAAGAAGGCTGGCAACATCGCCGCCGAAGGTTCCATCGCCGTTAAAGTGGCTGATGACAACAAGGCCGCTACCATCATCGAAGTCAACTCGCAGACCGACTTCCTGGCCCTGCAGGATGACTTCAAGGCCTTCGTGGCTGCCAGCCTGGACAAGGCTGTTGCCCAGAAGCTGACCGACGCCGCTCCGCTGATCGCCGAGCAGGAATCGGCCCGTGAAGCCCTGGTCGCGAAGTGCGGCGAAAACGTCAACATCCGTCGTCTGGCTCGCGCTGAAGGTGACGTGGTTGGCGCTTACCTGCACGGCCACCGCATCGGCGTTCTGGTCACCCTGAAGGGCGGCAACGCTGACCTGGCTCGCGACATCGCCATGCACATCGCTGCCAGCAACCCGCAGTTCCTGGATCCGTCGCAGGTTTCCGAAGAAGCCGTTGCCAAAGAGAAGGAAATCTTCCTCGCTCTGAACGCCGACAAGATCGCGGGCAAGCCGGAAAACATCGTCGAGAACATGGTCAAAGGCCGTATCTCGAAGTTCCTGGCCGAAGCCAGCCTGGTCGAGCAAGCGTTCGTCAAGGACCCGGAAGTCAAGGTCGGCGACCTGGCCAAGAAAGCCGGTGCTGAAATCGTTTCCTTCATCCGTTACGAAGTCGGTGAAGGCATCGAGAAAGTCGAAGCTGACTTCGCTGCCGAGGTTGCTGCTCAAGTAGCCGCTTCCAAGCAGTAATAGACGGTCTCACGACTGTCGCCCCGCAAGAGGCTGCCCGCTAACGCGCGCGGCCTCTTTGCCAAACTGGGGAAACCAAAAGGGGCGGTTTCCACGGCGCGGGCCCGCACGGCGGGTTAAAGGCGCCGTAAGGCTGGCTGGTCCAAGCTTTCCGCCAAGCGCCCACAAGGCGCACAGCATTCAATCGCCGCAGGAGAAAAAGGTCATGGCTCAGCAGCTGAGCGCTCGTCAACCTCGCTATAAACGCATTCTTCTAAAACTGAGCGGCGAAGCCCTGATGGGCTCCGAGGAGTTCGGCATCGATCCCAAGGTGCTGGACCGCATGGCGCTGGAGATCGGCCAGCTCGTCGGTATCGGCGTGCAGGTCGGCCTGGTGATCGGTGGCGGCAACCTGTTCCGTGGCGCGGCGCTGTCCGCGGCCGGCATGGATCGCGTCACCGGCGACCACATGGGCATGCTCGCCACCGTGATGAACGGCCTGGCCATGCGTGACGCCCTGGAGCGTTCCAACATCACCGCCATCGTCATGTCCGCCATCTCCATGGTCGGCGTGACCGATCACTACGACCGCCGCAAGGCCATGCGCCACCTCAAGAGTGGCGAAGTGGTGATCTTCTCCGCCGGTACCGGCAACCCGTTCTTCACCACCGATTCCGCCGCCTGCCTGCGCGCCATCGAAATAGATGCTGACGTAGTACTCAAGGCGACCAAGGTGGACGGCGTGTACACTGCCGACCCGTTCAAGGACCCGAATGCCGAGAAATTCGAACGCCTGACGTACGATGAAGTGCTCGATCGCAAGCTGGGCGTGATGGACCTGACCGCCATCTGCCTGTGCCGGGACCAGAAAATGCCGCTGCGCGTGTTCAACATGAACAAGCCCGGCGCGCTGCTGAATATTGTTGTAGGTGGTGCTGAAGGCACCCTGATCGAGGAGGATTGAGATGATCAACGAGATCAAGAAGGAAGCGCAGGATCGTATGGGCAAGACCCTGGAAGCCCTGGGCCATGCCTTCGCCAAGATTCGTACCGGCCGTGCGCACCCCAGCATCCTGGATAGCGTGATGGTGTCCTACTACGGTTCCGACACGCCGCTGCGCCAGGTGGCCAACGTCACCGTGGAAGACTCCCGCACCCTGGCCCTGAGCGTCTTCGACAAGACCATGATCCAGGCGGTCGAGAAGGCCATCATGACCTCCGACCTGGGCCTGAACCCGGCGACCGCCGGCACCACCATCCGCGTTCCGATGCCAGCTCTGACCGAGGAAACCCGCAAGGGCTTCACCAAGCAGGCCCGCGCCGAGGCCGAGCAGGCTCGCGTTTCCGTGCGCAACATCCGCCGCGACGCGCTGGCTCAGCTCAAGGACCTGCAGAAAGAGAAGGAAATCAGCGAGGACGAAGAGCGTCGCGCTGGCGAGGAGATCCAGAAGATCACCGACAAGTTCGTCGCCGAGATCGAAAAGGCCCTCGAGGCCAAGGAAACGGATCTGATGGCCGTCTGACGGCCGGGCTCTCGTCATGGAAAAGACCAAGCAGGTGACGCCCGTGCCCCGGCACGTGGCGATCATCATGGACGGCAACAATCGCTGGGCGAAGAAACGCCTGATGCCTGGCGTGGCCGGGCACAAGGCCGGTGTGGACGCTGTCCGTGCGGTGATCAAGACCTGCGCCGAGGCAGGCGTCGAGGTCCTGACGCTGTTCGCCTTCTCCAGCGAGAACTGGCAGCGCCCGGCCGACGAGGTCGGCGCACTGATGGAGCTGTTCCTCATAGCCCTGCGCCGTGAGGTGCGCAAGCTGAGCGCCAACGGCATCCGCCTGCGCATCATCGGCGACCGCAGCCGCTTCGCCCCGGAATTGCAGGCGGCAATGCGCGAGGCCGAAGCGCTGACCGCCAATGGCGGCAGCATGTTGCTGCAGGTGGCGGCCAATTATGGCGGCCAATGGGACATCACCCAGGCGGCGCAACGTCTCGCCCGTGAGGTGCAGGCCGGCCACCTGGCGGCGGAAGAGATCACCCCGGAGCTGATCCAGGGTTGTCTTTCCACCGGTGACCAGCCGCTGCCCGACCTGTGCATCCGCACGGGTGGCGAGCACCGCATCAGCAACTTCCTTCTCTGGCAGCTGGCGTACGCCGAGCTGTATTTCTCCGATCTCTACTGGCCCGACTTCAAGCACGACGCCATGCAGGCTGCGTTGCAGGACTTCGCTTCTCGTCAGCGCCGCTTCGGCAAGACCAGTGAGCAGGTCGAGGCCGAGGCGCCCCCGTCATGTTGAAACAACGAATCATCACGGCGCTGATCCTGCTGCCGATCGCGCTGGGTGGTTTCTTCCTGCTCGACGGTGCGGCGTTCTCGCTGTTCATCGGCCTGGTGGTCAGCCTGGGCGCCTGGGAATGGGCGCGCCTGGCCGGCTATAACGAACAACCTGCCCGCGTCGGCTATGCCGCCGTGGTCGCCGTGCTGATGCTGGTGCTCGCCTGGCTGCCGCAGCTGGCCGGCGCCGTGCTGGTGCTGGCATTGCTCTGGTGGGGCCTGGCGATCGTGATGGTGCTGACCTACCCGGACAGCGCGTCGAGCTGGGGCGGCCGCTGGCGGCGCCTGCTGATCGGTCTGCTGATTCTGCTGCCGGCCTGGCAGGGCCTGGTACTGCTCAAGCAGTGGCCGCTGTCCAACTGGCTGATCGTCGCGGTGATGGTGCTGGTCTGGGCGGCCGATGTCGGCGCCTACTTCTCCGGCAAGGCCTTCGGCAAGCGCAAGCTGGCCCCGCGGGTCAGCCCCGGCAAGAGCTGGGAAGGCTTCTTCGGCGGCCTGGCGCTGTGCCTGGCTATCACCGTTGCTGTCTCCATCTATCGCGACTGGACCGTCCGCGAGTTGCTGCTGGCGCTGCCGTGCGCGGCCATCGTGGTGGCCCTGTCGGTGATCGGCGACCTCACCGAGAGCATGTTCAAGCGCCAGTCGGGCCTCAAGGACAGCAGCAACCTGCTGCCCGGCCATGGCGGGGTGCTGGATCGCATCGACAGCCTGACCGCCGCCATTCCGGTGTTTACCGCGCTGCTCTGGGCGGTGGGCTGGGGTACGCCGTGAGCCATCCGCAGTGGATTACCGTGCTGGGGGCGACCGGATCGATCGGCCTCAGCACTCTGGATGTCATCGGGCGTCACCCGGATCGTTACCGCGTATTCGCGCTCAGCGGCTTCTCCCGCCTGGCTGAGTTGGAGGCGCTGTGCCTGCGCCATCGCCCGTGTTTCGTCGTGGTGCCGCACGCCGACCAGGCGCGCGCCTTGCAGGAGCGCCTGAGCGCTGCCGGTCTCGAGGCGCAGGTGTTGGTCGGTGAAGCCGGCCTTTGCGAGATTGCCGCCCATCCCGAGGTGGATGCGGTGATGGCCGCCATCGTCGGTGCCGCCGGCCTGAAGCCCACCCTGGCGGCTGTCGAGGCTGGCAAGCGGGTGCTGCTGGCCAACAAGGAAGCGCTGGTGATGTCCGGCGCGCTGTTCATGAACGCCGTGCGTGCCAGTGGAGCGGTGCTGCTGCCCATCGACAGCGAGCACAACGCGATCTTCCAGTGCATGCCGGCGGATTACGCCCGCGGGCTGGGGCAGGTCGGCGTGCGCCGTATCCTGCTGACCGCTTCCGGCGGCCCGTTCCGCGAGAAGCCACTGGAGCGGTTGCACGACGTATCGCCTGAGCAGGCCTGCGCGCATCCCAACTGGTCGATGGGGCGGAAGATCTCCGTCGATTCGGCGAGCATGATGAACAAGGGCCTGGAACTGATCGAGGCCTGCTGGCTGTTCGACGCGCCGCCGTCGAAGGTCGAGGTGGTGATCCATCCGCAGAGCGTGATCCATTCCCTGGTGGATTACGTGGATGGCTCGGTGCTGGCGCAGTTGGGCAACCCGGACATGCGCACGCCCATCGCCCATGCTCTGGCGTGGCCGCAGCGAATCGATTCCGGCGTTTCGCCGCTGGACCTGTTCTCCATCGCCCGGCTGGATTTTTCCGCGCCCGACGAGCAGCGTTTCCCCTGTCTGCGCCTGGCGCGCCAGGCCGCGGAGGCGGGCGGCAGCGTGCCGGCGATGCTCAATGCGGCGAACGAAGTGGCGGTTGCCGCCTTCCTCGAACGGCGCATCCGCTTCACGGATATCCCGGTTATCATCGACGAGGTGCTGAACCGCGAGGCGCCGACGCCGGTCGAATCGCTCGATGCGGTGCTGGCGGCCGACCAGCGCGCACGCGACGCCGCGCAGGCGTGGTTGCAGGAACGCGGGCGCTGAGCCCGAGGAGGTAGCGATGAGCGCCGTTTATATGGTGGTGGGACTGATTGTCGCCCTGGGCGTACTGGTCACCTTCCACGAATTCGGACACTTCTGGGTTGCCCGCCGCTGCGGCGTCAAGGTTCTGCGCTTCTCCGTGGGGTTCGGCACGCCGCTGGTGCGCTGGCATGATCGCCACGGCACCGAGTTCGTCGTCGCCGCCATTCCCCTGGGTGGCTACGTCAAGATGCTGGACGAGCGCGAAGGCGAGGTGCCAGCCGAGTTGCTCGATCAGGCGTTCAACCGCAAGAGCGTCTTCCAGCGCATCGCCATCGTGGCCGCCGGCCCGGTCGCCAACTTCCTCCTCGCCATCCTGTTCTTCTGGGTGCTGGCCATGCTCGGCAGCCAGCAGATCAAGCCCATCATCGGCTCGGTGGTGGCGGACAGCCCGGCAGCGCAAGCCGGGCTCGTGGCCGGACAGGAAGTGGTCGCGGTGGACGGCGAGGCCGTTGACGGCTGGAGTGGCGTCAATCTGCAGCTGGTCCGCCGCCTGGGCGAAACCGGCGATCTGAGCGTCTCGGTGCTGGAGCAAGGCTCCACCGTGCCGGCCGTGCACCAGGTGCGCATCAATGCCTGGCTGAAAAATGAAGAAAACCCCGATCCCATCGGCGGCCTGGGCATCCAGCCCTGGCGGCCCGCTGTGCCGGCGGTGATCGCCGAACTGGACGACAAGGGCCCGGCCAAGGCTGCCGGCCTGCAGATCGGTGACCGGATCGTCACTCTGGATGGTCAATCGGTCACGGATTGGCAAGAAGTGGTTTCGCGTGTCCGCGCGCTGCCGGAGGGCAAGGTAACCCTGGGCATCGAACGCGCCGGCCAGCGCGAGGAGCTGTCCCTGACCCTGGCGGCCAAAGGCGAGGGCAAAGCCCGTACCGGCTACCTGGGCGCGGGCGTCGCTGGCGGGCAGTGGCCGCCGGAAATGCTCCGCGAAGTGAGCTACGGGCCGGTGGCGGCAGTGGGCCAGGCGCTCTCCCGAACCTGGTCCATGAGCCTGCTAACTCTGGATTCTCTAAAGAAAATGGTGCTCGGGCAGCTCTCGGTAAAAAACTTGAGCGGGCCGATAACCATTGCTAAAGTGGCGGGCGCTTCAGCCCAGTCCGGCGTAGGGGATTTTCTGCATTTCCTCGCCTATCTGAGCATCAGTTTGGGGGTTCTCAACCTGTTGCCGATTCCTGTCCTCGATGGCGGGCATCTGCTGTTCTACATGGTCGAGTGGGTGCGCGGTCGCCCACTGTCGGAGCGGGTCCAGGCTTGGGGGATGCAAATTGGCATCAGCCTGGTAGTCGGGGTCATGTTGTTGGCCCTGGTCAACGATCTGAGTCGACTGTAACCGCCCGTTGGATTTCGGATCTGCCGCCACTTGCGGCAGATTCTTTATTTGTCAGTTGGAATTAAAAGGACTCCATGAAACGCTTTCTGCTTCCCGCGGCCCTTTCCGCGCTGATGATCGCCCAGGTTCACGCCGAGTCCTTCACTGTTTCCGATATCCGGGTCAACGGCCTGCAGCGCGTGTCTGCCGGCAGCGTGTTCGCGGCGCTGCCGCTGAACGTCGGCGAGCAGATCGACGATCGCCGCCTGGTCGAAGCGACCCGCTCGCTGTTCAAGACCGGCTTCTTCCAGGACATCCAGCTCAGCCGCGACGGCAACGTGCTGATCGTCAACGTAGTTGAGCGTCCCTCCATCTCCAGCATCGAGATCGAGGGCAACAAGGCCATCACCACCGAAGACCTGATGAAGGGCCTGAAGCAGTCCGGCCTGTCCGAAGGCGAAATCTTCCAGCGTGCGACCCTGGAAGGCGTGCGTAACGAACTGCAGCGCCAGTACGTGGCCCAGGGCCGCTACTCCGCCGAGATCGAAACCGAAGTGGTGCCGCAGCCGCGCAACCGCGTCGCGCTGAAGATCAACATCAACGAAGGCACCGTGGCGGCCATCGCCCATGTCAACGTGGTGGGCAACACCGTCTTCTCCGAAGAAGACCTGACCGACCTGTTCGAACTGAAGACCACCAACTGGCTGTCCTTCTTCAAGAACGACGACAAGTACTCCCGTGAGAAGCTCTCCGGCGACCTGGAGCGTCTGCGTTCCTACTACCTGGACCGCGGCTACATCCACATGGATATCGCCTCCACCCAGGTGTCGATCACCCCGGACAAGAAGCACGTCTACATCACCGTCAACGTCAACGAAGGTGAGAAGTACACCGTCAGCGACGTGAAGCTCTCCGGCGACCTGAAGGTGCCGGAAGACGAAGTGAAGAAGCTCCTGCTGGTGAAGAAGGGCCAGGTGTTCTCCCGCAAGGTGATGACCACCACCTCCGACCTGATTACCCGCCGCCTGGGTAACGAGGGCTACACCTTCGCCAACGTGAACGGCGTGCCCGAGCCGAACGACGAGAACAAGACCGTCTCGATCACCTACGTGGTCGATCCGGGCAAGCGCGCCTACGTCAACCGCATCAACTTCCGTGGCAACACCAAGACCGAGGACGAAGTACTCCGTCGCGAAATGCGCCAGATGGAAGGCGGCTGGGCCTCGACCTACCTGATCGACCAGTCCAAGCAGCGCCTGGAGCGTCTGGGCTACTTCAAGGAAGTCAACGTCGAGACCCCGGCGGTTCCGGGTACCGACGACCAGGTCGACGTCAACTACAGCGTGGAAGAGCAGCCCTCCGGCTCGATCACCGCCAGCGTGGGCTTCGCCCAGAGCGCCGGCCTGATCCTCGGCGGCTCGATCAGCCAGAACAACTTCCTGGGTACCGGTAACAAGGTCAGCATCGGCCTGACCAAGTCCGACTACCAGACCCGCTACAACTTCGGCTTCGTCGACCCCTACTGGACCGTCGACGGCGTGAGCCTGGGCTACAACGCTTTCTACCGCAAGACTGACTACGACAAGCTCGACGTCGACGTTTCCAGCTACTCGGTGAACAGCCTGGGTGCCGGCGTCAGCATCGGCTACCCGATCAGCGAAACCTCGCGCCTGACCTACGGCCTGACCGTGCAGCGCGACGAGATCGACACCGGCGCCTACACCGTCGACGAGATCTTCGACTTCATCGAGAAGGAAGGCGACAGCTTCACCAACTTCAAGGCGTCCATCGGCTGGTCCGAATCGACCCTGAACAAGGGCGTGCTGGCCAACCGCGGCCACTCCCAGAGCCTGGTGCTGGAAACCACCGTTCCGGGTAGCGACCTGTCGTTCTACAAGCTCGATTACCGCGGCCAGATCTTCGCCCCGCTCACCGAAACCTACACCATGCGCTTCCATACCGAGCTCGGTTACGGCGGCGCCTACGGCGATACCGATCGCCTGCCGTTCTACGAGAACTACTACGCCGGCGGTTTCAACTCGGTGCGTGGCTTCAAGGACAGCTCGCTCGGCCCGCGCAGTACGCCCAGTAAGGCTCGCAACAATGGCGACGGTCCGGATGACCAAGGTCGCTACACCGACCCGGATCAGGACCCGCAAGCCTTCGGTGGTAACATCCTGATCACCGGCGGTGCCGAACTGCTGTTCCCGCTGCCGTTCGTGAAGGACCAGCGCCAACTGCGTACCGTGCTGTTCTATGACATCGGTAACGTGTTCGACACCGACTGCCCGATTTCCACCACCCAGGGCTGCGATGGCGTCAAGTTCCAGGACATGGCGATGTCCGCCGGTGTCGGTCTGACCTGGATCACCGCGCTGGGCCCGCTGAGCTTCAGCCTGGCGACCCCGATCAAGAAGCCGGACAACGCCGAGACCCAGATCTTCCAGTTCTCCCTGGGACAGACCTTCTAATTGGCCGTATCGTTGTAATGACAACCATGCTTTGTGCAGGAGTGCATTGTGCGTAAGTTGACCCAGTTCGTCCTGATCACCGCCGCCCTGGCAGCGAGCCCCGCGTTCGCCGACATGAAGATCGCGGTGCTCAACTATCAGATGGCACTCCTCGAGTCGGATGCGGCCAAGCAGTACGCCGTGGACGCCGAGAAGAAGTTCGGCCCGCAACTGAGCAAGCTCAAGGCGCTGGAAACCGACGCCAAGTCCCTGCAGGACAAGCTGGTCAACGGTGGCAGCAAGATGTCCAATTCGGAGCGTGAAAAGGCCGAGAGCGACTTCAAGCAGAAGGCCCGCGACTTCCAGTTCCAGTCCAAGGAGCTGAACGAAGCGAAGGCCGTCGCCGATCGTGACATGCTCAAGAAGCTCAAGCCGAAGCTGGACCAGGCCGTCGAGGAGACCATCAAGAAAGGTGGTTACGACCTGGTGGTCGAGCGTGGTGCCGTGGTCGACGTGAAGCCGCAGTACGACATCACCCGCCAAGTCATCGAGCGCATGAATCAACTGCGCTGATGATGACCCAGCAGTCCTTCACACTCGCCGAACTGGCTGCGCAACTCGATGCCGAGTTGCGCGGCGATCCCGCTCAGGTGATCAGCGGGCTGGCTACCCTGCAGGACGCAGGCGCCGGCCAACTGAGCTTCCTGGCCAATCCGCAGTACCGCAAGTTCCTCGACGGCAGCCAGGCCAGCGCCGTGTTGCTGACCGCCGCGGACGCCGAAGGCTATGGCGGCAATGCGCTGATCGTTGCCAATCCCTATCTGGCCTATGCCGGCCTGTCCCACCAGTTCGACCGCAAGCCGAAGGCCCCGGTCGGCATTCATCCCACCGCGGTGGTCGATGAGGGGGCGCAGGTCGATGCGACGGCCAGTGTCGGTCCCTACGCGGTGATCGAGGCGGGTGCGCAGATCGGCGCGAACGTCACCATCGGTGCCCACTGCTTCGTCGGCGCGCGCAGCGTCATCGGCGAGGATGGCTGGTTGGCACCGCGCGTGACGCTCTATCACGACGTGCGTATCGGCAAGCGCGTTGTGATCCAGTCCGGCGCCGTGCTGGGTGGCGAGGGCTTCGGCTTCGCCAACCACAAGGGCGTCTGGCAGAAAATCGCGCAGATTGGCGGCGTTACCCTGGGGGATGACGTCGAGATCGGCGCCAATACCACCATCGATCGGGGCGCGCTGTCCGATACCCTGGTGGGCAATGGCGTGAAGCTGGATAACCAGATCATGATCGCCCACAACGTGCAGATCGGTGATCACACCGCCATGGCCGGCTGCTGCGGGATTTCCGGCAGCGCCAAGATCGGCAAGCATTGCATGCTCGCCGGTGGCGTGGGGCTGGTCGGTCACATCGAGATCTGCGACAACGTCTTCGTCACCGGGATGACCATGGTGACCCGTTCGATTACCGAACCGGGCTCCTACTCCTCCGGTACCGCCATGCAGCCCGCGGCGGAATGGAAGAAAAGCGCCGCGCGCATTCGTCAGCTGGATGACATGGCCCGTCGTCTGCAGCAGCTGGAAAAGCGCCTGGCCGCCGTGACCCCAAGCGGAGACGCTCCATCAGATGCGTGATCCACGCATTTTTTGGCGTTTCCCTTTTCTGAACAGGCTCCCCTGAACATGATGGACATCAACGAGATTCGCGAATACCTGCCTCATCGCTACCCTTTCCTGCTGGTGGATCGGGTGGTGGAGCTGGACATCGAAGGCAAGCGCATTCGCGCCTACAAGAATGTCAGCATCAACGAGCCGTTCTTCAATGGCCACTTCCCGCAACATCCGATCATGCCGGGCGTGCTGATCATCGAGGCCATGGCCCAGGCGGCCGGCATCCTCGGTTTCAAGATGCTCGACGTGAAGCCGGCCGACGGCACCCTGTATTACTTCGTCGGTTCCGACAAGCTGCGCTTCCGCCAGCCGGTACTGCCGGGTGACCAGTTGCAGCTCAATGCCCAGTTCATCAGCGTCAAGCGTGGCATCTGGAAGTTCGACTGCCATGCCACCGTCGATGACAAGCCGGTATGCTCGGCCGAAATCATCTGTGCGGAACGCAAACTATGAGTTTGATCGATCCTCGCGCCATCATCGACCCGCGCGCAAAGCTGGCTGACGACGTACAGGTGGGCCCCTGGTCCATGGTCGGGCCGGATGTGGAGATCGGCGAAGGTACGGTGATCGGTCCGCACGTGGTGGTCAAAGGCCCCACGAAGATCGGTAAGCACAATCGGATTTTCCAGTTCTCCAGCGTCGGTGAAGATACCCCCGACCTGAAGTACAAGGGCGAGCCGACTCGCCTGGTGATCGGCGACCACAACGTGATCCGCGAGGGTGTCACCATCCATCGCGGCACCATCCAGGATCGTTCGGAAACCACCATTGGCGACCACAACCTGTTCATGGCCTACGTTCACGTCGGCCACGATAGTGTGATCGGTAACCATTGCATTCTGGTGAACAACACCGCCCTGGCGGGTCATGTTCATGTGGATGACTGGGCGATCCTCTCCGGGTACACCCTGGTCCACCAGTTCTGCCGCATCGGTGCGCACGCCTTCTCCGGCATGGGCACCACCATCGGCAAGGACGTCCCGGCCTATGTCACGGTCTTCGGCAACCCCGCCGAGGCCCGCAGCATGAACTTCGAGGGCCTGCGCCGTCGGGGCTTCAGCGCCGAGTCGATCCAGGCGCTGCGCCGGGCCTACAAGGTGGTCTACCGCCAGGGCCTGACGGTGGATGAGGCGTTGGCCGAGTTGGGCGAAGCCTCCGAGCAGTTCCCGGAAGTCGCCGTGTTCCGCGACTCCATCCAGAGTTCCACCCGCGGCATCACCCGCTGACCGTGCAACCGACCGCACGCAAGCTGCGCGTCGCCCTGGTCGCGGGCGAGGCGTCCGGCGATATCCTCGGCTCCGGCCTCATGCACGCGCTCAAGCAGCGCCACCCCGACATCGAGTTCATCGGTGTCGGCGGTCCGCGCATGCAGGCCGAAGGGCTGCAGTCGCACTTTCCGATGGAGCGCCTGGCCGTCATGGGGCTGGTGGAGGTACTTGGCCGCCTGCGCGAACTGCTGCGCCGGCGCAAGGACCTGGTGAAGATGCTGATCGCCGCCAAGCCGGACGTGTTCATCGGCATCGACGCGCCGGACTTCAACCTGAACATCGAATTGAAGCTGCGCCGCGCGGGTATCCGCACGGTGCACTACGTCAGCCCGTCGGTCTGGGCCTGGCGGCAGAAGCGTGTCCTGAAGATCAAGCAAGCCTGCGACCTGATGCTCGCGCTGTTTCCCTTCGAGGCGCGCTTCTACGAAGAACATGCGGTGCCGGTGCGTTTCGTCGGTCATCCGCTGGCCAACACTATTCCGTTGGAAGCCGACCGTGCCGGGGCGCGCGAGCGTCTCGGCCTGCCGCCGACTGCCGGTGTCGTGGCGCTGCTGCCGGGAAGCCGGGGAGGGGAGGTCGGCAAGCTCGGCGCGCTGTTCCTCGATACCGCCCAGCGCCTGCTGGCGGATCGCCCCGATCTGCGCTTCGTGCTGCCCTGCGCCAGTCCCGAGCGCCGCGTGCAGATCGAAGCGATGCTCGCCGGTCGCGACCTGCCGGTGCAGTTGCTCGACGGCGCCTCCCACGAGGCGCTGGCCGCCTGCGACGCGGTGCTGATCGCGTCCGGCACCGCGACGCTGGAAGCCTTGCTGTACAAGCGGCCGATGGTCGTCGCCTACAAGGTGGCGCCCATGACCTACCGCATCCTCAAGCGCCTGGTGAAGAGCCCCTACATTTCGCTGCCCAACCTGCTGGCCGGTCGCCTGCTGGTGCCCGAGCTGATCCAGGATGCGGCAACGCCCGAGGCGCTGGCCACGACGCTGCTGCCGCTGCTCGATGACGGTCGTGTGCAAACCGAATCCTTCGACGCCATCCACCGCGCCCTGCGCCAGGATGCGTCCGCGCAGGCCGCCGATGCGGTGCTCGCCCTGGTGGAGAAACGCTGATGCAGATGGGCCTGGATTTCACCCTGGTGGAAGAACTGGTCGCCGGCGTCGACGAAGTAGGCCGTGGCCCACTGTGCGGCCCGGTGGTCACGGCGGCGGTGATCCTGGACCCGGCGCGCCCGATCCAGGGGCTCAACGACTCGAAGAAGCTCAGCGAAGCCCGTCGCGAGGCACTGTTCGACGAGATCCGCGAGAAGGCTCTGGCCTGGTTCATCGCCCGTGCCGATGTGCACGAGATCGACCAGTTGAACATCCTGCACGCCACCATGCTGGCCATGCAGCGCGCCGTGGAAGGCTTGAGTGTTACGCCAAAACTGGCGCTGATCGACGGTAACCGCTGCCCGAAGCTCAAGGTGCCTTCCGCTCCGGTGGTGCAGGGTGACGCCAAGGTGCCGGCCATTGCCGCGGCATCGATCCTGGCCAAGGTCAGCCGTGACCGCGAAATGCAGGAAATGGAGGCGCTGTACCCCGGCTATGGGATCGGCGGGCACAAGGGTTATCCCACCCCGGTGCACCTGGAAGCCCTCAAGCGCCTGGGCCCGACGCCCATCCATCGGCGCTCCTTCGGCCCGGTGCGCGACCTGCTGGAAAATCCCGCCGGCATCCTGTAACACCCTGTTATTACTCTGGAATTCCTCGCGGCCAGCGCCCCGCCGATGACCCCGGTCAGCCGGCGCGACGGCTGGCCGATTGATCCCTGTAGCTTTGCGGACGGCCCCGGTACAATCCGGGGCTTGCCGTTTTTCGCGTTTGCCAAGGACCACCATGACCGCCACCTTCGTTCACCTGCGTCTGCACACCGAATTCTCCCTGGTCGACGGCCTGGTACGGGTCAAGCCGCTGATCAAGGCGGTTGGCGCAGCGGGCATGCCGGCGGTGGCGGTAACCGATCTGAACAACATGTGTTCGCTGGTGAAGTTCTACAAGACCGCCATGGGCGGTGGCATCAAGCCGATCTGCGGCGCCGATATCTGGCTGGCCAACCGCGACGATGACGGCCCGCTGACCCGCCTGACGTTGCTGGTGATGAATCCCAAGGGCTACCGCAACCTGACCGAGCTGATTTCCCGTGGCTGGCAGGATGGTCAGCGCAACGGCGAGATCATCATCGAGCGGCAGTGGGTGAAGGAGGCCGCCGAAGGCCTGATCGCGCTGTCCGGCTCCAAGGAGGGCGAGATCGGCATGGCCCTGCTGGAAGGCGACGATGCGCTGGCCGACTCGCTGCTGGCCGAGTGGCTGGAGGTCTTCCCGGATCGCTTCTACCTCGACATCCAGCGCACCCACCGGGTCAACGACGAAGAGCACGTGCATGCCGCCGTCGCCCTGGCCGAGCGTAGCGGTGCGCCCCTGGTGGCCACCAACGATGTGCGCTTCATCAAGCAGGAAGACTTCGAGGCGCACGAAACCCGCGTGTGCATCGGCGAAGGCCGCGCCCTGGATGATCCGCGCCGCTCGCGCAACTACTCCGACCAGCAGTATCTGAAAAGCCCGGAGGAAATGGCCGAGCTGTTCAGCGACATCCCCGAGGCTCTGGCGAACTCCGTCGAGATCGCCAAGCGCTGCAACATCGACGTGCAGCTGGGCAAGTACTTCCTGCCCAACTTCCCGATTCCCTTCGAAGGCATGGACATCAACGACTACCTGCGCCATGTCTCCTACGAGGGCCTGGAGGAGCGCCTGGCGGTGCTGTGGCCGAAGGAAACCACGCCCAACTACGAAGAGAAGCGGCAGGTCTACGTCGACCGCCTGGAATTCGAGCTGGGCACCATCATCCAGATGGGCTTCCCCGGCTACTTCCTGATCGTGATGGACTTCATCAAGTGGGCCAAGAACAACGGCGTGCCGGTCGGCCCCGGCCGGGGTTCGGGCGCCGGCTCGCTGGTCGCCTACGTGCTGAAGATCACCGACCTCGACCCGCTGGCCTATGACCTGCTGTTCGAGCGATTCCTCAACCCCGAACGTATTTCCATGCCCGACTTCGACGTCGACTTCTGCATGGAAGGCCGTGACCGGGTGATCGACTACGTGGCCGGTGCCTACGGCCGTAATGCGGTCAGCCAGATCATCACCTTCGGCTCCATGGCCGCGAAGGCGGTGGTGCGTGACGTGGCACGGGTACAGGGCAAGTCCTACGGCCTGGCGGACAAGCTGTCGAAGATGATTCCCTTCGAAGTGGGCATGACCCTGGAGAAGGCCTTCGAACAGGAAGAAATGCTGCGCGACTTCCTCAAATCCGACGAGGAAGCCCAGGAAATCTGGGACATGGCCCTCAAGCTCGAAGGCATCACCCGCGGCACCGGCAAGCACGCCGGCGGCGTGGTGATCGCGCCCACCAAGCTCACCGATTTCGCCCCCATTGCCTGCGACGAAGAGGGCGCGGGCCTGGTGACCCAGTTCGACAAGGACGACGTGGAGGCCGCCGGCCTGGTGAAGTTCGACTTCCTCGGCCTGCGTACCCTGACCATCATCAAGTGGGCGATGGAGATCATCCATCGCATCCAGCGCAAGAACGGCGAGACCGAGCTGGTCGACATCGACCGCATCCCGTTGGACGACAAGAAGACCTACGACCTGCTGCAGAAGGCGGAAACCACCGCGGTATTCCAGCTTGAATCGCGCGGCATGAAGGAGCTGATCAAGAAGCTCAAGCCGGACTGCCTGGAGGACCTCATCGCACTGGTGGCACTGTTCCGCCCCGGCCCCCTGCAATCGGGCATGGTGGACGACTTCATCAACCGTAAGCACGGCCGCGAAGAGATTTCCTACCCCCACCCGGACTACCAGTACGCAGGCCTGGAACCCGTGCTCAAGCCCACCTACGGCATCATCCTGTACCAGGAACAGGTGATGCAGATCGCCCAGGTGATGGCGGGCTACAGCCTCGGCGGCGCGGACATGTTGCGTCGCGCCATGGGCAAGAAGAAGCCCGAGGAAATGGCCAAGCAGCGCGGCGGCTTCATCGAAGGTTGCGCCGGCAATGGCATCGACGCCAACCTCGCGGGCAACATCTTCGACCTGGTGGAAAAGTTCGCCGGCTACGGCTTCAACAAGTCCCACTCGGCCGCCTACGGCCTGGTGTCCTACCAGACCGCCTGGCTGAAGACCCACTGGAAAGCCCCGTTCATGGCCGCGGTACTCACCGCGGATATGCAGAACACCGACAAGGTGGTGACGCTCATCGAAGAGTGCCGCCACATGAAGCTGCGCATTCTCGCGCCGGACGTTAACAACTCCGAGTTCCGCTTCACCGTGGATGACGAGGGCCAGATCGTCTACGGCCTCGGCGCGATCAAGGGCGTCGGCGAAGGCCCGGTGGAAGCCATCACCGAGTGCCGCAACGAGGGCGGGCCGTTCAAGAACCTGTTCGATTTCTGCGATCGCATCGACCTCAAGCGCGTCAACAAGCGCACCCTGGAGGCGCTGATTCGCGCCGGTGCGCTGGACCGCCTCGGCCCTCACTTCCACGAAGAGCAGAAGGCCTACCACGCCCACGTCGACATCAACCGCGCGGTGCTGCTGGCGTCCATGGAAGAAGCCGTGAAAGCCGCGGAGCAGACCTCGCGCAGCCATGACAGCGGCCACATGGACCTGTTCGGCGGCGTCTTCGCCGAGCCGGAGGCCGACGTCTACGCCAACCATCGCAAGGTCAAGGAGCTCAATCTCAAGGAGCGCCTGAAGGGCGAGAAGGACACCCTCGGCCTGTACCTGACCGGCCACCCCATCGACGAGTACGAAGGCGAGGTGCGACGTTTTGCCCGCCAGCGCATCGTCGAACTCAAGCCGGCGCGCGATACCCAGACCGTTGCCGGCCTGATCGTCAACCTGCGGGTGATGAAGAACAAGCGCGGCGACAAGATGGGCTTCGTGACCCTGGACGACCGCTCCGGCCGTATCGAGGCCTCGCTGTTCGCCGAAGCCTTCGCCGCCAACCAGGCGCTGTTGCAGACCGACGCGCTGGTGGTGATCGAAGGCGAAGTCAGCCAGGACGATTTCTCCGGTGGCCTGCGCCTGCGCGCCAAGCGCGTGATGGGGCTCGAAGAGGCCCGCACCTCCCTCGCGGAAAGCCTGCGGGTGCGGGTGCATGCCGATGCGCTCAAGGGCGACCGCCTGCGCTGGCTGGCTGATCTGTGCACCCGTCACCGCGGCAGCTGCCCGGTCACGGTCGATTACAGCGGCGAGTCGGCCCGTGCGTTGCTGCAGTTCGGCGAGCAGTGGCGGATCGACCCGGCAGACAACCTGATTCAAGCGTTGCGTGACCAGTTCGGCCGCGACAACGTCTTCCTGAACTACCGCTAGCGTGAGCGGTGGCCGAAGGCCGCCCGCCCGCCAGTCTCGACCCTCGGCGCCCGATACCGTAAGGTAGGGCGCCTACGGACCAGGCCCAGCCGCCAACAGAACGACGGATAGCCCATGAACCCGAATTTTCTCGATTTCGAACAGCCCATTGCCGACCTGCACGCCAAGATCGAAGAGCTGCGCCTGGTCGGTAACGACAACGCGCTGAACATCACCGACGAAATCTCCCGTCTGCAGGAGAAGAGCAAGGCGCTGACCGAGAACATCTTCGGCAACCTGTCCAGCTGGCAGATCGCCCAGCTCGCGCGCCATCCGCGTCGTCCTTATACCCTGGACTACATCGAGCACATCTTCACCGAGTTCGAAGAGCTGCACGGCGACCGTCATTTCGCCGATGACGCTGCCATCGTTGGCGGCGTTGCCCGCCTGGAAGACCAGCCGGTGATGATCATCGGTCACCAGAAAGGCCGCGAAGTACGCGAGAAGGTGCGCCGCAACTTCGGCATGCCGCGTCCGGAAGGCTACCGCAAGGCCTGCCGCCTGATGGAAATGGCCGAACGCTTCAAGATGCCGATCCTCACCTTCATCGACACCCCCGGCGCTTACCCGGGCATCGATGCCGAGGAGCGTGGCCAGAGCGAAGCCATCGCCTGGAACCTGCGCGTCATGGCGCGCCTGAAAACCCCGATCATCGCCACCGTCATCGGCGAAGGCGGCTCCGGCGGCGCGCTGGCCATCGGCGTCTGCGATCAGCTGAACATGCTGCAGTATTCCACCTACGCGGTGATCTCGCCCGAAGGTTGCGCCTCCATCCTCTGGCGTACTGCCGAGAAGGCGCCGGAAGCGGCCGAGGCCATGGGCATCACCGCCAACCGCCTGAAGGACCTGGGGATCGTCGACAACGTCATCCCCGAGCCGCTGGGCAGCGCCCATCGCGACCCGGCGGCCATGGCGCAGACCATCCGCCAGTCCCTGCTCGGCCAACTGGACACCCTGAACCAGCTGAGCACCGACGAGCTCCTGGCGCGCCGCTACGAGCGCCTGATGAGCTACGGCGTCGCCTGATCGACGCCTTCGGCGCAGCGTGGGTGACGAGGTATGCTGGCCTCGTCCCCGACCCTGCCGACCTGCGCCATGTCTGCTGAACTCGAATCCCGACTGCTGAGTGTTCTCGCCCCTTGGCGCTGTGCGCCGGCGTGGCGTGTCGCCTTGTCCGGCGGGCTGGATTCCACCGTTCTCCTGCACCTGCTGGTGCGACTCGCTTCCCGCGAGGCCGTGCCGCCGATCACCGCTATTCATGTGCACCATGGCCTGCAGGCCGTCGCCGATGCCTGGCCCGCGCATTGCCAGCGCTTTTGCGATGAACTGGGCGTGCCCTTGCAGGTTGCCCGCGTGCGCGTCGACGACGGCGCGAGCCTCGAGCGCGCTGCGCGTGACGCTCGCTATGGCGTATTCACCGCGGCGTTGGGAGAGGGCGAATGCCTGCTGACCGGCCAGCACCGCGATGACCAGGCGGAAACCGTGCTGTTCCGGCTGTTCCGGGGTGCCGGGGTGCGCGGCCTGTCTGGCATGGCTGCCAGCCGTCCGCTGGGGGCCGGCATGCTGTTGCGTCCGCTGCTGGGGATAACGCGCGCTGAGCTCGAGCGCTATGCCCGCAACGAGGGGCTGAGCTGGGTCGAGGACCCGTCCAACGCCTGCGATGACCATGACCGCAACTACCTGCGCAACCAGGTACTGCCGGGCATCGTCCAGCGCTGGCCCGCGGCCGTCGAGACCATTGCCCGCAGCGCCGAGCACCTGGCGGAAGCCGACGGGTTGCTGAGCGAACTGGCACAGAACGACCTGCACCAGGCGGGGGCGCGTAACGAATACATCGGCATGCCATTGCCATCGTTGGCCATCGCGGCCCTGGCCGAATTGAGCGAGCCGCGCCAGCGCAATGCATTGCGTCACTGGCTTGCGCCTCTCGCGCGCCTGCCGGACAGCGCGCACTGGGCCGGCTGGCAGGACCTGCGCGATGCCCGTGAAGACGCCGAGCCGATCTGGCGCCTCGCCGATGGCGAGCTGCGCCGTGCCCACGGCCGGCTCTGGTGGCTGGCCAGGTCCTGGTTCGGTTTCGTGCCGTCGGATCAGGCCTGGCGCGATCCGTCGCAGCCGCTTCTGCTGCCCACCAATGGTTCGCTGCATTTCGAGGGTGCGCCGCCGAGCGGGCCGCTGGTGGTGCGTTACCGGCAGGGCGGAGAGACCATGACGCTGGTCGGACGCGGCAGTCGGGATCTCAAGCGGCTGCTCAATGAAGCGGCCATTCCGGCCTTCCTGCGCGGTCGTCTGCCGCTGCTCTGGCGCGCCGACGAACTGCTCGGCGTGGCGCTGCTGCCGGGCCTGCGGGTGGAGGCGGGGCAGGGGTGGACGCTGCGCTGGACACCTCCGACGAATGACTCGGGTTTGAGCTGATAGCCGCTTTCCGGTAGACTACGCTCCCGTCTTGTACCGCTCCCGTCGATTCCCCCGGAATCAGCGGGAGTTCGCTATTTTCACGACGAAGTCGTGAGCCGGGTCTTGTACCCGACACCTTCGCTTCCCCGGCGGCCGAGCCGCCTAAACGCTGACATTCAGGGCTTTTCATGACGCGCTACATCTTCGTCACGGGTGGTGTTGTTTCTTCATTGGGGAAAGGCATCGCCTCGGCTTCCTTGGCTGCCATTCTGGAAGCGCGTGGCCTGAAGATCACGATGCTCAAGCTGGACCCCTACATCAACGTCGATCCGGGCACCATGAGCCCGTTCCAGCACGGTGAGGTGTTCGTCACCCACGACGGCGCGGAAACCGACCTCGATCTGGGCCACTACGAGCGCTTCGTTCGTACCACGATGACCCAGAACAACAACTTCACCACCGGCCGCGTCTACATGGACGTGCTGCGCAAGGAGCGCCGTGGTGACTACCTGGGCGCCACCGTGCAGGTGATTCCGCACATCACCGACGAGATCAAGCGTCGCATCATCAAGGGCGCCGGCGATGCCGACGTGGCCCTGGTTGAAGTCGGCGGCACCGTGGGTGACATCGAGTCGCAACCCTTCCTCGAGGCCATTCGCCAGCTGCGCGTGGAGATCGGCTCGCGCCGCGCCATGCTGATGCACCTGACGCTGGTCCCGTACATCGCCACCGCGGGCGAGACCAAGACCAAGCCGACCCAGCATTCGGTCAAGGAACTGCGCTCCATCGGCCTGCAGCCGGACATCCTGGTCTGCCGTTCCGACCATCCGGTGGACGTCTCCTCCCGTCGCAAGATCGCCCTCTTCACCAACGTGGAAGAGCGCGCGGTCATCTCGCTGGAAGACGTCGACACCATCTATCGCATTCCCTCCGTGCTGCACGCCCAGGGCGTCGATGACCTGGTCGTCGAGCGCTTCGGCCTGGAGTGCGGCCCGGCCGACCTGTCCGAGTGGGACCGCGTGGTCGACGCCAAGCTCAACCCCGAGCGCGAAGTCACCATCGCCATGGTCGGCAAGTACATGGAACTGCTCGACGCCTACAAGTCGCTGATCGAAGCCATGACCCACGCGGGCATCCAGAGCCGCACCAAGGTCAACCTGCGCTACATCGACTCCGAGGACATCGAGCAGCAGGGCACCAGCCTGCTCGAAGGCGCCGACGCCATCCTGGTGCCGGGCGGCTTCGGCCTGCGCGGCGTGGAAGGCAAGATCACCGCCGTGCAGTACGCCCGCGAGAACAAGGTTCCGTACCTGGGCATCTGCCTGGGCATGCAGGTGGCCGTCATCGAGTACGCCCGCAACGTGCTGGGCTGGACCGATGCCAACTCCACCGAATTCGACAAGTCCAGCGGCCATCCGGTCGTCGGCCTGATCACCGAATGGCAGGACGCCACCGGCGCCACCGAAGTGCGCACCGAGGCTTCCGACCTGGGCGGCACCATGCGCCTGGGCGCCCAGGAATGCCTGCTGTCCGCCGGCACCCTGGTGCACGACTGCTACGGCAAGGACGTGATCGTCGAGCGTCACCGTCACCGCTACGAAGTGAACAACAATCTCCGTCCGCAACTGGAAGCCGCCGGGCTGAAGATTTCCGGCCGCTCCGGCGACGGCGCGCTGGTGGAAGTCGTGGAAGCGCCGGACCATCCGTGGTTCGTGGCCTGCCAGTTCCACCCGGAATTCACCTCCACCCCGCGTGATGGCCACCCGCTGTTCAGCGGCTTCGTCAACGCCGCCCTGAAACAAGCCGGGAAAGCCTGAGCATGAGCCAGAAGATCATCCGCGTCGGTGATATCCAGATCGGCAACGACCTGCCGTTCGTGCTGTTCGGCGGCATGAACGTGCTGGAGTCGCGCGACCTGGCCATGCAGGTCTGCGAAGAGTACGTGAAGGTCACCCAGAAGCTGGGTATCCCCTACGTGTTCAAGGCCAGCTTCGACAAGGCCAACCGTTCCTCGATCACCTCGTTCCGTGGTCCGGGTATGGAAGAGGGGCTGAAGATCTTCGAAGAGATCAAGAAGACCTTCAACGTGCCGGTCATCACCGACGTGCACGAGCCCTACCAGGCCGCTCCGGTGGCCGAGGTCTGCGACATCATCCAGCTGCCGGCCTTCCTGTCCCGGCAGACCGACCTGGTCGTGGCCATGGCCAAGACCCGCGCGGTGATCAACATCAAGAAGGCCCAGTTCCTCGCACCGCAGGAGATGAAACACATCCTGCGCAAGTGCGAGGAGGCCGGTAACGACCAACTGATCCTCTGCGAGCGTGGCTCCTCCTTCGGGTACAACAACCTGGTGGTGGACATGCTCGGCTTCGGCATCATGAAGCAGTTCGAGTACCCGGTGTTCTTCGACGTGACCCATGCCCTGCAGATGCCGGGCGGCCGCGCCGATTCCGCCGGCGGTCGCCGCGCCCAGGTCACCGACCTGGCCAAGGCCGGCATGAGCCAGGGCCTTGCCGGCCTGTTCCTGGAGGCCCATCCGGACCCCGAGAACGCCAAATGCGACGGCCCGTGCGCGCTGCGCTTGAACAAGCTCGAGCCTTTCCTGTCCCAGCTCAAGCAGCTGGATGACCTGGTCAAGAGTTTCCCCACCATCGAGACTGCCTGAGAATCCGCTCGTTGCGCCCCGTAGCGTCAAGCTCGGCGGGGCATCGAGCAGGTTCTGATGTCTCACCAGCCGCCCCGTTTATCTCTATCTTCGGAGTGTTATCAAGAATGGCAAAGATCGTCGACATCAAGGGCCGTGAGGTCCTGGACTCCCGCGGCAACCCGACCGTTGAAGCGGACGTGATCCTGGACAACGGCATCGTCGGCAGCGCTTGCGCCCCGTCCGGTGCATCCACCGGTTCCCGCGAGGCCCTCGAACTGCGCGATGGCGACAAGAGCCGTTACCTGGGCAAGGGCGTGCTGAAAGCCGTGGCCAACATCAACGGCCCGATCCGCGACCTGCTGCTGGGCAAGGACGCGGCTGACCAGAAAGGTCTGGATCACGCGATGATCGACCTCGATGGCACCGAGAACAAAGGCAAGCTGGGCGCCAACGCCATCCTGGCCGTGTCCCTGGCTGCCGCCAAGGCCGCCGCTCAGGCCAAGGGCGTGCCGCTGTACGCGCACATCGCCGACCTCAACGGCACCCCGGGCCAGTACTCCATGCCGGTTCCGATGATGAACATCATCAACGGCGGCGAGCACGCCGATAACAACGTCGACATCCAGGAGTTCATGGTTCAGCCGGTGGGCGCCAAGAACTTCGCCGACGCGCTGCGCATGGGCGCCGAGATCTTCCATCACCTCAAGGCCGTGCTGAAGGCCCGTGGGCTGAACACCGCCGTGGGTGACGAAGGCGGCTTCGCGCCGAACCTGGCTTCCAACGAAGACGCCCTGGCCGCTATCGCCGAAGCCGTCGCCAACGCCGGCTACAAGCTGGGCGAAGACGTGACCCTGGCCCTGGACTGCGCCTCCTCCGAGTTCTTCAAGGACGGCCAGTACGACCTGGAAGGCGAAGGCAAGGTGTTCAGCGCCGAAGGTTTCGCCGACTACCTGGCCGGCCTGACCCAGCGCTACCCGATCATCTCCATCGAAGACGGCATGGACGAGTCCGACTGGGCTGGCTGGAAAGTCCTGACCGACAAGATCGGCGCGAAGGTGCAGCTGGTCGGTGACGACCTGTTCGTGACCAACACCAAGATCCTCAAGCGCGGCATCGACGAGAAGATCGGCAACTCGATCCTGATCAAGTTCAACCAGATCGGCTCGCTGACCGAGACCCTGGAAGCCATCCAGATGGCCAAGGCCGCCGGTTTCACCGCCGTGATCTCGCACCGTTCGGGCGAAACCGAGGACAGCACCATCGCTGACCTGGCCGTCGGCACTGCCGCTGGTCAGATCAAGACCGGTTCTCTCTGCCGCTCCGACCGCGTTTCCAAGTACAACCAGCTGCTGCGTATCGAAGAGCAGCTGGGCGCCAAGGCGCCGTACCGTGGTCGCGCGGAATTCCGCGGCTGATCCGAGTCTGGTACGGTGAAGGGGTGGCAGGAGCCACCCCTTTGCGTACAGGGAGCTGAAGGTTGAGGTTACGTAGCCCTTACTGGCTGTTCGTCGTGCTGATCCTGGCGCTGGCCGGCCTGCAGTATCGCCTGTGGGTTGGCGATGGCAGCCTGGCGCAGGTGCGCGACCTGCAGAAGCAGATCGCCGACCAGCAGGGCGAGAACGAGCGCCTGCTCGAGCGTAACCGCATCCTCGAGGCGGAAGTCGCCGAGCTCAAGAAAGGCACCGAGACGGTCGAGGAACGTGCCCGCCACGAACTCGGCATGGTCAAGGACAAGGAAACCCTCTACCAGCTCGCGCAATGACCACTCCTGCCTTCTGGGCCGTGATCCCGGCCGCCGGCATCGGTTCGCGGATGCGCGCCGACCGCCCCAAGCAATACCTCGACCTCGCCGGTCGCAGCATTCTCGAACGTACCCTCGACTGTTTCCTCGGCCATCCCCGGCTCAAGGGGCTGGTGGTCTGCCTGGCCACCGACGATCCCTGGTGGCCGACCCTGCCGAGCGCATCCAATGAACGCATCCAGCGTGCCGACGGCGGCCGCGAGCGTGCCGATTCCGTGCTCAACGGACTGCTGCGCCTGACCGAGCTGGGCGCCGGCAGTGATGATTGGGTGCTGGTGCACGACGCCGCCCGCCCGAACCTGGCGCGGTCCGATCTCGATCGCCTGCTGGATGAGCTGGAATTCGACGCCGTCGGTGGGCTGCTGGGCGTTCCCGCGCGGGATACGTTGAAGCGCGTCGGCGCCGACGGTCGCGTGGTCGAAACCATCGACCGCAGCGTGGTCTGGCAGGCCTACACCCCGCAGATGTTCCGCCTCGGTGCGCTGCACCGCGCGCTCGCCGATGCCCTGGTGGCCGACGCGGCGATCACCGACGAGGCATCTGCCATGGAATGGGCGGGCTACCAGCCGCGCATGGTGGAAGGGCGCATCGACAACATCAAGGTCACCACCCCGGAAGACCTGCAGCGCCTGCAGCGCCATTTCGCCAAGCCCTGATTCCGCTCGCGACCGCCACGCCGCCGGTGTAGCACCGGACTCCTGTAGGAGCGGGCCATGCCCGCGATCGTGTGCATCTCGCGCTCCTGCAGGTTGAGCGATGCGTAGGAGCAACGGTCTTCTTTCTGGCAAGTTTGTACCGACGTTTCCCCCTCACCCCAGCCCTCTCCCGGAGGGAGAGGGAGCAGGTTGTGCCGGCTGATGCTGTAATTTCATCCTGCACCGAACGGTTCCCTCTCCCTCGGGGAGAGGGTGAGGGCAGGCCCGAGCGCTGGGATATCACTGTTGGAGCGGACTTCATCCGCGACAGGTTCGAATCGCGCCGGAAGCCATCGCGGACGGAGTCCGCTCCTACGTAAGCCTCTCAGCCCAGCAACGGCACCTCGATCAAAAAGCGGAACAGTGCCCCGTGCTGCTCCACTGCCAGGCAGTGGTAGCCATGGCGCTGGGTGTCTTCCGGAATGCCATGCACCGACTGCGAACAGTCGGTGATCACCTCCAGCAGATCGCCCGGCTTCAGGGTCTCCAAGGTTTCCAGGGTGGCGATGGCGTTGTAGGGGCAGTGTTCGCCGCGCAGATCAAGCGACAGCGTCGGCATCTTGGTGTCGGGCATCGGACGGTTTCCGTTTACGGGTGAATCGTTTTGCGTTCAGTTGCACCAGCAGCATGCACAGCGCAAGGCCGGCGAAGGTGATCAGCAGCCCGCCGCCAGGACCGAACGCCTGCAGCAGGTTGAGCTTGGGATAGGGCAGGGCGAGGCGGGTGCCGAGCTCGTCCCAGTACACCGCGACCAGGGTGCCGCCGATCACGTTGCCGATCCCCACCACCCAGAAGTGCACCTGGCCTTCCATCGAACGGTACATCCAGCCGGTCTCGCAACCGCCGGCGAGGACGATGCCCAGGCCGAACAGCACCCCGCCGATCACCGCATTCGGGCCCATCCAGAAAATCTTCGGCGGCAGGCCGTTGTGAATGGCGGCGAAGGTGCCGACGCAGGCGGCTGCCATGCCCAGCAGGATGCCCATTGCGGCCTGGGTGCGGCCGGTGGTCCAGAGGTCGCGCGCGGCGCTGGTGAAGCAGATCTGCGCACGTTCGATGAGCCCGCCGAACAGCAGGCCGAACAGGCAGGCCATGCCCAGCACCAGCGAGACCTCGAAGCGCCAGGCGGCGAACAGTGCGGCGATCGCCAGCACGCCCATGCCCAGGCGCCACTGCAACTGGGCGCGGCGCGCCAGGGCCTCGGCGCTCGGCAGTGCCGCCGCCTTGCCGCCGACCTTCAGCGGAACGCGCAGAAAGGGCAGCAGGCTGATCTTCACGCCGAACCAGGCGCCGAGCACAGTGGCGAACATGAAGGCCCAGGCGTGCACCGAGAACATCGGGATACCGGTGAAGAACGCCGCCAGGTTGCAGCCCATCGCCAGGCGCGCGCCGAAGCCGGCGATCACTCCGCCAATCAGGCCCTGTACCAGGCGGCGCTTGCTGGTCGGCCAGCGCAGGCTGACGTTGCCCGCCCAGAGCGCACAGATCAGCGCGCCGAAGAACATGCCGATGATCATCACGCCGTCGATGCGGTCCAGCGGGGTGCCTTGCAGGCCAATGATCTTGAAGTAGCTCCATTCCTGCGGCTGCAGGCCGAACCAGGACAGCACATGGCCGCCCCAGCGGGTGAACTCGCCGGTGACCGCCCAGAAGGTGCCGGTCATGGCGAAGTAGTAGGCCGAGATCACACCGAGGGCGACCAGGGTCGGCAACGGCGACCAGAAGCGCAGGAGGTAGCGCTCGCGAAAGGAGTAGAGGGCTGACATGTCGTCGTCCTTGAACCGTGGAGTAGGAAACCGGGCATTCTAGCGAACGCCGATTCCTGCCGTTTGCTTCACGGCAACGGAGAGTGCTCAAGATGCTGTAGGCCTTCCTTGAGATGGTCCACCAATTGGCGAACCTTCGGGGACAAGTGCCGCTGTTGCGGATACAGCGCCCAGACCCCCGTGTTCGGCGGTTGGTGCGCCTCCAGCAGGGATACCAGGCGGCCGCTGCGCAGATGTTCCAGCACGTAGTAGTCCGGTAGCTGGCACAGGCCGAAGCCGCGCAATGCCGCATCCAGCACCGCCTGGCCGCTGTTGCAGCGCCAGTTGCCCTGCACCCGGTGCTGGGTCTCGCGACCGTCCTCGAGGAAGCTCCACTGGTCGCTGCTGCCCACCAGGCAATTGTGCCGCGCCAGCTCCGCCACGCTCTGCGGGGTGCCGTGGAGATCCAGGTATTGCGGCGTCGCGCACAGGTACATCACCCGCGGCGCCAGGCGGGTCGCCACCAATCGCGAATCGCTGAGGCGGCCGAGGCGGATGGCCAGGTCGAATCCTTCGTGGAGCAGGTCCAGCTGGCGGTTGGACAGCTCGATCTCGACCCGCAGCTGCGGAAACTCGGCCATGAATTCGTTCACCAGCGGCACCACGAAACGCTCGCCATAGGCCACGGCGCAGGTCATGCGCAGCAGGCCCTTGGGTTCGGCGGAGAGATCGCTGACCGCGCGCAACGCTTCCTCGCGGGCGTCCTGCAGGCGCCGGCAATGCTGCAGGAAGGTCTGCCCGGCTTCGCTCAACGTCACCTTGCGCGTGCTGCGGTAGAGCAGGCGTGTCTGCAGGCGCTCCTCCAGGCGTGCGACCTGGCGGCTGACGTGGGACGACGACACGCCCAGGCGCTCGGCGGCGGCCGTGAATTGGCCGGTTTCGGCGACGGCGACGAATTCGTCCAGTCCTTCCCAGCGGTGCATCTGGATTATCCCTGTATTGCAATAATGTTTTGATTATTGCCTGATTATTCCCTGAAACGGGGTTTTCTACACTTCCCAGGCTTTGGGCTGCGCGTTTGCCGAGTGGCCCGATCGCTCCCCGACGTGGCTGTGGCCCGTCCCGGTTTCTCGGCCGCCGCGCCGAACCCGTCCGCCCCTGGCGGGCGTTGTCGTTTCCATCGTTCAGGAGTTTCCCGATGATCAAGTCCCGTGCCGCCGTCGCCTTCGCCCCCAACAAACCGTTGGAAATCGTCGAAGTGGATGTGGCGCCGCCGCAGAAGGGCGAGGTGCTGGTGCGCATCGTTGCCACCGGCGTCTGCCACACCGACGCCTACACCCTGTCCGGCCAGGATTCCGAGGGTGTGTTCCCGTGCATCCTGGGCCACGAAGGTGGCGGCATCGTCGAAGCGGTGGGCGAGGGCGTGACCTCGCTGAAAGTGGGCGACCACGTGATCCCGCTGTACACCGCCGAATGCCGCGAGTGCAAATTCTGCAAATCCGGCAAGACCAACCTCTGCCAGGCCGTGCGCGCCACCCAGGGCAAAGGCCTGATGCCCGACGGCACCAGCCGCTTCTCCTACAACGGCGAGCCGATCTATCACTACATGGGCTGCTCGACCTTCTCCGAGTACACCGTGCTGCCGGAAATCTCCCTGGCGAAGATTCCCGAGGAGGCGCCGCTGGAAAAGGTCTGCCTGCTCGGCTGCGGCGTGACCACCGGTATCGGCGCCGTGCTGAACACCGCCAAGGTGGAAGAGGGTGCCACCGTGGCCATCTTCGGCCTGGGCGGCATTGGCCTGGCTGCGATCATCGGCGCGAAGATGGCCAAGGCCTCGCGCATCATCGCGGTGGACATCAACCCGGCCAAGTTCGACATCGCCAAAGAACTGGGCGCCACCGACTTCGTCAATCCCAAGGATCATCAGAAACCGATCCAGGAAGTCATCGTCGAAATGACCGATGGCGGCGTGGACTATTCCTTCGAGTGCGTGGGCAACGTCCAGCTGATGCGCGCCGCGCTGGAGTGCTGCCACAAGGGCTGGGGCGAATCCACCATCATCGGCGTTGCCGGTGCCGGCCAGGAAATCAGCACCCGCCCGTTCCAGCTGGTGACCGGTCGCGTTTGGCGCGGTTCCGCCTTCGGTGGCGTGAAAGGCCGCACCGAGCTGCCCAGCTATGTGGAAAAGGCGCAGAAGGGCGAAATCCCGCTGGATACCTTCATCACCCACACCATGGGCCTGGAGAAGATCAACGAGGCGTTCGACCTGATGCACGAAGGCAAGAGCATCCGCTCCGTCATCCATTACTGATCGAACCGCCGGGCGCCTCGCGCGCCCGGCCTCACAGGAGGCTCCATGACGGATTCCATCGAACTCATCAGCAGCCAGAAGAGCTTCGGCGGCTGGCACCAGCGCTACCGCCACCGTTCCGCCACGCTGGGCTGCGACATGGTCTTCGCGGTCTACCTGCCGCCCCAGGCCGAGCCCGAGGCGGGCCTGCCGGTGCTGTACTGGCTGTCCGGGCTGACCTGCACCGACGAGAACTTCATGCAGAAGGCCGGCGCCCAGCGTGTGGTGGCAGAGCTGGGCATCGTCATCGTCGCGCCGGATACCAGCCCGCGCGGCCCGGACGTGCCGGGCGACCCGGATGGCGCGTGGGACTTCGGCCTCGGCGCCGGCTTCTACGTCAATGCCACCCAGGAGCCCTGGGCGCGCCACTACCGCATGCACGACTACGTGGTGCAGGAGCTGCCGGCGCTGATCGAGGCGAACTTCCCGGTGTCGCAGAAGCGCGGCATCAGTGGCCACTCCATGGGCGGCCACGGCGCGCTGATCTGCGCCCTGCGCAATCCCGGACGCTATCGGTCGCTGTCGGCGTTCGCCCCCATCAGCCACCCGAGCGACTGCCCCTGGGGGCAGAAGGCGCTGGGGCGCTTCCTCGGTGAAGACCCGGCCGCCTGGCGCGAGTGGGATGCGGTCGAGTTGCTGGGTAACGCCAGCGAGCGCCTGCCGATCCTGGTGGACCAGGGCGACCGCGATGACTTCCTCGCCGTGCAGCTCAAGCCCCAGGCCCTGCGGGACGCGGCGGCTGCGGCCGGTCACCCGCTGGAGCTGCGCCTGCAGCCTGGGTACGACCACAGCTACTACTTCATTGCGAGCTTCATCGAAGATCACCTGCGTCACCACGCCGCGGCGCTCTGCGACTGACACCCACAGGGCAGTGATCCGGTAGAATCGACGCCCTGACATTTACAGGGCGTTTTTTCATGCGTATCGGACATGGCTACGACGTACACCGCTTCGGCGAGGGCGACTTCATCACCCTGGGCGGCGTGCGTATTCCCCACAGGTTCGGGCTCCTCGCGCATTCCGACGGCGACGTACTGCTGCACGCGCTCTCCGATGCCCTGCTGGGCGCCTGCGCGCTGGGCGACATCGGCAAGCACTTCCCCGATACCGACCCGCAGTTCAAGGGCGCCGACAGCCGCGCACTGCTGCGCCATGTCCTGAGCCTGGTGGAAGCCAAGGGCTGGAAGGTGGAAAACGTCGACACCACCATCATCGCCCAGGCGCCGAAGATGGCGCCGCACATCCAGCGCATGCGCGAAACCATCGCCGCTGACCTGAAGGTCGAGCTGGATCAGGTCAACGTCAAGGCCACCACCACCGAGAAACTCGGCTTCACCGGCCGCGAGGAAGGCATCGCGGTTCACGCCGTCGCCCTGCTGGCCCGCGCATGACCGAGCTGGAACTGCTGGGCCCGCGCGCCCATGGCGAATCCTGCGGCCGTGCGGTGCTCAAGGCCGTGGCCGAAGACTTCCAGGTCGACGAGGTGCTGGATATCCCGCTTTCCGGCGACGGCGAACACCTCTGGCTGTGGGTCGAAAAGCGCGGCCTGAACACTGAGGAGGCCGCCCGCCGCCTGGCCCGTGCGGCCGGTGTGCCGGTGAAGATGATCAGCTATGCCGGCCTCAAGGATCGCCAGGCGCTGACCCGCCAGTGGTTCAGCCTGCACCTGCCGGGCAAGTCCGACCCGGACCTGGCGGGCGCCGAGGATGACAGCCTGCGCATCCTCGAACGCAACCGCCACCGCCGCAAACTGCAGCGCGGCGCGCACTCGGCGAACGGCTTCACCCTGCGCCTGACCGAGCTGCAGGCGGATCGTGAGCGACTCGAAGCGCGATTGAAGGCCATCGTCGCCCAGGGCGTGCCGAACTACTTCGGCACCCAGCGTTTCGGCCATGACGGTGGAAACGTCTTCGACGCCCGCGGCTTTGCCGAGCGCGGCAAGTTGCCGGAACACCGCAACATGCGCTCGCGACTGCTGTCGGCGGCGCGCAGCTACGTTTTCAATCAGGTGTTGGCGCGCCGGGTGGCCGAAGGCACCTGGAACCGCGCGCAGGTCGGCGACCTGCTGGCGTTCACCGACAGCCGCAGCTTCTTCCCTGCGGGGGAGGCGGAGTGCGCCGATCCGCGCCTTGCCGCGCTGGACCTGCACCCCACCGGTCCGCTGTGGGGCGAGGGCGATTCACCGGCGGCGAACCAGCCCGGCGAGATGGAACGTAGCGTGCAACACAGCGAGATGGCGCTTTGCCAGTGGCTCGCCAGTGCGGACATGGCGCACGAACGGCGCATTCTGCGCCTCCCCATCCCGGGCCTTACATGGCATTATCCCGCCCCTGACATTCTGCAACTGGAATTCGTCCTGCCGGCTGGCTGCTTCGCCACCGTGGTAGTGCGCGAGCTGATCGACCTCGTGCCGGCAGGGCAGACGGAAAGCCCATGCGCATATTGATTGCCAACGACGACGGGGTCACTGCACCCGGTATCGCCGCGCTTCACGACGCGCTGTCCGCGTATGCGGACTGCATCGTGATCGCCCCGGAAACCGACCGTAGCGGAGCGAGCAGCTCACTCACGCTGGATCGGCCGCTGCATCCCCATCGCCTGGGCAATGGCTTCATCAGCCTCAACGGCACCCCGACCGATTGCGTGCACCTGGGGCTCAATGGCCTGCTGGACGAATTGCCGGACATGGTCGTCTCGGGCATCAACCTCGGCGCCAACCTGGGTGATGACGTGCTCTATTCGGGCACCGTGGCGGCGGCCCTGGAGGGACGCTTCCTGTCCCGTCCGGCCTTCGCCTTCTCGTTCTGCTCGCGGCTGACCGACAACCTGCCCACCGCGATGCATTTCGCCCGCCTGCTGGTGGAGTCCCACGACAAGCTCGACCTGCCGCCGCGCACCGTGCTCAACGTGAACATCCCCAACCTGCCGCTGGACCGCATCAAGGGCATCCAGCTGACGCGCCTTGGCCACCGGGCCCGCGCTGCGGCGCCGGTGAAAGTGGTCAATCCACGCGGCAAGGAAGGCTACTGGATCGCCGCTGCCGGCGATGCCGAGGATGGCGGGGAGGGCACCGATTTCCACGCGGTCATGCAAGGCTACGTGTCCATCACGCCGCTGCAGATGGACCGGACCTTCCGGGAGGCGTTCAATGTCCTTGGCGACTGGCTCGGAGGGATCGACCATGGCCAATGAATTGTCCCGTCGCGGTGGGATCGGCATGACCTCCCAGCGCACCCGTGAGCGTCTGATCCAGCGCCTGTATGAAGAAGGCCTGTCCAATGCCCACGTGCTGGAGGTGATCCGCCGTACGCCGCGCCATCTCTTCGTTGACGAGGCGCTGTCGCACCGTGCCTACGAAGACACCGCGCTGCCCATCGGGCACAACCAGACCATCTCGCAACCTTTCATGGTGGCGCGGATGACCGAGCTGCTGCTGGCCGCCGGCCCGCTGGACAAGGTGCTGGAGATCGGAACCGGTTCCGGTTACCAGACAGCCGTGCTGTCGCAGCTCGTGGAACGGGTATTCTCCGTCGAGCGCATCCAGGCCCTGCAGGACCGTGCGAAAGAACGTCTTGTGGAGCTAAACCTGAGAAATGTTGTCTTTCGTTGGGGCGATGGCTGGGAAGGCTGGCCTGCCCTGGCGCCTTACAACGGCATCATCGTCACCGCAGCGGCGGCTGAGGTCCCTCAGGCACTGCTGGACCAACTGGCTCCCGGGGGGCGGCTGGTGATTCCGGTCGGCGGTGGCGAAGTGCAGCAGCTGATGCTGATCGTCCGCACCGAGGATGGCTTCCAGCGCCAGGTGCTGGATTCCGTACGCTTCGTCCCGCTGCTCAACGGTCCGCTAGGCTGAGAGCAAGCCGGTCAAGGCTGCGGTAACTGCCGGCCAGTGAGGCTGGACGTCAATTCATGGATAAGGGGGATGGGTGAGCTTGACAGCGACCCTGCGTCAACGGAACTGGATCAAGGGCCTGGGCCACGTCGTGGTGGCCATTGCCGTTTGCTCTCTGCTGGCGGCCTGTTCTTCAACTTCACGCAGCACGACGACCGTCGTAGACCGCAACGCCCAACAGAAGCCGACTGTCACCAGCGGCCAATACGTCGTGCGCCCCGGTGACACGCTGTACTCCATCGCCTTCCGCTACGGCTGGGACTGGAAAGCCCTGGCGGCACGCAACAATATTTCGGCGCCCTATACCATCCGTCCCGGCCAGGCCATCCGCTTCGATGGCGGTGCGTCGAAAGCGCCGTCTGTCGCGAAAAACACTACGCCTGTCGCTCCGGTAGTTGTCAACAAACCGGCTACCCAGCCTGCCACTGCCAGTAAACCGACCAGTCCCGCCGCCACCACGCCGACGCAGCCGCCCGCCAGCAGCGCAACTCCGGCCGTGGCAGGAGGCGCTCCCGGGGGGTGGATATGGCCAACCAATGGCACTCTTATTGGCCGTTTTGCATCAAACGGCAGTTTGAATAAAGGGATTGATATAGCGGGGCAATTGGGCCAGCCTGTCCTAGCTGCGTCTAATGGCACGGTTGTGTATGCCGGTAGTGGTTTGCGGGGCTACGGCGAACTCGTGATCATCAAGCACAGCGATACCTACGTAAGCGCCTACGGTCACAACCGCAGGTTGCTAGTGCGGGAAGGGCAACAGGTCAAAGTCGGGCAGAACATTGCCGAGATGGGCTCCACAGGGACTGACCGGGTGAAGCTGCACTTCGAGATTCGCCGCCAGGGTAAGCCTGTAGATCCGCTGCAATACTTGCCAAGTCGTTGACGGTAGCTGTTCCCCTGCGTGGGTGAGCGGGCCTAGGTGTCCTAAGGATAAGGAAGCACCTGGGCTTGTTGTCGAACTCAGCAAGGGATAACGACATGGCACTTAAAAAAGAAGGGCCGGAGTTTGACGTCGATGATGAAGTGCTCCTGCTGGAGCCTGGCATCATCCTCGAAGAGTCATTTGCCGAAGAGCAGGTATCGCTTCGAGTCACTCCTAAAGCCACCTCTCTCTCGTCTCTCAAGCAACACAAACACATCGACTACAGCCGCGCACTCGACGCGACCCAGCTGTATCTGAATGAAATCGGTTTCTCGCCACTGCTCACTCCGGAGGAGGAAGTCCACTTTGCGCGCCTCGCGCAGAAGGGCGACCCGGCCGGTCGGCGGCGAATGATCGAAAGCAACCTGCGTCTGGTAGTGAAGATCGCGCGACGTTACGTCAATCGCGGCCTTTCCCTGCTCGACCTGATCGAAGAGGGCAACCTCGGGCTGATCCGCGCGGTGGAGAAATTCGACCCCGAGCGCGGCTTCCGCTTCTCCACCTATGCAACCTGGTGGATTCGTCAGACCATCGAACGGGCCATCATGAACCAGACCCGCACCATCCGGTTGCCGATCCACGTGGTGAAGGAGCTCAACGTCTACCTGCGGGCCGCGCGCGAGCTGACCCACAAGCTGGACCACGAGCCGTCACCCGAGGAAATCGCCAACCTGCTCGAAAAGCCGGTGGACGAGGTCAAGCGGATGCTTGGTCTGAACGAGCGGGTCACCTCAGTGGATGTTTCCCTGGGCCCGGATTCGGACAAGACCCTGCTCGATACCCTGACCGATGACCGACCCACCGATCCCTGCGAACTGCTGCAGGACGATGACCTCAGCGAGAGCATCGATCTATGGCTGTCGGAACTGACCGACAAGCAGCGCGAGGTGGTGATTCGCCGCTTCGGCCTGCGCGGCCATGAAAGCAGCACCCTGGAGGAAGTCGGCCAGGAAATCGGCCTGACCCGCGAGCGGGTTCGGCAGATCCAGGTCGAGGCCCTCAAGCGTCTGCGGGAGATCCTCGAGAAGAACGGCCTGTCGAGCGACGCACTGTTCCAGTAGCGCCCAGGTCGACAACGAAGAAGCCCGGATGATTCCGGGCTTTTTTATGCGCCATGCTGTAAGCATTCGCTTACATGACGTGTGAGCGTTCAGCTTGAATCCCCGCCAGCTTCGACGTCGATTATTTCTATCTAATTGTTTTTTAAGGATTTCATTTTTGTCGCCCTTAGAGAAAAGGGCCGGGTGTGCGAAAGTGCCCCACTTGCCGCGATCCGGCAGGCGGGTAATATCACTGCTGCGTACACGGAAAGACGCAGGCCGGTAAGGATGTCGGTCAGGACCCCCGCAGGATGCGGTTCATCAGGATGATGAATAGGGAATAAAGAGTGGGCGGGTTATCCCGCCCCTTTTTTTTGCCCGCAGAAAAGTAATGCCCCGAAAAAGAGAAAGGCCCGCACTTGGCGGGCCTTTCGCGTTTCTGCAGTGCAGCGCAGATCAGCGCTCCAGGAACTGCAGCTTGTTCGGCTTGCCGTCCCACTCTTCGGCGTCCGGCAGGGAATCCTTCTTCTCGGTGATGTTCGGCCATACATCGGCCAAATCCTTGTTCAGCTCGATGAACTCCTGCATGCCATCCGGGACTTCGTCCTCGGAGAAGATCGCCTGTGCCGGGCACTCCGGTTCGCACAGGGCGCAGTCGATGCATTCATCCGGGTGGATGACCAGGAAGTTCGGGCCTTCGTAGAAGCAGTCCACCGGGCATACTTCCACGCAGTCGGTGTATTTGCACTTGATGCAGTTGTCGGTGACGACGAAGGTCATTTCTAATTTTCTCCTCAGGCGGGCGGCTAAGCGCGCGCGATTCTAGCAGCTTGTCCCGCGGTCCGTCAGACTCGCGTCTTCCATGCATATAACAATTCGAGAGCTTGGCGCGGCGTCAGGTCATCAGGGCTGACACGCGTCAGCTCTTCGATGATGGGGTGCGGCAGGCTGGCGAACAGGTCGCTCTGCAGTGGCGCCGGGCTTTTCGGGTCATTGGAGCGCGGCGCCTCGTGGGGCAGGCTGGTGGTTTCCAGTCGCGCCAGGTGCTCGCGAGCGCGCCGAATGACCGCACCCGGCACGCCGGCCAATTGCGCGACCGCCAGGCCATAACTCTGACTGGCCGGGCCGGGCAGTACGTGGTGCAGGAAAACGATGCGCTCGTTGTGTTCCGTGGCGTTCAGGTGCACGTTGGCCACCGCCGGCTCGCTTTCCGGCAGTACGGTCAGCTCGAAATAGTGCGTCGCGAACAGGGTGAAGGCGCGCAGTCGGGCCAGATGCTCGGCGGCGGACCACGCGAGCGACAGGCCATCGAAGGTACTGGTGCCGCGGCCCACTTCGTCCATCAGCACCAGGCTGCGGTCGGTGGCATTGTGCAGGATATTCGCGGTTTCGCTCATCTCCACCATGAAGGTGGAGCGGCCGCCGGCAAGGTCGTCCGACGAGCCGATGCGGGTGAAGATGCGGTCCACCAGTGACAGTTCGCAGCGCGCCGCCGGGACGAAGCTGCCGATGTGCGCCAGCAGCACGATCAGCGCCGTTTGCCGCATATAGGTCGATTTACCACCCATGTTCGGGCCGGTAATCACCAGCATGCGGGTGTCTTCGTCGAGGTTGAGGTCGTTGGCGACGAACGGCGTATCCAATACCTGCTCGACGACCGGATGGCGGCCCTGCTCGATGAGAATGCCAGACTCTTCGACGAAGCGCGGACGGTTCAGGTCGAGGTTCAGTGCGCGTTCGGCCAGATTGGCCAGGACGTCCAGCTCCGCCAGGGCGGCGGCGGTGTCCTGCAGCGGCGCCAATTGGGCGATCAACAATTCCAGCAGCTCTTCGTAGAGCTGCTTCTCGCGGGCCAGCGCGCGGCTCTGGGCTGACAGGGCCTTGTCTTCGAAGGCTTTCAGTTCGGGAGTAATGAAGCGTTCGGCGCCTTTGAGGGTCTGGCGGCGAATGTAGTCGGCCGGGGCCTGTTCGGCCTGCACGCGGGGCAGTTCGATGTAGTAACCGTGGATGCGGTTGTAGCCGACCTTCAGGTTCGGCAGGCCGGTGCGGGCCTTTTCCCGAATCTCCAGGTCCATCAGGTACTGGCCGGCGTTTTCGCTGAGCATTTGCAGCTCGTCCAGCTCGGCGTCGTAGCCGCGTGCGATGACGCCGCCGTCGCGGATCACTGCCGGCGGGTTCTCGATCACGGCGCGAGCCAGCAGGTCGGCCAGTTCCGGATAGGTGCGGATGTTATTGGCCAGCTCGCCCAGGTGCGGGGCTTCCAGCTCGGTCATGCCGCTCTGCAGTTCCGGCAGCGCGACGAGGGCATCGCGCAGGCGGGCGAGGTCGCGCGGGCGGGCGTTGCGCAGGCCGATCCGGGCGAGGATACGTTCGACGTCACCGATTTCCTTCAGCTGCGGCTGGAGGATTTCGAAGCGATAGCGCTCCAGCAGGCAGGCGATGGATTCCTGGCGGGCTTCCAGCACGGCGCGGTCGCGCAACGGGCGGTTCAGCCAGCGGGTCAGCAGACGGCTGCCCATGGCGGTCTGGCAGCGGTCGACCACCGATTGCAGGGTGTTGTCGCGCCCGCCGGCGAGGTTGGTATCCAATTCCAGGTTGCGACGGCTGGCGCCATCGAGGATCACGGTATCGTCGATGCGCTCGTGGCGTAGGCTGCGCAGGTGCGGCAGGGCGGTGCGCTGGGTTTCCTTGGCGTAGGCCAGCAGGCAGCCGGCGGCACCGATGGCCAGGGTCAGGTCCTGGCAGCCGAAGCCCTTGAGGTCCTGGACGCCGAACTGCTGGCACAGGCTCTTCTTCGCCGAGTCGCGATCGAAGTCCCACGGCGCGCGGCGGTGCGCGCCGCGGCGCTTTTCGGCCGGCAGGCCCTGGGGCCAGTCATCGGGGATCAGCAATTCGGCAGGGTTCATGCGCTCCAGTTCGGCCAGGAGGGTTTCCCAGCCTTTTATTTCTTGGACGTTGAAGCGGCCGCTGGTGATGTCCAGCACGGCCAGGCCGAACAGGCGCTCATCGCCCAGCACGGCGGCGATCAGGTTGTCGCGGCGCTCGTCGAGCAGCGCTTCGTCGCTGACAGTGCCGGGCGTCAGGATACGCACCACCTGGCGCTCCACCGGGCCCTTGCTGGTGGCCGGGTCGCCAATCTGCTCGCAGATCACCACCGATTCGCCGAGCTTCACCAGCTTGGCCAGGTAGCCTTCGGCGGAGTGGAACGGGATGCCGGCCATGGGAATGGACGTGCCGGCAGACTGGCCGCGGGCGGTCAGGGTGATGTCCAGCAGCTTGGCGGCCTTCTTGGCGTCCTCGTAGAACAGCTCGTAGAAGTCGCCCATGCGGTAGAACATCAGTTGATCCGGGTGCTGGTTCTTCAGCTTCCAGTACTGCTGCATCATCGGTGTGTGGGCGGAGAGGTCGCTTTGACTCATGGCTTCTGGCTGTCCGGCTTCAACATGCAAAAGCGCCTAGTGTACGGTATCCGCCTGGCCTTCTTTAACCCCGGAGCGCACTGTGCCTGTCACCGATTCCGTCATTACCGATCTCGCTGCCCGATTGGGCGCCCGGCTCGCTGCCAACCATTTGCGCGTCACCACCGCCGAATCCTGCACCGGCGGCGGAATCGCCGAGGCGATCACGCGCATTGCCGGCAGCTCCGCCTGGTTCGAGGCGGGCTACGTGACCTATTCCAATAGCCAGAAGACCCGTCAGCTGGACGTGCCGGCCGAGCTGTTCGCCCAGGTTGGTGCGGTGAGCCGGGAAGTGGTCGAGGCCATGGTCGCCGGTGCCCTGCCGCGTAGCGGGGCGGACATTGCTGTGGCGGTGAGCGGAATTGCCGGGCCGGACGGCGGTTCTGCCGAGAAGCCGGTGGGCACCGTCTGGTTGGCCTGGAGGAAAGGCGAACAGGTGTTCAGCGAACGGCGCCTGTATGCCGGTGATCGGGAAGCTGTGCGCCGGCAAACCGTGGCGACCGCTCTGGAAGGGCTGTTGCGACTGGCGGACGGGGAAAATCCGATTCAGGGGTAGGCGAGCGGCTTGCCCTGTGGAATAATACTGGCTACTTATACAGTTGTTCGTGGCCGCCCGGCCGCCTGACTTCGCGAGGACTTCAATGGACGACAACAAGAAGCGCGCCCTGGCCGCGGCCCTGGGACAGATCGAACGCCAATTCGGCAAAGGCGCGGTCATGCGCATGGGCGACCATGAGCGCCAGGCGATTCCCGCCATCTCCACCGGCTCGCTGGGGCTGGACATCGCGCTGGGCATCGGCGGTCTGCCGAAGGGCCGTATCGTCGAGATCTACGGTCCGGAATCCTCGGGTAAGACCACGCTGACCCTGTCGGTCATCGCCCAGGCCCAGAAGGCCGGCGCCACCTGCGCCTTCGTCGACGCCGAACACGCCCTGGACCCGGACTACGCCGGCAAGCTGGGCGTCAACGTCGATGACCTGCTGGTTTCCCAGCCGGACACCGGCGAACAGGCCCTGGAAATCACCGACATGCTGGTGCGCTCCAACGCCGTTGACGTGATCATCGTCGACTCCGTGGCCGCCCTGGTACCGAAAGCCGAAATCGAAGGCGAGATGGGCGATCAGCACGTTGGCCTGCAGGCCCGTCTGATGTCCCAGGCGCTGCGCAAGATCACCGGCAACATCAAGAACGCCAACTGCCTGGTCATCTTCATCAACCAGATCCGTATGAAGATCGGCGTGATGTTCGGCAACCCGGAAACCACCACCGGCGGTAACGCGCTGAAGTTCTACTCCTCCGTCCGTCTCGACATCCGTCGCACCGGCGCGGTGAAGGAAGGCGACGAAGTGGTTGGCAGCGAAACCCGCGTCAAGGTCGTGAAGAACAAGGTCGCGCCGCCGTTCCGTCAGGCCGAGTTCCAGATCATGTACGGCCGCGGCATCTACCGCACCGGCGAGATCATCGATCTGGGCGTACAACTGGGCCTGATCGAGAAGTCCGGCGCCTGGTACAGCTACCAGGGCAGCAAGATCGGCCAGGGCAAGGCCAACGCCGCCAAGTTCCTGGAAGACAACACCGAGATCTGCAACACCCTCGACAAGGCCATCCGCGAGCAGCTGCTGACCAACCAGCCGGCGCCGACCAAGGCCGAACTCGCTGCGGCGGAAGCCGAAGCGGAAGCTGAAGCCGACTACTGATCGCGATGGCCGTCGAGCTCGATAATCCCGTCGCGGTGCGACGGGTCGCCATGGACCTGCTTGCACGACGCGAGCATGGCCGGGCGGAGCTCTCGCGCAAGCTGCGGCAACGCGGTGCGACGCAGGACCTGATCGACCTCGCCCTCGACCGCCTGGCCGAGGAGGGGTTGCTCAATGAAAGCCGTTACCTGGAAAGCTATATCGCCAGTCGCGCACGAGCCGGTTACGGTCCGGTGCGGATTCGCGAGGAGCTGTCGCAGCGTGGTTTGCCCCGTGGCGAGATCGACGGTGCACTGAGCGAGTCGGACGTCGACTGGAACGAAAACCTGCGTGAAGTCTGGCGCCGCAAGTTTGCCCGGCTGCCGCAGGACGCTCGCGAACGAGCCCAGCAGGGCCGGTTCCTGAGCTATCGGGGTTACTCGATGGAGGCGATCAGCCGGTTGCTCAGTGGCCGACGATCGGATGATTGAATGAAGAAGGCACCCTTTGGGTGCCTTTTTTGTTTTCGGGACGGGGACTATCAGCGCTCCCAGTTCTCCGGCTGGTTGATGAAGTTCAACAGCTCACGCAAACGCCCCTGGTCGCGGCCGTTGAAGGCGAAGGCCAGGCGGGTGAGATGGGAGAACTCCGGCTCATCCAGCTCCGATTCGCTATAGGGCTGCTGGTGGAAGCCATCGCTCACGCACAGGCTGCCGAATTCCTGCTCCAGCAATTGCAGCGCCCGCACGCTCAGGGGGTGGTTGAGGCGGATCACGAAGCGATCCTTGAGCCAGCGGCTGGAATGGAAGTTGCTGTAGAACTGGGCAATTTCCTCCGCGGCTTCGTCGGCGGTGTGCACCAGCTTCATCAGGTTCATGTCGCTGGGCAGGATGTAGCCGTTGTCCTGCAACTGCTCCTTGATGAATTCCAGGGCGTGATCCCAGTAATGCCCGCCCGGCTGGTCGAGCAGTACCACGGGCACCAGCGGGCTCTTGCCGGTCTGGATCAGGGTGAGCACTTCCAGCGCCTCGTCCAGCGTGCCGAAGCCGCCAGGGCATAGCACCAGAGCGTCGGCTTCCTTGACGAAGAACAGCTTGCGCAGGAAGAAGAAGTGGAACGACAGCAGGTTGCTGGTGCCGTCCACGGTGCGGTTGGCGTGTTGCTCGAAGGGCAGGGTGATGTTGAAGCCGAGGCTGTTTTCCAGCCCGGCGCCTTCATGGGCAGCGGCCATGATGCCGCCGCCGGCGCCGGTGATGACCATCAGGTCGTAACAGGCCAGGGTTTCGCCCAGTTCCCGGGCCAGGGCATACACAGGGTGGTCGGCCGGCGTGCGGGCCGAACCGAATACGGTGACTTTGCGGCGACGCTTGAACTGCTCCAGGGTGCTGAAGGCGTGCTCCATCTCGCGCAGGGTCTGCAGCATGATCTTGGCGTCCCAGCGGTTGCGGTCTGCCTGGGCCATGCGCGCCACGGTGGTGAGCATTTCGCGGTACAGCGGCAGGTTCTGGCTGTTGCCAGGCGCGGCCAGTTCGGCCAGTTCCTCGATCTTCTGCGCCAGGTCGGTGCCGCTGGTCTGGAAGTGTCTGGAGAGGTAGTCGTCGGGCTCATAGGGCATGTTGATACTCCTTGTTCATCAACCCCTGATCGCCTGTCCATGGGCGGCGCCGGCCACGCAGGGTGGCTCTGGCGGGGATGCAGTGGCGCTTCGCCGCACGCACAGGGGTCAGCAGGAGGCCTGCGCAGTCTGGCACGCGGGGTGTGACAGTCGGTGCGGCCTCGATATTCAGATGGCGATCCGGTCTCCGGGCTCCGGAATGTTGGCCGTCCAGCTCAGGCGATCCTGGAGTGCGCCCTTGAGTACATCCATCTTTTCCCGCTCGCCATGTATCAGGTATAGCTCGGGTTTGTTCTCGAAGTGCTCAACCCACTGAATTAATTGTGATTGTCCCGCGTGCGCGGAGAATCCGCCGAGGGTGTGGATCTGCGCCTTGACGCTGATGCGCTGACGCAGGATGCGCACCGTCTCGGCGCCGTCGACGATGGCGCGGCCCAGCGTGCCCTGGGCCTGGAAGCCGGGGAAGACGATGTGGCATTCCTCGCGCCAGAGGTTGTGCTTGAGGTGGTGCACGATGCGCCCGCCGGTGCACATGCCGCTGCCGGCGATGATGATGGCGCCGCTCTTGATGCGGTTCAGCGCCATGGATTCCTCGGCGCTCTGGGTGGTGCGCAGGACCGGTAGCCATTCGCCGACCTTGGCGGTGCCGGTGCCGCGCATGTATTCGCGGTCGACGTCGGCGATCTCGCCGATGTGTTGCAGGTAGATGTTGTTGGCCTGCGCGGCCATGGGGCTGTCGAGGTACACCACCTGTTGCGGCAGGCGGCCTTCCTGGTAGAAGCGCCCGAGGTAGTAGATCAGGTCCTGCGTGCGGCCCACGGCGAAGGAAGGGATCAGCACGTTGCCGCCTTCGTTCTGGGCGCGCTGGAGGATGCCGGCCAGTTCCAGCAGGGTGTCGTTGGCGTCTCGGTGGTCGCGGTCACCGTAGGTGGATTCGAGCAGCACCACGTCGGCGCGGGTCAGTGGCGTGGGCGTGCGCATCAGCGGCGAGCAGGTGCTGCCCAGGTCGCCGGAGAACACCAGGCGCCGGGTCGAGCCGAATTCATGGATCTCCAGTTCGACGATGGCCGAGCCGAGGATGTGCCCGGCGTTGTGGAAGGTCACGCGGATGCCGCGCGCCACGTCCACGGTGCTGCCGTAGCTGACACGACGGCGCTGGTTCAGGGCGCGGGAGGCGTCTTCCACGGTGTACAGCGGTTTGACCGACGGCTTGTTCAGTCGCGTGCGCCACTTGTTCTCCCACTCGGCGTCCTTCTCCTGGATGTGCGCCGAGTCCATCAGCATCAACTCCAGCAGATCGCAGCAGGATTCGGTGGCGTAGATCGGGCCCTTGTAGCCTTCCTTCGCCAGGCGCGGCAGCAGGCCGCTGTGGTCCAGGTGGGCGTGGGACAGGACGACGGCGTCGAGTTCCTTCGGGTCGAAGGGGAAGGGTGTGCGATTGCTCGCCTCGTTCTCCCGGGTGCCCAGGTGATGGCTGCGCCCCTGGCGCATCCCGCATTCGAGCAGCACGCGGACGCCGTCACGGGTTTCCAGAAGGTAGCAGGAACCGGTGACTTCCTGGATCGCGCCGATAAAGGTGAGAAGCGCCATGTCGTCTCCTTGTGGGAATTCTCGTTCAGCCTTGCCCGAATGGTCGGGATGGTCGTTGATACATGTCAGCGCCAGTCCGATCTGTAGCGACCTAGACTTCCTGCATAGCCAAGGGAGAGCCGTCATGTCACAGATCCTGCCAAGCCCTGAGGAGCTTGCCGCCCATGCGGCAGCCGAGCCGGAATATGCCCGCTGGCTGCAAGGCCGTGGTCCGCTTCAGCATAGCGTGCAGACCCAGGCGGCGGTCTTTCGTGTCGCTCATCAATTGGTCCAGTCGGGTCTGCAACCTGATCTGGCTGCCGCCTACAGGCTGTTCGGCGCGCTGGATCGCCTCACCTGCGCCGGCCTCTGGCTGGTGGCGCACATGACCTATGCCAAGCGTGTACGCCTGGATGGCGCACCCTTGCAGGCCGGGGACTTCAAGGCTCAGCCCGAGGGCCATACCGGCGGCGCGTTGAACATGGTGCCGGCCTACGCCGGCTACCTCGCCCTGAATGCGTTGAGTGGCAAGACCCGCGGTTGGCTGATGGGGCAGGGACACTGCGTGGCGGCCATCGATGCGCTCAACGTGCTGACCGGAAATCTCCACCCGGAGCAGGCAGCCGCCTACGGCGACGGCGTGGCCGGACTGGATCGGCTGGTGCAGGACTTCTACAGCTACGCGCAGACACCGGAGGGCAAGGTCGCCGCGCCGCTGGGCAGCCACGTCAACCCGCACACCGCCGGTGGGATCGCCGAGGGCGGTTACCTCGGGTTCGCCGAGCTGATGTACGCGCACATGCCGCTGCCGGGCGAGACGCTGGTGGCGTTTCTTTCCGACGGCGCCGCCGAGGAGCAGCGCGGCAGCGACTGGATTCCCCGCTGGTGGCGCGCCGAGGACTGCGGCACGGCCCTGCCGGTGATGATCGCCAATGGCCGGCGCATCGAGCAGCGTACCGACCTGGGCACCCACGAAGGGCTGGAAGGCTTCAAGCTGCACCTGCGGCGCTGCGGCTTCGACCCGATCAGCTTCGACGGCCGCGACCCGGCGGCCTTCGTCTGCGCCCTGTGGGAAATGGAGCAACGCCTGCAACACCGCGTCGATGAGAAGGAACGCGGCATCCTGCGCTATCCGCTGCCGATACCCTATGGCATTGCCGAAACGACCAAGGGCTATGGCTTCTATGGCGCCGGCAGCAACGCCGCGCACAACCTGCCGCTGCCCGGCAACCCCAGCGAGGACGCCGCGGCGCGGGAGCTGTTCAACCAGCACGCGGCGCCCCTCTGGGTCGAACCCGACGAGTTGGCCGCGGCCTGCCGGCTGTTCAGCGACTCCCACGGCGGGCGGGTGCTGGAGCGTGACAACCCGCTGGCGGTGCGCCGGCCCATCGAGCCGTCAATCCCGCCGCTGCAGTACCGCAACGATCAGTGCTCGCCCATGGCGGCGCTGGACCGTTTCTTCGTCGACCTGTGCGCTGCCAACCCTGACCTGCGCGCCCGCGTGGGCAACCCGGACGAGTTGGCCAGCAACCGCCTGGGTGGCGTGCTCAAGGCGCTGCGGCACCGGGTGAGCGAACCGGAAAGCGAGTTGGAGGCGGTGGACGGCCGGGTCATTACGGCGCTCAACGAAGAGGCCGTGGTTTCCGCCTGCCTGGCCAACCAGGGCGGGCTGAATCTGGTGGCCAGCTATGAAGCCTTCTGCGTGAAGATGCTCGGCGCAGTGCGCCAGACGCTGATCTTCGCCCGCCAGCAGAAGGAGGCCGGGCGACCGGCGGGCTGGCTTGGCTGGCCGCTGGTGGCGACCTCGCATACCTGGGAGAACGGCAAGAACCAGCAATCCCACCAGGACACCACTTTCTGCGAGGCGCTGCTGGGCGAGATGAGCGACATGGTGCGGGTGGTCTTCCCGGCCGACCACAACAGCCTGCTGGCGCTGCTGCCGGACATCTACCGCAGCCGCGGGCAACTGGCCTGCATCGTGGCGCCCAAGCGCGAGCGGCCATCGGTGTTCACCCAGGCCCAGGCCGAGCAACTGGCGCGCGATGGCGCGATTCTGATGGACGAGCACCCGGGCGCCGAGCCGCTGCTGCTGATCGCCAACGGTAGTTACCAACTGGCAGAGATGCGCCGCGCCGCCCTGCGGCTGGAAGAGGCCGGCTATCCCTACCGGCTGGTGTATCTGCAGGAGCCGGGGCGCTTCCGTGCCCCGCGCGACAGCTGGGAACTGCAATCGCTGGCCGACGAGTCCGTGGCCATGCGCCTGTTCCCCGACCATTACCAGCGCCGCGTGCTGCTCACCCACATGCGCCCGGAAGTCGCCCGCGGGCACCTCTGGCCGATCCTGCCGGATGCGCTGAAGACGGCGGTGCTGGGGTATCGCAACCAGGGTGGCACGCTGGACGAGGCGGGCATGCTGTTCGCCAACCGTTGCAGCTGGGGGCATGTGCTGGCGGCGTGCGCACGCTTGCTGGACGTGCCGCGCAGTGCCCTGCTCGCGCCGGACGAGGCGGCCGCGGTGGCCGGCAAGGACAGCCCGACCGTGCTGCGTTGACCGGCCCCGGCGCCACCACCGCAAGGTGCTGGCGCCGGCGTCAGCGCTTGAGTGGTTTGATCAGGCCGTCGAGGCCGTCGATCTTCAGTTCCAGGGTCAGTTGCATCAGCCGGCCCAGTTCACCGGGCGGGAACTGCCCCTTCTTGTAGAACCACAGCAGATACTCGTCCGGCAGGTCCACCAGCATGCGGCCCTGGTACTTGCCGAAGGGCATCGGCGTGCGCGCGATCTTCAGCAACTGTTCCTTGTCGAGCATCGCGGCGGCTTACTTCTGCAGCTTGATCTTGCAGCTGCCGGCGTCGAAGCGCTCGGTGGCGACCGGGGCGTTGGTCTTGTACTCGGTGAAGCTGTACGTGAGGATTGCGCCCTTGGCCAGCAGCTGGCGGTAGGCCGTGTTGCCGCAGACACTGTCGCCCAGCTGGCTGCGCACGCTGTCGGGGTTTTCGCGCATGCGCTGGGCATGGCTGGCGCGCACGCTCAGGTGGTTGATCAGTTGCGGGCCTTCGACCGTGTAGCCCTGGTCGAGGATGTCCTCGTTGATGGCGCGCGGGGTGCCTTCGCTGCTTTCCTTGGCGACCTTTTCCAGGGTCTGGGTCAGTTCGAAGTCCTTCTTCGACGCGGCGTGCGCGACGGGAATGACGAGGCAGAGGGCGAGGGCGGTGAGGCGCAGCATGGGCATCTCCTGACAATGGTGCCGATTCGACCATGGCAAACCTTCCGGGTTCGCCGGTCACAAGCCGCCTATTGTCCCTTAAAACGGCCCGCCTGCCGAGAAACTGTTACCTCAGGCCGCCGCTCCCGTCGCCGGGCGGCCAACCGCGTCAAAGGATGGGTAGACAGTCGCGGCCGGTGAGCCCGCCGCCCACGCCAACGGTGCAACTACCAGGGAGCGTACCGACAGGAGATCCCCGTCCGGCCCTGAACCACAGCCTCAAGGTCCTGGGCGCAAGAAACCGCCGGGCCGCCCACAGGGAGGCGGGCGGCGGCTCTGGTACAATCGCGGTCCGCAACCGTCGTCCCGTTCGAGCCTTCGATGTATCGTCCGATCTTCCGCACCCTGGTGGCCACCCCATGAGCCACGCCGTCGCCCGCCTGCGCGATGAGCGCCTGGCCCGCTGCCTCAAGCCGTTCCTCGCCCGTGGGTCGCGCTCGCCGCGCTGCCCTGGCTGCCGCCTGCGGCCGAACTACTGCATGTGCAGCCTGCGCCCGCAGGTGGAGTGCCATTCGGCGATGTGCCTGGTGATGTTCGATACCGAGCCGCTCAAGCCGAGCAACACCGGCTGGCTGATCGCCGAGACGGTGCCCGAGACCTGGGCGTTCGGCTGGTCGCGCATCGAGGTGGACCCGGCGCTGCTGGCGCTGCTCGATGATCCGCAGTGGCAGCCGTACATGGTGTTCCCCGGCGAGTTCGTCCCGCCCGAGCGCGTGGTCACCACGGTGGAGCCGCAGGACGGCAAGCGCCCGCTGTTCATCCTGCTCGACGCCACCTGGAACGAAGCACGCAAGATGTTCCGCAAGAGCCCGTACCTGGACCGCTTCCCGGTGCTGAGCATCACCCCCGACGCGCTGTCGCGCTACCGCCTGCGCCGCTCCAAGTTCGACGAGCACCTGTGCACCGCCGAGGTGGCCGCGTTGTGCCTGGGCCTGGCTGGCGACCGCCGCGCCGGCGATGCACTGGACGCCTACCTGGACGTGTTCAGCGAGCGCTACCTGGGCTCCAAGCGCCAGCAGCCGCTGGATGAGCAGAGCCCGGCGCATCTGGCGTTGAGGCCCTTTACCCAGCGTTGATCGGATTGTTCCTGCGCCTAGTGCAGGAGCGTGCCATGCCCGCGATCGCGCGCATGGCGCGCTCCTACAGATTGGCACTGAGCTCAATCGCAGGGGGGGGAGCTCAGGGGATACTCCCGCTGCTATGGGGTGATGGGTATCGCTGCGCGCCACGCCATCCTACCCGGGTGGCCACGGCAGCCGCGGGCACGTTCGGTTCGCGAGCAAGCTCGCTCCTACAGGAGTGGCGTTGGGCGGAATGTCGTCGCTAGCCGGGAAGGCTTTTCGTAGGAGCGAGCTTGCTCGCGAAGCGCATCGCTCCGAACCCGAAGGCGATCAGGTCGCTTCAACCCTCTTCGGCCACAGCTGCGCCACCAGCATGCCGGCGAGCATCAGTGCGCAGCCGGCGTAGCCACGCAGGTGCAGGGTTTCGTCGAGGAACAGCGCGCCCGCGATGGCGGCGAACACGGCCTCCAGCGAGAGGATGATCGCCGCGTGGGAAGCGATGGCGTGCTTCTGCGCGATGACCTGCAGGGTGAAACCGGTGGCGACGCCGAACAGGCCTCCGTAGATCAGGGCTGGGCCGGCCTGGATGATGGCGTCCAGGTGGATCTCCTCGAACACCAGCGCCAGGATCATGCTCACCACCGCGCAGGTGGCGAACTGCAGGAAGGCCAGGCGGATCGGGTCGTAGCGGCTGGCGAACAGGCCCACCAGCAACACGTGGCCGCCCCAGACGAAGGCGCCGGTCAGCTGCAGCCAGTCACCGGAGGCGACGTGGAAGTCCGGGCCGATGCTCAGCATCGCCATGCCGATGACGGCCAGCGCCGCGCCCAGCCAGGTGCCCATGCCGGCGCGATGGCCGATCAGCAGGCCGAGCAGCGGCACGATGATCACGTACAGGCCGGTGATGAAGCCGGAGTTGGTCACGCTGGTGAACATCAGGCCGACCTGCTGCAGGTTGATCCCCACGGTCAGCGCGGTACCGATGGCCAGGCCGGCGAACAGCAGGCCGCGGTTGAACGGCTGGGCGCCACGCTTGCTCGACCAGGCCAGCAGTGGCAGCAGCGCCACGGCGCCGAGGGTGAAGCGCAGGCCGGTATAGAGGAAGGGACCGATGGCATCCATCCCGAGGCGCTGCGCGACGAAGGACACCCCCCAGATCATGGCGGTGAACAACATTAGGATATCGGCGCGCAGCGCTTGGCTTTTCATCGTGTTCTCGTAACAGGCAGGAAAAAAAGCGGAACTCTGCCGTAACGCCCGGCCTTTGGAAAGGGGCGCGGGTTCCTGGCGGGCACAGTGGCAGGGGCTTCCAGGCCATGCTGCCTGTACTGGGGAGGACGCATTCGCGGCGGACACCGGCGCTGGTCTTTGCGTACAATGCGGCAAGCAGTGCTCTATCCGTGCTCCGACCTTTCCTGCGCAAGCCCGGCTGTTATCCACGGCGGGACATTGGCGCGGCCTTCAAGGAAAATTCATGGCTTCCTACGAGATCCTGATCGCTGACGATCACCCGCTGTTCCGCAGTGCTCTGCACCAGGCCCTGAGCATCGGCCTGGGCCCCGAGGCGCGACTGTCCGAGGCGGCGAGTATCGCGGAGCTGGAGGTGCGGCTGAACGAGAAGGCCGACTGGGACCTGGTGCTGCTGGACCTGAACATGCCCGGCGCCTACGGCTTCTCCGGCCTGGTGCTGCTGCGCGGGCAGTACCCGCAGATTCCGGTGGTGATGGTCTCGGCCCAGGAAGAGGCCGCCGTGGTACAGCGCTCCCGCGAGTTCGGCGCCAGCGGTTTCATTCCCAAGTCCAGCGACCTGGGCACCCTGCAGCAGGCCGTGCGCGCGGTGCTCGACGGTGATGTGTGGTGGCCGCCGCAGGTGGATGCCGTGACCGAGATGAGCGAGGAAGTCCGCGCGGCCAGCGCCGGCCTGGCCAGCCTGACGCCGCAGCAGTTCCGCGTGCTGACCATGGTCTGCGAGGGCCTGTTGAACAAGCAGATCGCCTTCGAGCTGAGCGTCTCCGAAGCCACGGTGAAGGCGCATGTCACGGCGATCTTCCGCAAGCTGAACGTGCGCACCCGCACCCAGGCGGCGTTGTTGCTGGCGCAGATGGAGTCGGTGCCGGGGGCCTGAGGCTTTCACGTTTCGGCGCTGGGGCCGTCACATTCTGTAATGGCCTTGACCCCTTTTTGACGATCGCTGGTATAGAGTGCCGCGACCTTTGCCTGTGAGAACCGCACGTGTCCGCTTCCCCCTTCAAGGGCCAGACCGGCCTGAAACGCATCTTCAATGCCGCCGGCTATTCCCTGGCCGGCTTCGCCGCCGCCTTCAAGGGTGAGGCCGCCTTCCGCCAGCTGGTGCTGATCAACGTCATCCTCATCCCGCTGTCGTTCTTCTGCGACGTGACCCGTGGCGAGCGCGCGCTGATGATCGCCGTGTGCCTGCTGGCGCTGATCGTCGAGCTGCTCAACTCCGCCATCGAGGCGGTGGTGGACCGGGTCTCCCTGGAGCGCCACCCGCTGTCGAAGAACGCCAAGGACATGGGCAGCGCCGCCCAGTTCGTGGCGCTGACCATCATCACCGTGACCTGGGCAGGCATTCTGCTGGGTTAGTCCTCGTAGGAGCGAGCTTGCTCGCGAACCTGCAAGGCTCGGTGCTTATTCCGTTCGCGAGCAAGCTCGCTCCTACAGGTGGCATGAAACTCCTGTAGGAGCGGACTTCGTCCGCGATGATCCTCGTCGCCGGGCGGATCGCGGACGAAGTCCGCTCCTACGAAAAGCGCAGAGCGCAGGGCGAGCGCCCATCAGGGAATCATCGGCAGGACGATATCGTCACTGCGCGTCACCCCGGCGGTTTCGCTGCGGCACAGTTCGAGGAACTCGCGCATGGTCGCGGTCTGGTACTTCTGCCGGTGCCAGATGAAATAGAACTGCCGGCGCAGGTCCAGCTCCGGAGTTTCCACCGGCACCAGGCTGCCGCGGCGGAACGCATCGCGTAGCGCCAGGCGCGAGATGCAGCCGATCCCCAGCCCCGACTCCACGGCGCGCTTGATCGCCTCGGTGTGCTCCAGCTCCAGCCGCACATTCAGCGGCTCCACGTGGTGGCGCATGGCCTGGTCGAAGGTCAGCCGGGTGCCCGAGCCCTGTTCGCGCAGGATCCACGCTTCTTCCGTCAGCTGTTCCAGGCTCGCGCGCCCCTCGCTGGCCAGTGGGTGCTGCGGCGCGCAAAACACTACCAGCTCGTCCTCCATCCACGGCTGCACCTCGATGTCCGGGTGCTGGCAATCGCCTTCGATCAGGCCCAGGTCCAGTTCGTAATGCGCCACGCGTTGCACCACATGGGCGGTGTTGTGCACGTGCAGGCGCACCCGGCAGTCGGGCTGGCGCTGCATGAAGGTGCCGATCAGCAGCGTGGCCAGGTAGTTGCCGATGGTCAGGGTGGCGCCCAGGTCCAGCGAGCCGAAGGCGCTCTTGCCGTTGAGCATGTTCTCGATTTCGCTGCCACGGTCGAGCAGGGCCACCGCCTGGGGCAGCAGTTGGCGACCGAGGGCGTTGAGGGTCAGGCGCTTGCCGGAACGGTCGAACAGCTTGCAATCGAACTGCCGCTCCAGCTCGCCCAGCGCGGTGCTGGTGGCCGACTGCGACATGGACAGCGCCTCGGCGGCGCGGGAGACGCTTTCCTGCTGGGCGACGGCAACGAAGACTTCGAGCTGGCGCAGGGTGAACTTCATCGGGGGCTCCAGCAGACGTTGCGCGACATTTCGTCACCCCGGTGTAGGAAGCACCTGACGGTATCCTTTGGCGGCGACGTGACGGCCTTATCTGCGTTTTGGATTAGCAATATCCAGATAATTTATTTTGCGGATATTGTCGCCGCCTATAAAATGTCGCGCAATTGCGCTACGTCCGGGATCTGCTGGGGTGCGCCACGTTTCTCCTAGGAGTCCTTGATGAGCAACCTGTACACCGAGCGCGTTCTCAGCGTGCACCACTGGAACGACACCCTGTTCAGCTTCAAGACCACCCGCAACCCGGGTCTGCGCTTCAAGACCGGTCAGTTCGTGATGATCGGCCTGGAAGTCAACGGTCGTCCGCTGATGCGCGCTTACAGCATCGCCAGCCCGAACTACGAAGAGCACCTGGAGTTCTTCAGCATCAAGGTCCCGGATGGTCCGCTGACCTCGCGTCTGCAGCACCTGAAGGAAGGCGACGAGCTGATGGTCAGCCGCAAGCCCACCGGCACCCTGGTGCTGGATGACCTCAAGCCCGGCAAGCACCTGTACCTGCTGAGCACCGGCACCGGCATGGCGCCGTTCCTGTCGGTCATCCAGGATCCGGAAGTCTACGAGAAGTTCGACAAGGTCATCCTGGTCCACGGCGTGCGCTGGGTCAGCGAGCTGGCCTACGCGGACTTCATCACCAAGGTTCTGCCGGAGCATGAGTACTTCGGCGACATGGTGAAAGAGAAGCTGATCTACTACCCGCTGGTCACCCGTGAAGAGTTCCGCAACATGGGCCGCCAGACCGACCTGATGCGCAGCGGCAAGCTGTTCGCCGACATCGGCCTGCCGCCGATGAATCCGCAGGACGACCGCGCGATGATCTGCGGCAGCCCGAGCATGCTCGACGAGACCAGCGAAGTGCTGAACGGCTTCGGCCTGACCATCTCGCCGCGCATGGGCGAGCCGGGCGATTACCTGATCGAGCGCGCTTTCGTAGAAAAGTAAGCCGAGAAGTAAGAAGCGCACGACGCTTCAGTCGAAAGAACGCCGCGATTCCTCGGGAGCGCGGCGTTTTTTTATACGCGGATTTTATGAAGCACGAGCCCCTCACCCTAACCCTGGCTGCGCGCCCGCTGCTGAGGGAGAGGGGACGGTTCGGTGCGAGTTGAACCCATGAGCGCCAACCGATACGACCTGCTTTTCGTAGGAGCGAGCTTGCTCGCGAACCTGCCAGGCACGGAGCGTTGCCGTTCGCGAGCAAGCTCGCTCCTACAGGGGCGTCACGCCAGGCGTTGGCCGGACACTGCCGGGTGATACAGCGGCTGCACCTTGTTCCCCGCCGGGTCGAGCAGGTGGAAGCTGCGCGCGCCGTCGCCATGGTCGAAGGGGCGATCCAGCAGGGTCACGCCGCGCGCCTTGAAGTACTGATACCAGGCTTCCAGTTCCTCCACGCTGTCGACGATGAAGCCGTAGTGGTCCATGGTCTGCAGGCCGTTGGCCGCACCGGCGCCGCGGCCCAGGGAGAGGTTGTCGTTGCTGCAGGTGAGGTAGACCAGGTCCTCGTTGGCTCGGTTGAGCACCTGCATGCCGAGCACGTCGACGTAGAAGCGCTCGCATTCCTCGAGGTTCGGCACCAGCAGGGCGAGGTGGCGCAAGCCGTTGAGGCGGCCGGGGCGGGCAGGGAGATCGGACATGGACGCGGTTCCTTTTTTGTATACAATTTGTTTTCAAATTTAAAACAAAAGGAACGCCCTGTGTACAGTCTGTTCATCAGGACCCGCGTAAAGCCCGGCAGCGCCGACGACTTTCTCCACGCCATCAAGGCCAACGCCGCCGCTTCGGTTTCCAGCGAGCCCGGCTGCCTGGTCTTCGATGTATCCCAGGATCGCCTCGATCCGGACGTGATCTACCTCTACGAGATCTATCGCGATGACGCGGCCTACGAGGCGCATACGCAAACCGCGCATTTCCGCGATAGCCGGCCGCTGGTGGAGCCGCTGATCGTCGAGCAGACGTGCTTCGAGAGCGATGTGATCGCCCTCAATCCGGTGGATTGACGCGGTGTTCAGTCGGCGGCGCGTTGCAGGTCCAGGACTCGGATCTCGCCGTCGTCGGGGTAGTGCCAGTGCACGTCCAGGTCCCACAGGCGCACGCCGTAGCGGCGTTCGGGCGGCGGCTTCTGGTAGGCCGGGCGCGGGTCCTGGGCGAGGCATTGCTCGATCAGCTCGCGCACCGGCTGGCCGAGGCGCAGGCCATGCTCATGGGCCTGGCGCAGGGTCTCGTCGCTCCAGTGCACGGCGATGGGCGCGGGGGGCGCGTCGGCGATGGCGTTGCGGGCGTCGGCAACGATGTCGGCGTAGGGCACGTAGGGTTTGATGTCGATCACCGGCGTGCCGTCCAGCAGGTCGATGCCGGACAGCCACAGGCGGCCGGGTTCGACCTTCTCCAGCTTCACCACCGATTGGCCAAGACCATTGGGCCGGTGGGTGGCGCGGGTGGCGAACACGCCCATGGACTGGTTGCCGCCCAGGCGCGGCGGGCGCACCTTCAGCCTCGGCTTGTCTTCCAGCGCCTGGTGGAAGAGGAAGATCAGCCAGACATGGCTGACCTGCTCCAGGCCCGCCACCGCATCGCCGCTGTCGAACGGCGGCAGCAATTCCAGCACGCCGGTCGCGGCCGGGGCCAGTTGCGGCTGGCGCGGGATGGCGAACTTCTCCTTGAAGCAGGAGCGGACGTGGCCGATCGGCGAGATGCTGTAGGACATGGCGGCACGGGCTGTTGCAGGGGCCGCCATGGTACCCGATTCGAAGCTTTTCAGAAGTTGCTCAAAACCTTGCGAGCTAGAGCAGAGCAAGGCGAAAGCAGGCGATGAAGCGCAGTTTACATGTCGTAAATGAGCATTCAGCGCCTGCTTTCAACGCCGCTATGCCGACGCGCAGCAGGTTTTGCCAAGGTCAGCCGAGGTGGAAGCCGCCGTCGATGGGAATGATGTTGCCGGTCATGTAGGCGCCGGCGGTGCTCGCCAGGCTGATCGCCAGGGCGGACATCTCTTCCTCGCGCCCCCAGCGGCGCATGGGGATCACGGCGGTGTCCTCGGCCATGGCCTGCTCGTCGTTGGCGATGTGGCGGGTCATCTTGCTGGGGAAGCGGCCGGGGGCGATGACGTTGACGTTGATATGGTCGCTCACCAGTTCACGGGCGAGCATACGCGACAGCTGGTGCAGCGCGGCCTTGCTCGGGCCGTAGGCGTAGGCGTTCTCGCCGTGGGAAGTGACCCCGGCCACCGAGCCGATATTGATCACCCGCGCCGGGTTCTGCGCGCTCCCGGCTTTCTTCAGCAGCGGCAGCAGTTGCTGGATGCAACTGAACACGGCGGTGACATTGAGCTGCATGACCTTCTCCCAGCCCGAGGCCGGATAGCTGTCCAGCGGCGCGCCCCAGGTGGTGCCGGCGTTGTTCACCAGGATGTCGAGGTGGTCCAGGCGCTCGTTCAGCTCGGCGGCCAGGGCGCGGGCGCCTTCCTCGGTGGCGAGGTTCGCTGGCAGGCCGATGCAGTGGCCGTATTGCGACAGCTCGGCGGCGGTGCCGGCGCAGGCGGCGCCGTCACGGGCGCAGATGATCACGTCGGCGCCGGCTTCGAGCAGGCCCTGGGCGATCATCCGGCCGATGCCACGGGTGCCGCCGGTGACCAGCGCGGTGCGTCCGGCGAGGGAGAAGTACGGGTGCATGGGGCTCTCCTGAGTGGGGGGTGGCCTCACCCTAGCGGGATCGCCGGGGCGCTCCGAGCACTATCCAAACGGCAAATGCCGGCGCATTACGCCGTGGCTGCATTTTCTTAACCGGCGCATAACCTTCGCTGCCCTAGTGTCCCGCGCACGTTCGAGAGGCCGGGGGCCGGGTGATGCAAGGTTGGAGTAAGGAGCGCAAGTCGCTGGCGCTGTTGCTGGGCGCCACGCTGGTCATGCTGGTCGCCGGTTTGTGGGCGCGTGAGGTGTGGGGGCCGGAGGTGCGCTGGGCGGATATCGCCCTGCAGATGCTGCAGTCGGGCGATTACTTCGACCCGTACCTGCGCGGCGCGCCGTATTACGACAAGCCCTTGCTGTCCTATTGGCTGATCACCGCGCCGGCCAGCCTGTTCGGTCTCAATCACTGGACGCTGCGTGCCAGCAGTGTGCTGGCGGGGCTGGGCAGCGTCTGGCTGACCTGGTGGCTGGGCGAGCGCCTGCTGCGCAAGGGTACCGGGCTGCTGGCCGGCTGGCTGCTGGCGACCACCTTCTACTTCCTGTTCTGGGCGCGGGTGGCGACGGCGGACATGCTCACGGTGTTCGGCGTGCTGGCGGCGCTGGCCTGGTACTGGCGTGACCCGGAAGACACGCGCTTCTCCGGCTACCTGGGCTTTTTCCTGATCCTCTCGCTGACCTCGCTGTGCAAGGGGCTGATCGGCTTCATCCTGCCCGGGCTGGTGTTGCTGCCACACCTGTTCAGCGAGGGGCGCTGGCGCCGGCACCTGAACCTGCGCCTGGTGGCAGGGCTGGTGGTGGCTGGCGCCGTGTACGCGATTCCCTTCGTGTTGTCGCACCTGTATGGCCAGCCCAGCTATGGCGAGAGTGGGCTGGCGCTGGTGTTCCGCGAGAACGTGGTGCGCTTCTTCCAGCCCTTCGACCACGAGGGGCCGATCTACACCTACCTGCTGTACCTGCCCGCGTACACGCTGCCCTGGGCGCCGTTGTGGATGCTTGGTCTGTGGTTCGCCGCGCGCCGCTGGCAGCACCTGGCGCCCAACGCGCGCTGGTTGGTCTGGGCGCTGCTGTTGCTGTTCGTGTTCTTCACCGCCAGCGGCAGCCGGCGCAGCTACTACGTGTTGCCGCTGGTGCCCTTCGCCCAGTTGCTGGGGGCCTGGTGGGTGGTGGAGTCGCGGCGGGAGCGCGGCCTGGCGGGGTTGGGACGCGTCTGGCCGCGCCTGGTAGGAGCGGGTGCGGTGGCGATGCTGCTGGTGCTGGGCGTGGCGTACCCGTGGAGCAACGGCGGCGGCGGGATTCCAGTCTTTGCCAGGGACGTGCGCGCCGCGGCGGAACAGACCGCGCCCTGGTCGCAATGGCGAGTGCTGGTCCTCGGCGATGACGATGCGCGGCTGCCGATGTACCTGGAGCAGCGTGGCCAGCCCCAGGCGCACCCGTTCTTCTATGTCCACTCCGGTTACCCACAGGGCGACAGCGCCGCGTTGTTCGCCTGGCTGCGTCAGCGCACTGGCGAGGAGTGGAACCCGGCGCGCACGCTGATCATTTCCCAGGTGACCCACGAAGGGACGAAGCCGCTGAACTGGCTGCTGGCCGATCACCGGCTGATCGAATCGACGCTCAACAATGGCCAGCGCCTGGGCCATGCGAAGAACAAGGAGGCCAGCCTGGCCTATCTGCCGCTCACTGTCAGCGCGAGCGCAGCGCCCGGCGCAGCAGGAGCAGGTACGGCGGCACGGTGACTGCGACCACCACCGCGCCAAGGACGACCTGGGTCGCCTCGGTCAGGCCGGCGGGATAGATCAGCGGGATCAGGTAGTGCTCGATGAACCCGCCCGGATAGCCCTGGCCGCCGGCCAGGGCGCGGAAGTGGTTTTCCAGTGGGGTGAGCGGGCAGTAGAGGTGGAGGAATTCCACCGCCATGCCCCAGGCCGCCGCTGGCACGTGCAGCCAGGCCAGGCGCGGCCAGCGCAGCGCCAGCAGGCCGCCGAGCAGCACGAAGAGGATGAACCCCAGGTGCAGCAGCACCACGGCGTCGGCGGCGAGGCGGTAGAGCACGGCAGCCTCAGCGCTGCTGGCGCTGGGTCAGGCCCTTGAGGAAATTGCGCAGCAACTGGTCGCCGCAGGGGCGGTAGTTGCTGTGACCGGGCTTGCGGAACAGCGCGCCCAGCTCGCCCTTGGTGACGATGAAGCCGACGCTGTCGAGGATCGCCAGGATGTCGTCGTCGCGCAGCTCGAAGGCCACGCGCAGCTTCTTCAGGGTGATGTTGTTGGTCAGCGGCAGCTCCACCGGCGGCAGCGGGCGCGATTCGTCGCGGCCACGGCGATGCACGATCAGGCCGTCGAGGAAATGTGCCAGCACGCGGTCGCTGCATGGCTTGAAGTCCGGCTCGTCGTCGCGGGCGAGGAAGGCGCCGACGTCCTCGGTGCTGAGGTTGAAGCCGGCCAGCGCGGCGATCTCGGCCACCTGCGCATCGCGGATGTCCAGCAGGTAGCGCAGGCTGCGCAGTACGTCGTTGTTGGTCATGTGCATCCCGATAGCAGAAATGAAAAGCCCCGCATCGGCGGGGCTTTGCGGATCAGACCAGTTCGGCCCAGAGGTCGTACTCGTCGGCGTCGGTGATGCGCACGCGCACCTTGTCGCCCGGCTTCACATCGAAGGTGTCGATGTACACCGCGCCGTCGATTTCCGGGGCGTCGGCGAAGGAGCGGCCGACCGCGCCTTCATCGTCCACTTCGTCGATCAGCACATCGATTTCCTTGCCGATCTTCAGTTGCAGGCGCGCGGCGGAGATCGCCTGCTGGTGCGCCATGAAGCGCTCCCAACGGTCCTGCTTGACGTCATCGGGCACCACGTCCAGGCCCAGATCGTTGGCCGGCGCGCCTTCCACCGGGGAGTACTGGAAGCAGCCGACGCGGTCGAGCTGGGCTTCGGTCAGCCAGTCCAGCAGGTACTGGAAGTCTTCCTCGGTCTCGCCGGGGAAGCCGACGATGAAGGTGGAACGGATGGTCAGCTCGGGGCAGATCTCGCGCCACTTCTTGATGCGCGCCAGGGTCTTGTCCTCGAACGCGGGGCGCTTCATGGACTTGAGCACTTTCGGGCTGGCGTGCTGGAAGGGGATGTCCAGGTAGGGCAGCAGCTTGCCCTCGGCCATCAGCGGGATCACGTCGTCGACGTTGGGGTACGGGTACACGTAGTGCAGGCGCACCCACACGCCCATGGAGGAGAGCGCCTGGCACAGCTCCAGCATGCGGGTCTTCACCGGCTGGCCGTCCCAGAAGTCCATCTTGTACTTCAGGTCCACGCCGTAGGCGCTGGTGTCCTGGGAGATGACCAGCAGCTCCTTGACGCCGGCCTTGACCAGGCGCTGGGCTTCGCTGAGCACGTCGCCCACCGGGCGGCTGACCAGCTTGCCGCGCATGGACGGGATGATGCAGAAGCTGCAGCTATGGTTGCAGCCTTCGGAAATCTTCAGGTAGGCGTAGTGGCGCGGGGTCAGCTTGATGCCCTGCGGCGGCACCAGGTCGATCAGGGGGTTGTGCTCGGCCTTGGGCGGGATCACCTCGTGGACGGCGTTGACCACCTGCTCGTACTGCTGCGGGCCGGTCACGGCCAGCACGCTGGGGTGCACGTCACGGATGCTGTCTTCGGCGACGCCCATGCAGCCGGTGACGATCACCTTGCCGTTCTCGGCGATGGCTTCGCCGATGGCGTCCAGGGACTCGGCCTTGGCGCTGTCGATGAAGCCGCAGGTGTTCACCACCACCACGTCTGCGTCCTGGTAGGTGGGGACGATTTCGTACCCTTCCATGCGCAGCTGGGTGAGGATTCGTTCGGAGTCGACAGTCGCTTTCGGACATCCGAGCGATACGAATCCTACTTTGGGTGTGGCGGTGGACATGTGCGGCTAACCTCGAAGGGCGCGCTGGCGGCGCCTCTGATCAAAAAGTGCGCAATTCTAGCGGCGTCCCGCGCACTTGACCAGCCTCTCTGGGACAAGCTGTCGCACGCCGCCTGACAGCCCGGTTTGCCCGGTAATTGTGGGCAACAGGCTCTATAGTCATTCAGAACCTTCGTACTCGGCTCTTGCATCGACGAAAGGGTCGGAGCAGGATGCGCCGAATTTTTTTGAGGAATCTTGTTACATGTCCGATGCAAGCGCCGGCACCGTTGAGCATGAGCAGCCCCATTCCAGCTCCGCGATCGGCCTGATGGTCGGCGCCGTGGGCGTCTGCTACGGCGATATCGGCACCAGCCCGCTGTATACCCTCAAGGAAGTCTTCATCGGCGGTTATGGCGTCCAGGCCAACCACGATGGCGTGCTGGGGGTGCTGTCGCTGATCTTCTGGTCGCTGATCTGGGTCGTGTCGATCAAGTACGTGATCTTCGTGCTGCGCGCCGACAACCAGGGCGAGGGCGGGGTGATGGCGCTGTCCGCGCTGGCCCGCCGCGCCGCCACCGGCAAGCACCGCTTGCAGGCGATGGTGGTGGTCGCCGGCCTGATCGGCGCGGCGCTGTTCTATGGCGACAGCATGATCACCCCGGCGATCTCGGTGCTCTCGGCCATCGAGGGCCTGGAGATCGCCTTCGACGGCCTGGAGCACTGGGTGGTGCCGCTTTCGCTGATCGTGCTGGTCGGCCTGTTCCTCATCCAGAAGCACGGCACGGCGCGCATCGGCATTCTCTTCGGGCCGGTGATGGTGGCGTGGTTCGTGGCGCTGGCGGCGCTCGGCGCCTACGGCGTGTCGCGTGAGCCGGAAGTGCTGAAGGCGATGAACCCGGCTTGGGCGGTGAATTTCTTCATTTCGCACCCGGGCATCGGCGTGGCCATCCTCGGCGCCACCGTGCTGGCGCTGACCGGCGCCGAAGCGCTGTACGCCGACATGGGCCACTTCGGCCGCAAGCCCATCGCCCGCGCCTGGTTCGCCCTCGTCCTGCCGGCGCTGGTGCTGAACTACTTCGGCCAGGGCGCGACCATCCTGGTCAACCCGGAGGCCGCGCGTAACCCGTTCTACCTGACCGCGCCGGGCTGGGCGCTGGTGCCGATGGTGGCGCTGTCCACCGCGGCCACGGTGATTGCCTCCCAGGCGGTGATTTCCGGCGCGTTCTCGCTGACCCGCCAGGCCATCCAGCTCGGCTTCGTGCCGCGCATGGTGATCCAGCATACCTCCAGCCACGAGCAGGGGCAGATCTACATCGGCATGGTGAACTGGGCGCTGATGGTGGGCGTGGTGCTGCTGGTACTGGGCTTCGAGTCCTCCGCTGCCCTGGCGTCGGCCTACGGCGTGGCGGTGACCGGCACCATGCTGATGACCACCCTGCTGATGGGCGTGGTGATCTGGCTGCTGTGGAAGTGGCCGCTGTGGCTGGCGATCCCGTTCTTCCTGATGATGCTGTTCGTCGACACGCTGTTCTTCGCCGCCAACCTGCCCAAGGTGGTCCAGGGTGGTGCCTTCCCGGTGGTCGCCGGTATCGGCCTGTTCATCCTGATGACGACCTGGAAGCGCGGCCGCCAACTGCTGGTGGACCGCCTCGACGAGGGCTCGCTGCCGCTGCCGCTGTTCATCTCCAGCATCCGTTCGCAGCCGCCGCATCGCGTGCAGGGCACCGCCGTGTTCCTCACCGCGCGCACCGACGCCGTGCCCCATGCGCTGTTGCACAACCTGCTGCACAACCAGGTGCTGCATGAGCAGGTCGTGCTGCTCACCGTGGTCAACGAAGACAGCCCGCGCGTGCCGCCGGACCGCCGCTTCGAGGTGGATGCCTACGGCGAGGGCTTCTTCCGCGTGGTGCTGCACTTCGGCTTCATGGAGGACCCGGACATCCCGCAGGCGCTCAAGCTGTGCCACCTCAACGAGCTGGACTTCAGCCCGATGCGCACCACTTACTTCCTCAGCCGCGAGACGGTCATCCCGTCCAAGCTGATCGGCATGGCGCGCTGGCGCGAGGCGCTGTTCGCCTTCCTGCTGAAGAACGCCAACGGCAACCTGCGGTACTTCAATCTGCCGCTGAACCGGGTAATCGAGCTGGGGACGCAGGTGGAAATCTGAGTTTTCGCTGCATGAAAGAACGCGCCAGGTGGCGCGTTTTTTCATTGTGGGTGCAGTCCCGTGCGGGTGGCTCTTCGTAGGAGCGAGCTTGCTCGCGAGCGGATTTCCCGGCAGCAGCAGAGCCAGGCATGTTCGCGAGCAAGCTCGCTCCTACAGGGGGAAGATTTTTCAGACGGGGATATCAGGATCGCCCCCCGACCGCCACCACAGGCTCGCGGGGTTTGGCCAAGACGGCCGGAGGACGATGCGCGGTGAGGCTCAGCCCTGGCTGGTGCTGCCGCCCCATTCGAGGAAGCGGACCTTGTGGGTCTCGCCCTGGTGATCCTGGTAGACCATGTATGCCGGCACGATGCCGACCTTGCCGGAGTTGTCGGTGCGGTGCAGGACCTTGTCGACGTCCAGGGACATGCCGTAGTGGTATTCGGTGACCGGCAGATCGGCGCCGGGGTTCTTGATTGCGTCCTGGGCAAAAGCCATCGGGGCGAGGCTGGAGATGACAGCCGACACGACAGAGGCAAGCTTCATTCTGTATTTCCTCGGTGAAGGGCCTGCGGCCCTTGAATGGGTTTGAAAGCCCCACCGGGGAGCACTGGCATCGATGATGTCTGTCCTGGGGTCCAGACAGGACAGGGGACGATGCGTCAGGCGTCCATCAGGTGGCGGGGCACGGGAGTGATATTCCTCCTCGCGGCTCCCGCCGGGAAATTGATGTGCTTGCTAATGAAAATTGATGGAGGTGATGCGGCGCTCTGTCGCAGGTGTCTCCGCCAGGGGCCGCGCTAGGGCTGCCAGTCGCGCCAGTGCCGGCAGTCGCCCCGGCAGCGGCCGGGGCAGGCGCAGCCGGTGCGGCTGCGGCCCGTGGCCTTCTCCATGCGCCGGGCGACCTCCTCGTCGTCGGCGAAGGGCAGCATGCTGGCCTCCTCGATACCGCGCCCGCGGTGCGCGCGCAGGCTCCAGCCGACGCCGAGGTACAGCGCCAGCAGGCCACCCAGTTCCATCCAGGGCGTCATCTCAGGCCATCCGCTCGGCAACGCGCATGGCCTCCGGGCGCGCCTGTCGCACGGTCATCCAGGTGTTCCAGGCCATCAGCAGCATGCCGCCGAGGAACATCAGGCCGCCGCTCATGCGCACCACGAAGCCGGGGTGGCTGGCGGCCAGCGCTTCGACGAAGGAGTAGGTCAGCGTGCCGTCGGCATTGACCGCCCGCCACATCAGGCCCTGGGTGATGCCGTTGACCCACATCGAGGCGATGTACAGCACGGTGCCGATGGTGGCCAGCCAGAAGTGCGCGTTGATCAGCCCGATGCTGTGCATCTGCTCGCGACCGAAGACCTTGGGGATCAGGTGGTAGAGCGAGCCGATGGAGATCATCGCTACCCAGCCCAGGGCGCCGGCATGCACGTGGCCGATGGTCCAGTCGGTGTAGTGGGAGAGGGCGTTGACGGTCTTGATCGCCATCATCGGACCTTCGAAGGTGGACATGCCGTAGAACGCCAGGGAGACCACCAGGAAGCGCAGGATCGGATCGGTGCGCAACTTATGCCAGGCGCCGGAGAGCGTCATCATGCCGTTGATCATCCCGCCCCAGCTGGGTGCCAGGAGGATCAGCGACATCACCATGCCCAGGCTCTGCGCCCAGTCGGGCAGCGCGGTGTAATGCAGGTGGTGCGGGCCGGCCCAGATGTACAGGGTGATCAGCGCCCAGAAGTGCACGATGGACAGTCGGTAGGAGTACACCGGGCGCCCGGCCTGCTTGGGCACGAAGTAATACATCATCCCGAGGAAGCCGGTGGTGAGGAAGAAGCCCACCGCGTTATGGCCATACCACCACTGCACCATGGCGTCGGTGGCGCCGGCGTACACCGGGTAGGACTTGAACCAGTCCACCGGAATGGCCAGGTGGTTGACGATGTGCAGCATCGCGGTGACCAGGATGAAGGCGGCGAAGAACCAGTTGCCCACATAGATGTGCGAGGTATTGCGCTTCATCAGCGTGCCGAAGAACACCACGGCATAGGCGACCCAGACGATGGCCATCCACACCGCGCCGGTGAATTCGATCTCGGCGTATTCCTTGGTGGTGGTGTAGCCCAGCGGCAGGCTGATCAGCATCACCACGATCAGCGCCTGCCAGCCCCAGAAGGTGAAGGCCGCCAGGCTGTCGGAGAACAGCCGCGTCTGGCAGGTGCGCTGCACCGTGTAGTAGCTGGTGGCGAACAGTGCGCAGCCGCCGAAGGCAAAGATCACCAGGCTGGTGTGCAGCGGGCGCAGGCGCCCGAAACTGGTCCATGGCAGGTCCAGGTTCAGTTGCGGCCAGACCAGCTGGGAGGCGATCAGCACCCCCATGGCCATGCCGACGACGCCCCAGACCACCGTCATGATGGCGAACTGGCGAACCACCTTGTAGTTGTACGCCTGCTCCGTGCTTTTCGTGTTCATGCTGGATTCCCGCTTGTGACAGAACGTCCGGGCGCGCCAGGGACTTCACGTCCGGCGCGCTCCGGTGAGCGGGCAATCTAGGAAAATGCGCGGGCAGGAAACAGATTCAGATAGGCCGCGCAAATACGGATCAGCGGCCGCTGGCGCGGTATCAGGCGATGTCCAGCCGCCCTGCGAGGAAATGCCGCAGGCGTTCCTGCAGGTAATCCACCGCCTGCTCGTGGGCGAGGTATTCGCTCACGCGCATCAGGCGCCAGTACTGGCCTTCGTCGCCGAAACGGATGGCCTCGAACTCGGCCTGCTCCAGCCGCGCCACCAGGAACCACGCCCAGGGCGCCGGGCCATGGGTGGCGGGGTAGCGGCGCTGCCATTCGATGCGTGGCTCGTCCAGGCGCAGGGCGAACTCTTCCTCCAGCTCGCGCAGCGCGCATTGCGCCGGGGTTTCGCGGCCCTCCCGGCCGCCGCCGGGGAAATCCCAGCAGCCGGGGTAGGGGATGCCGGGCTTGTCGTCGCGCTTGTAGACCACCAGTTGGCCGGCGTGGAACAGCGCGAGCTTGGCGCCGGTGAAGTCGTCTTCGTGCTGCATGGCTTCATTCCCCGTTCACGTCGGCTAGTCTTTCCCGACTGCGGACGGTGCTTTGCCGCCCGCAAGCGCGTATGATGCGCGACCTTTTTATTCGTTGCATGCCACACCGGGAGGTGCTCAGATGACCGACACGCACGAAAACCTTGAAGAACTTACCCCAGCCCCGGCCGGCGAGAAACTGCAGAAAGTCCTCGCCCGCATGGGCGTCGGCTCGCGCCGCGACGTCGAGGCCTGGATCGAAGAAGGCCGCGTCAAGGTCAACGGTGCCGTGGCCACCCTCGGCCAGCGCGTGGGCGACCGCGATGCCATCGCCGTCGACGACCGCCTGCTCAAGCGCGAGAAGATCGAAGAGCACGTCCGTCGCGTGCTGATCTACAACAAGCCCGAAGGCGAAGTCTGCACCCGTGACGACCCGGAAGGCCGCCCCACCGTGTTCGACCGCCTGCCGCGCCTGCGCAGCGGCCGCTGGATCAACGTCGGCCGCCTGGACATCAACACCACCGGCCTGCTGATGTTCACCACCGACGGCGAACTGGCCAACCGCCTGATGCACCCGTCCTACGAGATGGACCGCGAGTACGCCGTGCGCGTGCGCGGCGAAGTCGACGAAGAGATGATCGAGCGCCTGAAAGCCGGCGTGATGCTCGAAGACGGCCCGGCCAAGTTCAGCGACATCCAGGAAGCGCCCGGTGGCGAAGGCTTCAACCACTGGTACCACGTGGTGGTGATGGAAGGTCGTAACCGTGAAGTCCGCCGCCTGTGGGAGTCCCAGGGCGTGGTGGTCAGCCGTCTGAAGCGCGTGCGCTTCGGGCCGGTATTCCTGACCTCCGAGCTGACCATGGGCCGCTACCGCGAGATGGGCCAGCGCGAGCTGGACATCCTCAGCGAGGAGGTCGGCCTGGCGCCGGTCGCCCTGCCGGCGGTCTCCACCAAGACCAAGGAAAAGGTCGAGCGCCAGGAGCGCAAGCTCGGCAAGAAGCTGGCACCCAGCGAGCGTCCGGGCCGTGGCTCGCGTACCCGCACCGAGCGCGCCGAAGGCGAGCGTCCGCAACGCGCTCCGCGTCCGGCCGCTGGCGAGCGCCCGGCCCGTGCACCGCGTGATGGCGACGAGCGTCCGGCCCGCGCCCCGCGCGGCGACGACACCCGCGCGCCGCGCAAGCCGCGCGATGCGGGCAGTGATCGTCCCGCCCGTGCTCCGCGTGACGCAGGTGACCGCCCGGCCCGTGGTCCGCGCAGCGACGCTGGCGAAGGTCGCGCTCCGCGCAAACCGCGTGATGCAGGCGGTGATCGTCCTGCCCGCGCGCCGCGCGATGGCGCCGAGCGCCCGGCCCGTGGCCCGCGCAGCGATGCCGGTGAAGGCCGCGCTCCGCGCAAGGCACCGAGCGATCGTCCGGCTCGCGCTCCCGAGCGTGACAAGGGCGCCCCGCTGGCCGAGCGTCCTGGCAAGCCGATCGCCAAGCGTCGTCCGCAGGCGGCCGGTGACGGCATGCGTCCTGGCTTCAAGCGCTAAGCGATAGCGGTCAAAAGGGCTCCTCGGAGCCCTTTTTTATTGCCTGGGATTTGCTGGCCGGAGGCCTGGTAGGAGCGAGCTTGCTCGCGAACGAGTATCCCGGCGGCTCCGACATCAGGCGGGTTCGCGAGCAAGCTCGCTCCTACAGGTGTTCAAGCGCGTGTAGGAGCGGGCCATGCCCGCGATCGCGCCCATGGCGCGCGCTCCTACCATCCAGCCCCGGCGACGCCGTGGTCCGTTGGTGAGCTCAGGGAACGGGAGGCCTTCGGATCAGCTGGCGCAGGCCAGCCGATTGCGTCCGTCGCGCTTGGCTTCATACAGCGCGGCATCGGCGCGGCGCAGCAGGTCGTCCACCGACTCGCCGCCATGGAGCGTGGCGCAGCCCAGGCTGATCGACAGCGGCAAGCGCTTGCCGTTGACGGCCAGGTTCAGCTCTTCCACGGCAGCGCGCAGCCGTTCGCCCACCTGCACGGCAGCAACGCCGGGGGTGTTGGAGAGCAGCACGAGGAATTCCTCGCCACCGAAGCGGAACACCATGTCGACGTTGCGCAGGCTGTTCTTCAGCGCCGTTGCGACGGCACGCAGGGCGTCGTCGCCGACACTGTGGCCGTACTCGTCGTTGATCTGCTTGAAGTGGTCCAGGTCGAGCATGAGGATCGACAGCGGCAGCAGATGGCGCCGCGCGACCTCGACCTCGCGGGTCAGTGTCTGGTCCATGGCGATGCGGTTGCCGGTGCCGGTCAGCGCGTCGCGCAGCGCCGACTGCACGGCGGCGCGGTAGAGCAGGGCGTTGCGCAGCGGATAGAGCAGACAGGCCATCAGCGACTCCAGCTGCGCCAGCTCGGCCTCGGCGAAGCGCCGGGCGCGGCGGAAGCTGATCTCGCCCAGGTATTCGCTGCCATGGGTCAGGCGGTAGTCGGCACTGTGCCGCGCCGCGTCGCCGAACTCCAGGCGCAGGTCGGCGCCGGCATGGGCATAGGCCAGGTACTCCACGGGCAGCAACTGCTGGATCTCGCGGAAGAACACCGCCAGGATGCGCTCCGCCTCCAGGCTCACCTGCAATTGCAGGTTCAACTGCTGGCGCAGCTCCAGCAGTTCCAGCGGACGCCGCGAGGGTTTGCGGAGGTCCTGGCTGGTGGCGCGCTGGAGCTTGGCGGCATCGAAATCGATGGTGTTGGACTGCTTGGGAGGAACCATGGCGGTGACCATTTTTACGGCGTTTGCGAAGGACAGAGCGATTTCCGTGCCAGGGCACGAAAACGCCTGAAAAGACGCCGTATTGACCGACCGGTGGCGGTCGGGGTTCCGCAGCGAGGGAGGTTTCGCCAGAAGTCTGGCGAAATGATGGCACTTTGCCGGAGGGTGCCGGCAAGCGGAGCCGGAAAATTGGCGGGAAGCGGCGTCGTTGCTAGGCTGCAGGCCGACGCCGCTGGTACGCCCGTACCGTGTCTTGCGGAGTGAATCAGTCCTGGGCGTTGAACGCCTGGCCATTCACGCCCTTGCTGTCCGGGCCCATCAGGTACAGGTAGACCGGCATGATCTCTTCGGGCGCCGGGTTGTTGAAGGCGTTCTCGCCCGGGTAGGCGTGGGCGCGCATGGCGGTACGGGTGGCGCCGGGGTTGACGCTGTTGGCGCGCACGCTGGAGATGTCCTCGCACTCGTCCGCCAGCACCTGCATCAGCCCTTCGGTGGCGAACTTCGATACCGCGTAGGCGCCCCAGTAGGCACGGCCCTTGCGGCCGACGCTGCTGGAGGTGAAGACCACCGAGGCATCCTCGGAGAGCTTGAGCAGCGGCAGCAGGGTATGGGTGAGGCTGAACATGGCGTTGACGTTCACCTGCATGACGCGGGTGAAGTTCTCGGTGGAAATCTGCTCGATGGGCGAACGCAGGCCGAGGATCGACGCGTTGTGCAGCAGGCCGTCGAGCTTGCCGAACTCCTGCTCGATGGTGGCCGCCAGTTCGTCGTACTGGTGGGGCTGGGTGGTTTCCAGGTTCAGCGGGATCACCACCGGTTCCGGATGCCCGGCGGCGACGATCAGGTCATAGACCTCGTTGAGGTAGTCCTCGGTCTTGCCCAGCAGCAGCACGGTGGCGCCGTGGGCGGCGAAGGCCAGCGAGGCGGCCCGGCCGATGCCGCGACCGGCGCCGGTCACCAGGATGACGCGGCCCTTGAGCAGGTCGGGGCGGGCGGAATAGTCGAACATGGGGGCTCCTTCGGAGAGCGGCAAGCGACAAGCGGCACCGTGCGGCTTTGGGCTTGAGGCTTGCGGCGTGTGGCTTGGGCTGCTGCTTCAGCAGCTGCAGAGGGCGCGATCGAGGACGGCGAGCAGGTCGCGGGGCGCGTCGACGATGACGTCGGCGCCCCAGTGCGCGGGGTTGTCGTCCGGGTGGATGTAGCCGTAGCGCACGGCGGCGGTCTTGGTCCCGGCGGCGCGGCCCGATTCGATATCGCGCAGGTCGTCGCCGATGAACAGCACCTCGGACGGGTCGACCTTGAGCTGGCTGCAGGCCAGCAGGAGCATTTCCGGGTCCGGCTTGCTGTTCTTCACGTGGTCCGGGCAAACCAGCACGGCCGAGCGCTCGGCCAAGCCCAGTTGCTCCATGATCGGCGCGGCGAAGCGCACCGGCTTGTTGGTCACCACCCCCCAGATCAGGCGCGACTGCTCGATGCTGTCCAGCAGCTCGGCCATGCCTTCATACGGGCGGGTGAAGACGGCGCAATGCGCCTGGTAGCGGTCGAGGAACTCCTGGCGCAGGGGCTCGAAGCCGGGGGCTTCCGGGTCCATGTCGAAGGCCGCGGCGACCATGGCGCGGGCGCCACCGGAAACCACGTCCTGGATGCGCTGGTCGGCCACCGGCGCGCGGCCGTGGGCCTTGAGCATCGCCTGGCACACGGCGATGAAGTCCGGCGCGGTGTCTAGCAGCGTGCCGTCCATGTCGAAGAGAACCGCTCTGAGCATGCGACTCACTCCTCGCGCAGGGTCTGGATCATGTAATTGACGTCGACATCGCCCGCCAGCTTGTAGTGCTTGGTCAGGGGGTTGTAGGTCAGGCCGATGATGTCCTTGACCGCCAGGCCCGCATCCCGCGACCAGGCGCCCAGCTCGGAGGGGCGGATGAACTTCTTGAAGTCGTGGGTGCCGCGCGGCAGCAGGCGCATCACGTATTCCGCGCCGACGATGGCGAACAGGTAGGCCTTCGGGTTGCGGTTGATGGTGGAGAAGAACACCTGGCCGCCGGGCTTGACCATCTTGTGGCAGGCGCGGATGACCGAGGCCGGGTCCGGCACGTGTTCGAGCATCTCCAGGCAGGTCACCACGTCGAACTGCGCGGGCATTTCCTCGGCCAGCTCTTCGGCGGTGATGCGGCGGTATTCCACCGGCACGCCGGATTCCAGCTGGTGCAGCTGGGCGACCGCCAGGGGCGCTTCGCCCATGTCGATGCCGGTGACGGTGGCGCCGCGCTGGGCCATGGCTTCGCTGAGGATGCCGCCGCCGCAGCCGACGTCCAGCACCTTCTTGCCGGCGAGGCTGACGCGCTCGTCGATCCAGTTGACGCGCAGCGGGTTGATGTCGTGCAGGGGCTTGAACTCGCTTTCGCGGTCCCACCAGCGGTGGGCGAGGGCCTCGAATTTGGCGATCTCGGCGTGGTCGACGTTGCTCATGGTGTCCCTATTGATCGAAAAGCTGGAAACGAAGGCTGACTATGATGCCAGCTTCGCGGAATGGATGGGGCGCGGCATGACAGATTGTCGCAGCGGCGCGATTTTTATAGAGGGTGCCGTGGAGGGCGGAGGCATCGGCGTTGGGCGTTTCCCTCTCCCAGCCCTGGCTATGCGCCCCGCTCCGAAGGGAGGGGAGCGTTCCGAGTGGCTGAAGGGGCGGCGCTTCCAGCCGCCCAGGTATCAGGTGAACTCCTGGGTCTCCTATTGCTCCGATCCAGTCCCCTCTCCCTTCAGGGAGAGGGTTAGGGAGAGGGTGCTTCTAGCTAGGTAGGCAGTCAGCCCCCGGCGATCTTCCGACCCCACTCGCCCGCCACGGCAATCAGCCGCTCCTCATCCAGTCGGGTGAGCCTGCCGTCGTCCAGCAGCTGCTTGCCGCCAACCCACACGTGGCGCACGCAGTCGCGGCCGCTGGCGTAGATCAGCTGGAAAACCGGCTCGTACACCGGCTGTTGTGCCAGCCCGGAGAGGTCGAACGCGGTCAGGTCGGCCGACTTGCCCAGTTCCAGGCTGCCGGTTTCCTGCTCCATGCCCAGCGCGCGAGCGCCGTTCAGGGTGGCCATGCGCAGGGCGCGGTGGGCGTCCAGCGCGGTGGCCTGGCCAGCCACGGCCTTGGCCAGGAGGGCGGCGGTGCGGGTTTCGCCGAGCAGGTCCAGGTCATTGTTGCTGGCCGCCCCATCGGTGCCGATGGCGACGTTGACGCCGGCCTGCCACAACCGCTCCACCGGGCAGAAGCCGCTGGCCAGCTTGAGGTTCGATTCCGGGCAATGCACCACCGAGCTGTTGGTTTCCACCAGCATGGCCAGGTCTTCGTCGTTCACCTGGGTCATGTGCACGGCCTGGAAGCGCGGCCCGAGCAGGCCGAGGCGGTGCAAGCGGGCCAGCGGGCGTTCGCCGTGCTTCTCCAGCGCCTGCTGGACCTCGAAGGCAGTCTCGTGGACGTGCATGTGGATGCCGGCGTCCAGTTCCTCGGCCAGCATCAGGATGTTTTCCAGCTTGTCGTCGCTGACGGTGTACGGCGCGTGCGGGCCGAAGGCTACCTTGATGCGTGGGTGGTGCTTGAGGTCGTCGCGCAGCGCCAGGCCCTGGCGGATCGCCTCGTCGGCGTCGCGGGCGCCGGGCACCGGGAAATCCAGCACAGGCGCGCTGATCTGCGCGCGCACACCGGCCTTGTGCACCACCTCGCAGGCGATGTGGGGGAAGAAGTACATGTCCGAGAAACAGGTGATGCCGCCCTTGAGCTGCTCGGCGATGGCAAGCTCGGTGCCGTCGCGGACGAAGTCTTCGCCGACCCATTTGGCCTCGGCCGGCCAGATGTGCTCCTGCAGCCAGGTCATCAGCGCCAGGTCGTCCGCCAGGCCGCGGAACAGGCTCATCGCCGCGTGCCCGTGGGCGTTGATCAGGCCGGGGGAGAGCAGCATGCCCGGCAGCTCGCGGGTTTCCGCGGCCGGGTGGCGCAGGGCCTCGGCGCGCGGGGCGAGCAGGGCGATGCGGCCGTCGCGGATGCCCAGGCCGTGATCGCGCAGGACGACGCCGGCGGGCTCCACGGGGACGATCCAGGTGGGGAAGAGCAGCAGGTCGAGCGGGACTTTTTCGGTCGGCATGAAGCGCATCCTGGGCGCGTGGATAAAGGCGCCGAGTATAGCCGAGCGCCGGGGCCTAAGGCTCGGTATACTCCGCCGTTTCCCGGTGTTTCCGGGGCGATTTCCGTGGCGCCGGAGCGGCCCGCGATTCCATTGAAATGAAGAGGTGTTCCATGCGTGAGCGACTGTTGGCGGCCGAACGGGTCACGGCCATTGATTGGCGCAAGGGCACACTCCGACTGCTGGACCAGCGCCTGCTGCCGCTGGAGGAAACCTGGCTGTCCTACGAGACGGCCGAGGGCGTCGCCGATGCCATCCGTCAGATGGTGGTGCGGGGCGCGCCGGCCATCGGCATCGCTGCCGCCTATGGCCTGGTGCTGGGCCTGCGCGCCCGTGTGGCCGCCGGCGGCGACTGGCGCGCGGCGCTGGAAGAGGACTTCACCGTCCTCGCCGAATCGCGTCCCACGGCAGTCAACCTGTTCTGGGCGCTGAACCGCATGCGCGACCGCCTGGAGCGCATGAAGCCGGGCGAGGACCCGCTGCCGCTGCTGGAAGCCGAGGCCGTGGCGATCCACGAAAGCGACCGCGAGGCGAACCTGACCATGGCCCAGCTGGGCGTGGACCTGATCCGCAAGCACCACGGCGGCCCGCAGAAGATACTCACCCACTGCAATACCGGCGCCCTGGCCACCGGCGGCTTCGGCACCGCGCTGGGCGTGCTGCGCGCGGCGCACCTGGAAGGGCTGATCGAGCGCGTCTACGCCGACGAGACCCGCCCCTGGCTGCAGGGCGCTCGCCTGACGGCCTGGGAGCTGGCCAACGAGGGGGTTCCGGTCACCCTGAATGCGGATGCGGCCGCCGCGCACTTGATGAAGACCGAAAGCATCACCTGGGTCATCGTCGGCGCCGACCGCATCACCGCCAACGGCGACGTCGCCAACAAGATCGGCACCTACCAGCTGGCCGTGACCGCCATGCACCATGGCGTGCGCTTCATGGTGGTGGCGCCCAGTTCGACCATCGACATGGGCCTGGAAAGCGGTGAGGACATCCCGATCGAGGAGCGCGACGGTCGCGAACTCCTGGAAATCGGCGGCAAACGTGTCGCGGCCGACGTCGAAGCCTTCAATCCGGTGTTCGATGTGACCCCGGCCGATCTGATCGACGCCATCGTGACCGAGCGCGGCGTGGTCGAGCGCCCGGACGCCGAGCGGATGGCCCAGCTGATGAGCCGCAAGCGCCTGCACTGACGGGGCCTGCGGCAATTCATCGAGGGGCTTGGGCAAGGGTAGGGTTTGACCCTGGCTTGTGGTAAGCTCCGACGGTTCTTGATGGGGCATTTTTTCGCCCCCCACAGCATCGCGGATCAGCGGCCAAGTCGTTGATTTGTAGAGAGTCGGTGGCGCTTTGATGGCGCACCGCGCTCCGCCGGGCTCAGGACGAGCGTGGCGGAGTCCCATTTGAAAAAGGAACCAGGCTTCTCATGGGCGAACTGGCCAAAGAAATCCTCCCGGTCAACATCGAAGACGAACTCCGACAGTCCTACCTCGATTACGCCATGAGCGTGATCGTCGGTCGTGCCCTGCCCGATGCGCGCGACGGCTTGAAGCCCGTGCACCGGCGCGTCCTGTACGCCATGAGCGAACTGGGCAACGACTGGAACAAGCCCTACAAGAAGTCCGCCCGTGTGGTCGGCGACGTGATCGGTAAGTACCACCCGCACGGCGACACCGCGGTATACGACACCATCGTCCGCATGGCCCAGCCCTTCTCGCTGCGCTACATGCTGGTCGACGGCCAGGGCAACTTCGGTTCGGTGGACGGCGACAACGCCGCGGCCATGCGATACACCGAAGTGCGCATGGCCAAGCTCGCCCATGAGCTGCTGGCGGACCTGGACAAGGAAACCGTCGACTGGGTGCCCAACTACGACGGCACCGAGCAGATCCCGGCGGTCATGCCGACCAAGATCCCGAACCTGCTGGTCAACGGTTCCAGCGGTATCGCCGTGGGCATGGCGACCAACATTCCGCCGCACAACCTCACCGAGGTGATCGACGGCTGCCTGGCGCTGATGGACAACCCCGAGCTGTCCATCGACGAGCTGATGAACTACATCCCCGGCCCGGACTTCCCGACCGCGGGCATCATCAACGGCCGTGCGGGCATCATCGAGGCCTATCGCACCGGCCGTGGCCGCATCTATATCCGTGCCCGCGCCACCATCGAGGACATGGAAAAGGGCGGCAACCGCCAGCAGATCATCATCACCGAGCTGCCCTACCAGCTGAACAAGGCCCGTCTGATCGAAAAGATCGCCGAGCTGGTGAAAGAGAAGAAGATCGAAGGCATCACCGAGCTGCGCGACGAGTCCGACAAGGACGGCATGCGCGTGGTCATCGAGCTGCGCCGTGGCGAAGTGGGCGAGGTCGTGCTGAACAACCTCTACGCCCAGACCCAGCTGCAGAGCGTCTTCGGCATCAACGTGGTGGCCCTGGTCGACGGCCAGCCGCGCACGATGAACCTCAAGGAAATGCTCGAGGTGTTCATCCGTCACCGCCGTGAAGTGGTGACCCGCCGGACCGTCTACGAACTGCGCAAGGCCCGCGAGCGCGGCCACATCCTCGAAGGCCAGGCCGTCGCGCTGTCGAACATCGACCCGGTGATCGAGCTGATCAAGACCTCGCCGACCCCGGCCGAAGCCAAGGAACGCCTGATCGCCACCGCCTGGGAATCCAGCGCCGTGGAGGCCATGGTGGAGCGCGCCGGTGCCGATTCCTGCCGTCCGGAAGACCTGGACCCGCAGTACGGCCTGCGCGAGGGCAAGTACTACCTGTCGCCGGAACAGGCTCAGGCCATCCTGGAACTGCGCCTGCACCGCCTGACCGGCCTGGAGCACGAGAAGCTCCTGTCCGAATACCAGGAAATCCTCACCCTGATCGGCGAGCTGATCCGCATCCTGACCAGCCCCGAGCGCCTGATGGAAGTCATCCGCGAGGAGCTGGAGAAGGTCAAGGCCGAGTTCGGCGATGCCCGCCGCACCGAGATCGTCGCGTCGCAGATGGACCTGACCATCGCCGACCTGATCACCGAAGAAGAGCGCGTGGTGACCATCTCCCACGGCGGCTACGCCAAGTCCCAGCCGCTGGCCGCCTACGAGGCCCAGCGTCGCGGCGGCAAGGGCAAGTCCGCCAGTGGCGTGAAGGACGAGGACTACATCGAGCACCTGCTGGTCGCCAACAGCCACGCCACGCTGCTGCTGTTCTCCAGCAAGGGCAAGGTCTACTGGCTGCGCACCTTCGAGATCCCGGAAGCCTCCCGCACGGCCCGTGGCCGTCCGCTGGTGAACCTGCTGCCGCTGGACGAAGGCGAGCGCATCACCGCGATGCTGCAGATCGACCTGGAAGCCGTGCGTGCCCAGTTCGCCGGTGAAGAGGGCGATGACGACGACGTGGTCGCCGAGCAGGTCGCCGAGGTGGTGGAAGCCGAAGAAGGCGAAGAGGGCGATGACGCCGACTTCAGCCAGGACGAGCCGACCGGCGCGTATATCTTCATGGCCACCATGAAAGGCACCGTGAAGAAGACCCCGCTGATCCAGTTCACCAAGCCGCGTTCCAACGGCCTGATCGCCCTGAAGCTGGAAGAGGGCGACTCGCTGATCGCCGCCGCCATCACCGACGGTTCGAAGGACGTGATGATGTTCTCCAACGCCGGCAAGGTGATCCGCTTCAAGGAAAGCAAGGTGCGCATCATGGGCCGTAATGCCCGTGGCGTGCGCGGCATGCGCCTGGCCGACGACCAGCGCATCATCTCCATGCTGATCCCCGAGTGCCGCGAGGCGCAGATCCTCACCGCCTCCGAGCGTGGCTACGGCAAGCGCACCCCGCTGGCCGACTACCCGCGTCGCGGTCGTGGCGGCCAGGGCGTGATCGCCATGGTGATCAACGAGCGCAACGGCAACCTGGTAGGCGCCGTGCAGGTGCTGGACGGCGAGGAGATCATGCTGATTTCCGACCAGGGCACCCTGGTGCGTACCCGTGTCGACGAAGTGCGCGGCGCTGGCCGTAACACCCAGGGCGTGATCCTCATCAAGCTGGCCGCCGACGAGACCGTCGTGGGCCTGGAGCGGGTGCAGGAGCCTACCGTGGTGGAAGGCGAAGACGACGTCATCGACGGCGAGATCGTCGAAGGCGAGGTCTCGGACGAGAACCCAGAAGCAGGCGAAGCTGCGGCGGAAGAAGCCCCGCAGGCCAGCGAAGACTGATAGCGAGAGTGGATGTGAGCAAGCGAGCCTTTAACTTCTGCGCCGGTCCCGCGGCGCTTCCCACCGAGGTGCTGGAGCGCGCCCGCGCCGAACTGCTGGATTGGCAGGGCAAGGGGCTGTCGGTCATGGAGATGAGCCACCGTAGCGACGACTACGTGGCCATCGCCGAGAAGGCCGAACAGGACCTGCGCGACCTCATGGGCGTGCCGTCGAACTACAAGGTGCTGTTCCTGCAGGGCGGTGCCAGCCAGCAGTTCGCCGAGATCCCGCTGAACCTGCTGCCCGAAGATGGCGTGGCGGACTACGTGGAAACCGGCATCTGGTCGAAGAAGGCCATCGAAGAGGCTCGCCGCTACGGCAACGTCAACGTGGTCGCCAGCGCATCCAAGTACGACTACTTCGCCATTCCCGGGCAGAACGAGTGGAGCCTGTCCAAGGACGCGGCCTATCTGCACTACGCGTCCAACGAGACCATCGGCGGCCTGGAATTCGACTGGATTCCAGAAGTCGGCGACGTCCCGCTGGTGGTGGACATGTCCTCGGACATCCTGTCGCGCCCGACCGACGTGTCGAAGTTCGGCCTGATCTACGCCGGCGCGCAGAAGAACATCGGCCCATCCGGCCTGGTGGTCGTCATCGTTCGCGAAGACCTGCTGGGCCGCGCCCGCAGCATCTGCCCGACCATGCTCAACTACAAGGTCGCCGCCGATAACGGCTCCATGTACAACACCCCGGCAACCTATTCCTGGTACCTCTCCGGCCTGGTCTTCCAGTGGCTGAAGGAGCAGGGCGGCGTCGAGGCGATGGAGAAACGCAACCGCGCCAAGAAGGACATGCTGTACGGCTTCATCGACAGCAGCGACTTCTACACCAACCCGATCCAGCCCAGCGCCCGCTCCTGGATGAACGTGCCGTTCCGCCTGGCCGACGAGAAGCTCGACAAGGCCTTCCTCGAGGGCGCCGACGCGCGCGGCCTGCTCAACCTGAAGGGCCACCGTTCGGTGGGCGGCATGCGTGCCTCCATCTATAACGCCCTGGGCCTGGATGCCATCGAGGCCCTGGTCGGCTACATGGCCGAGTTCGAGAAGGAGCACGGCTGATGAGCGACGCTGACCAGCTCAAGGCTTTGCGCGTACGCATCGACAGCCTCGACGAGAAGATCCTCGAGCTGATCAGCGAACGCGCCCGCTGCGCCACCGACGTGGCGCGCGTGAAGATGGCCGCCCTGCCCGAAGGCGAGAAGCCGGTGTTCTACCGGCCCGAGCGCGAGGCCTGGGTGCTCAAGCACATCATGGAGCTGAACAAGGGCCCGCTGGACAACGAGGAAGTCGCGCGTCTGTTCCGCGAGATCATGTCCTCCTGCCTCGCCCTGGAGCAGCCGCTGAAAGTGGCCTATCTCGGCCCGGAAGGCACCTTCACCCAGGCCGCGGCGCTCAAGCACTTCGGCCATGCGGTGATCAGCACGCCGATGGCGGCCATCGACGAAGTGTTCCGCGAAGTTGCCGCCGGTGCGGTGAACTTCGGCGTAGTGCCGGTGGAAAACTCCACCGAGGGCGCGGTCAACCACACCCTCGACAGCTTCCTCGAGCACGACCTGGTGATCTGCGGCGAGGTGGAGCTGCGCATCCACCACCACCTGCTGGTGGGCGAGAACACCAAGACCAACAACATCACCCGTATCTACTCCCACGCCCAGTCCCTGGCCCAGTGCCGCAAGTGGCTGGACGCGCACTACCCGAATGTCGAGCGCGTGGCGGTCTCCAGCAACGCCGATGCCGCCAAGCGAGTGAAGAGCGAGTGGAACAGCGCGGCGATCGCCGGCGACATGGCGGCCAGCCTGTATGGGCTGGACAAGCTGCACGAGAAAATCGAGGACCGCCCGGACAACTCCACGCGCTTCCTCATGATCGGCAACCAGGAAGTGCCGCCCACCGGCGACGACAAGACCTCCATCATCGTCTCCATGCGCAACAAGCCGGGCGCGCTGCATGAGTTGCTGGTGCCGTTCCACAACAATGGCATCGACCTGACCCGCATCGAGACCCGCCCGTCGCGCAGCGGCAAGTGGACCTACGTGTTCTTCATCGACTTCGTCGGCCACCACAAGGACCCGCTGATCAAGGATGTGCTGGAGAAGATCAACAGCGAAGCCGTCGCCCTGAAGGTGCTGGGTTCCTATCCCAAGGCCGTGCTCTGATGCCCAGCAGTCGCAATATTCGCTGGCAGCCGTCGGTGGTCGATCGCAAGAGCCGCTCGTGGATCAAGGGGCAGCGTCCGTGTCTGATCTGGCTGACGGGGCTGAGCGGCTCCGGCAAGTCGACAATCGCCGACGCTCTCGAGCATCGACTGCATGCGTGTGGTCGGCACACCTACCTGCTCGATGGCGACAACCTCCGCCACGGCCTCAATCGTGACCTGGGCTTCAGTGCCGAAGACCGCTGCGAGAATATCCGCCGGGTGGGCGAGGTGGGCGCGCTGATGGTGGATGCGGGGCTGATCGCCATTGCGGCGTTCATCTCGCCGTTCCGGGCCGATCGCGACCTCGTCCGTGCCTTGCTGCCCGAGTGCTTTGTCGAGGTTCATGTTTCCACCCCGCTGAGCGTCTGCGAGGAGCGCGACCCCAAGGGTCTTTACCGCAAGGCGCGGGCCGGCGAGCTGAAGCAGTTCACCGGTATCGACTCCCCATTCGAAGTCCCGGAGGCCGCGGAACTGACCATCGATACGTCCACGCTGTCGGTCGAGGAAGCGGTCGACCGCATCTGCAATTACATGGTGGCCGCCGGTTACATCGACTCATTCTGAGCGGCCCCACTCGAGAGAGATGCCCCATGAGCTGTGATTTCCTTGCCCTGGCCCAGCCGGGTGTGCAGAAGCTTTCCCCCTATGTGCCGGGCAAGCCGGTCGATGAGCTGGCCCGCGAGCTGAAGCTCGACCCCGCCGGCATCGTCAAGCTGGCCAGCAACGAAAACCCGCTGGGCCCGAGCCCGAAGGTCCTCGAGGCGATCCGTGCCGAACTGGCCGAACTGACCCGCTATCCCGACGGCAACGGCTTCGAGTTGAAGAGCCGCCTGGCTGAGCGTTGCGCCGTCGACACCGCGCAAGTCACCCTGGGCAACGGCTCCAACGACATTCTCGACCTGGTGGCCCGCGCCTACCTGGCGCCTGGCCTGAACGCCGTGTTCAGCCAGTACGCCTTCGCCGTCTACCCGATCGCCACCCAGGCCGTCGGCGCCCAGGGCAAGGTCGTGCCGGCGAAAGACTGGGGCCACGACCTGGAAGCCATGCTGGCGGCCATCGACGCCAACACCCGCGTGGTCTTCATCGCCAACCCGAACAACCCCACCGGCACCTGGTTCGGTCCGGACGCGCTGGAGCGCTTCCTCTCGCAGGTTCCGCAGGATGTGCTGGTGGTGCTCGACGAGGCCTATATCGAATACGCCGAAGGCGAAGAACTGCCGGATGGCCTGAAATACCTCGCCCGCTACCCGAACCTGCTGGTGTCGCGCACCTTCTCCAAGGCCTATGGCCTGGCGTCGCTGCGCGTCGGCTACGCGATTTCGTCTGCGCAGGTCGCCGATGTGCTCAACCGCGTACGCCAGCCGTTCAACGTCAACAGCCTGGCCCTGGCCGCCGCCTGTGCCGCGCTGGACGATGTGCAGTACCTGGCCGAAGGCAAGCGCATCAACGACGAAGGCATGGCCCAGCTGGAAAGCGGCCTGCGCGCGCTGGACCTGCAATGGATCCCGTCCAAGGGCAACTTCATCGCCGTGGACCTCAAGCGCGACGCAGGCCCGGTCTACCAGGGCCTGCTCGCCGAAGGCGTGATCGTCCGCCCGGTGGGTGGCTACGGCATGCCACAGCACCTGCGCATCTCCATCGGCCTGCCGGCCGAGAACGCCCGCTTCCTCGAAGCGCTGGCCAAGGTGCTCGCCCGTGCCTGATGTCCAGCCGCGCACCCTGCGCCGCCTGGTGGTGGTTGGGCTCGGCCTGATCGGCGGCTCCTTTGCCAAGGGCATCCGCGAGAAGGGCCTGTTCGAGGAAGTGGTCGGCGTCGACCGTGATCCGGAAACCCGCCGCCTCGCGGTGGAACTGGGCGTGGTCGACCGCTGCGAGGAAAGTCTCGCTGCCGGTTGCCGCGAGGCCGACGTCATCCAGCTTGCCGTGCCGATCCTGGCCATGGAGAAGGTACTCGGCGAGCTCGCCACCTTTGACCTCGGCAACGCCATTCTCACCGATGTCGGCAGCGCCAAGGGCAATGTGGTGCGCGCCGCGACAGCGGCGTTCGGCGGCATGCCGACGCGCTTCGTGCCCGGCCATCCCATCGCCGGCTCCGAGCAGAGCGGGGTGGAGGCGGCCAACGCGAAACTGTTCCGCCGTCATAAAGTCATCCTCACGCCGCTGGATAATGCCGATGCGGACGCAATCCAGTGCGTCGAGAGCCTCTGGCGCGAGCTGGGTGCGGATGTCGAGCAGATGGCGGTCGAGCACCACGACGAAGTTCTTGCCGCCACCAGCCACCTGCCGCACCTGCTGGCCTTCACGCTGGTCGACTCGCTGGCCAAACGCAGCGAGAATCTGGAAATCTTCCGCTATGCCGCTGGCGGCTTCCGTGACTTCACGCGGATCGCCGGCAGCGACCCGGTGATGTGGCACGACATCTTCCTCGCCAACCGCGAGGCGGTGCTGCGCATCCTCGACGTATTCCGTGGCGACCTCGATGATCTGCGCGAGGCCGTCGATAAAGGGGACGGGCAACAACTGATGGGCGTCTTCACCCGCGCCCGCGTTGCCCGCGAGCATTTCAGCAAAATCCTGGCCCGCCGGGCCTATGTGGACGCCATGCACAACAATGACCTGATTTTCCTGGCCCAGCCGGGTGGCCGCCTCTCCGGACGTGTTCGCGTACCGGGCGACAAGTCCATTTCCCACCGCTCGATCATGCTCGGCTCCCTCGCCGAGGGCACCACCGAGGTGCAAGGCTTCCTCGAGGGCGAAGACGCCCTTGCCACCATCCAGGCGTTCCGCGACATGGGCGTGGTCATCGAAGGCCCGCATCATGGCCGCGTGACCGTGCATGGCGTTGGCCTGCACGGCCTGAAATCGCCGCCCGGCCCGATCTACCTGGGCAACTCCGGCACCTCCATGCGCCTGCTCAGCGGCCTGCTCGCCGCCCAGCCGTTCGACACCACCCTGACCGGCGACGCGTCGCTGTCCAAGCGCCCGATGAACCGCGTCGCCAAGCCGCTGCGGGAGATGGGCGCGGTGATCGAGACCGGCCCGGAGGGGCGTCCGCCGCTGACCATCCGTGGCGGCCAGAAATTGACCGGCATGCACTACGACATGCCGATGGCCAGCGCCCAGGTGAAGTCCTGCCTGCTGCTCGCCGGCCTCTACGCCGCGGGTGAGACCTCCACCACCGAGCCGGCGCCGACCCGCGACCACACCGAGCGCATGCTGCGCGGCTTCGGCTACCCCGTCGACGTCGAGGGCGCTACCGCCCGCGTCGAGTCCGGTCACAAGCTCACCGCCACCTCCATCGAAGTTCCGGCCGACATCTCCTCGGCGGCCTTCTTGCTGGTCGCCGCGAGCATCGCCGAAGGCTCGGACCTGACCCTGGAGCACGTCGGTATCAACCCGACCCGCACCGGCGTCATCGATATCCTCAAGCTCATGGGCGCCGACATCACCCTGGAAAACCAGCGTGAAGTGGGTGGCGAGCCGGTGGCTGACATTCGCGTGCGTTCGGCCAGGCTCAAAGGCATCGACATTCCCGAAGACCTGGTGCCGCTGGCCATTGACGAGTTCCCCGTGCTCTTCGTCGCCGCCGCCAATGCCGAAGGTCGTACCGTCCTGCGCGGCGCGGAAGAGCTGCGGGTGAAGGAATCCGACCGCATCCAGGTCATGGCCGACGGCCTGCTGGCCCTGGGCGTGAAGTGCGAACCGACGCCGGACGGCATCATCATCGACGGCGGCAGCTACGGCGGCGGCGAAGTCTGGAGTCATGGCGACCATCGCATCGCCATGTCCTTCAGCGTGGCCTCCCTGCGCGCCGGCGCGCCGATCCGCATCCACGACTGCGCCAACGTCGCGACCTCCTTCCCGAACTTCCTCGGGCTGGCATCCGGCGCGGGTATTCGTGTCGCTGAGGAGAAGAACTGATGAACGGCGAATGGCCGGTCCTCGCCATCGACGGCCCCAGCGGCTCGGGCAAGGGCACCGTCGCTGGTCTGCTGGCCAAACGCCTGGGTTGGAACCTGCTGGATTCCGGCGCGCTGTATCGCCTGCTGGCGTTCGCCGCCGGTAACCACGGCATCGACCTGACCAACGAGGAAGCCCTCAAGGTACTGGCCGCGCACCTGGACGTGCAGTTCACCCATGCCAAGGGTGGGCAGGGCCAGCACATCATCCTCGAAGGCGAAGACGTCACCGACACCATCCGCACCGAACAGGTCGGCGCAGGCGCCTCGCAGGTAGCCGCGCTGCCCGCGGTGCGCGATGCACTGCTGCAACGCCAGCGCGCCTTCCTGGAAGCACCGGGCCTGGTGGCCGACGGCCGCGACATGGGCACCGTGGTGTTTCCCAGCGCGCCGCTGAAGATCTTCCTCACCGCGTCGGCCGAGGAGCGCGCCCGTCGCCGCTACCTGCAGCTCAAGGGCAAGGGCATCGACAGCGATCAGGCGCAACTGGCTGCGGAGATCAGCGCCCGCGACGAGCGCGACAGCCAGCGCGCCGTGGCCCCGCTCAAGCCCGCCGACGGCGCCATCCTGGTGGATTCCACCTCGATGAGCATCGACGACGTGGTGGAACGCATCCTCGCCGAGGTCGCGCGCCGCGGCTTGGCGGACTAGCGGATCGACAAACGAAAATCCCCGGCGATGCCGGGGATTTTTCATTTCGGCCCGGGCGTTGCCTGACAGATCTGACGGGCGGCTCTCCCATTTTCCGGGGCTGGACGAAAATGAAAGGAATGAGGCCAGGCTCGCGTGGCGTGCCGGACGCCGGGACCGCGGATTGACGCAGACGGCATCCATTGCTACCATTCCAGACCTTGTATCGGGAGGGTTTCGCCCATATTGAGCGAAGCGTTCCCTTAAAATCTGAATGTGGAGCATCCGTTTCGGCGGGTGCAACAGGGGGCCGGCAGGATACCAGTCTTGATCCTGCTGGCTTCTTTTTCATCACTTGACCGTGTTCGCTGGTGGCGCGGAATCGGGCTTACAAGCCTTTGACTACAGGTATAGACATGAGCGAAAGCTTCGCAGAACTCTTTGAAGAAAGTCTGAAATCCCTCGACATGCAGCCGGGTGCGATCATCACCGGCATCGTGGTCGACATCGATGGTGACTGGGTCACCGTCCATGCCGGTCTGAAATCCGAGGGCGTCATCCCGGTCGAGCAGTTCTACAATGAACAGGGCGAGCTGACCATCAATGTGGGTGACGAAGTCCACGTTGCGCTGGACGCGGTAGAAGATGGCTTCGGTGAAACCAAGCTGTCCCGCGAAAAAGCCAAGCGTGCCGAGAGCTGGATCGTTCTGGAAGCTGCTTTCTCTGCCGACGAAGTGGTCAAAGGCGTTATCAACGGCAAGGTCAAGGGTGGCTTCACCGTCGACGTCAACGGCATCCGCGCGTTCCTGCCGGGTTCGCTGGTCGACGTGCGTCCGGTGCGCGACACCACTCACCTGGAAGGCAAAGAGCTCGAGTTCAAGGTCATCAAGCTGGACCAGAAGCGCAACAACGTTGTCGTTTCCCGCCGCAGCGTGCTGGAAGCCGAGAACAGCGCCGAGCGCGAAGCTCTGCTGGAATCCCTGCAGGAAGGCCAGCAGGTCAAAGGTATCGTCAAGAACCTCACCGACTACGGTGCGTTCGTTGACCTGGGCGGCGTCGATGGTCTGCTGCACATCACCGACATGGCCTGGAAGCGTATCAAGCATCCGTCGGAAATCGTCAACGTTGGCGACGAGATCGATGTTAAGGTTCTGAAGTTCGACCGCGAGCGCAACCGCGTATCCTTGGGCCTGAAGCAACTGGGCGAAGACCCATGGGTTGCCATCAAAGCCCGTTACCCGGAAGGCACCCGCGTTACCGCGCGCGTCACCAACCTCACCGACTACGGCTGCTTCGCCGAGCTGGAAGAGGGCGTGGAAGGCCTGGTACACGTCTCCGAAATGGACTGGACCAACAAGAACATCCACCCGTCGAAAGTCGTTCAGGTTGGCGACGAAGTGGAAGTTCAGGTTCTGGACATCGACGAAGAGCGTCGTCGTATCTCCCTGGGCATCAAGCAGTGCAAGTCCAACCCGTGGGAAGACTTCTCCAGCCGCTTCAACAAGGGCGACAAGATCTCCGGCACCATCAAGTCGATCACCGATTTCGGTATCTTCATCGGCCTGGAAGGCGGCATCGACGGTCTGGTTCACCTGTCCGACATCTCCTGGAACGAAGTTGGCGAAGAAGCCGTTCGCCGCTTCAAGAAGGGCGACGAGCTGGAAACCGTCATCCTCTCCGTTGATCCGGAGCGTGAGCGCATCTCCCTGGGCATCAAGCAGCTGGAAGACGATCCGTTCTCCAACTACGCCTCGCTCAACGAGAAAGGCACCATCGTTCGCGGCACCGTGAAGGAAGTGGACGCCAAAGGCGCTGTCATCAGCCTGGGCGGCGAAATCGAAGGCATCCTGAAAGCCTCCGAAATCAGCCGTGACCGCGTTGAAGACGCTCGCAACGTTCTGAAAGAAGGCGAAGAAGTCGAAGCCAAGATCATCAGCATCGACCGTAAGAGCCGCGTCATCTCCCTCTCCATCAAGTCCAAGGACGTTGATGACGAGAAAGATGCGATGAAAGAACTGCGTCACAAGCAAGACGTAGAAAGCACCGGCCCGACCACCATTGGTGATCTGATCCGTGCTCAGATGGAGAACCAGGGCTAATCCCTGATTCACCATCCAAGGAAAAGGGCGACTTCGGTCGCCCTTTTTCGTTTCTGCCTTTCCTGGGCGCGGGCGCGCAGTGCTTTTCCTACGCTGAAACTGACGCTATGTTGCCTGCCCCGTTCCGGTCGCCTTGTCCATGCCTTACCTGCTTTTTGTCACCGTCCTCTGGGCGTTCTCCTTCAGCCTGATTGGCGAATACCTCGCCGGGCAGGTCGACAGCTATTTCGCCGTGCTCACCCGTGTGGTGCTGGCCGGTCTGGTATTCCTGCCGCTCACCCGCTGGCGTGGCGTCGAGCCGCGTTTCATCGCCGGGGTGATGCTGGCGGGCGCACTGCAGTTCGGCATTACCTACGTCTGCCTGTACCAGAGCTTCCGCGTGCTGACGGTGCCGGAGGTGTTGCTGTTCACCGTATTGACGCCACTGCACGTGGCGCTGATCGATGATGCGCTGAACCGCCGCTTCAACGCCTGGGCGCTGCTGGCCGCCGCTGTGGCGGTACTGGGTGCCGGCATCATTCGCTATGACGGCGTCAGCGGCGACTACATCCAGGGCTTCCTGCTGCTGCAACTGGCCAACGCGACCTTCGCTGCCGGGCAGGTGTTCTACAAACATCTGGTCCAGCGTTATCCCTCGGGCATTCCGCAGTACCGCCGCTTCGGCTACTTCTTCGTCGGTGCGCTGGTGATTGCCCTGCCGGGCTGGTTGCTGTTCGGCAATCCGCAGAAGCTTCCGACCACCGAACTGCAATGGGGCGTGCTGGTGTGGATGGGCCTGTTGGCCACTGCGCTGGGCCAGTTCTGGTGGAACAAGGGCGGCACGCAGGTGGACGCCGGCACCCTGGCGGTGATGAACAACCTGCACGTGCCGGTGGGCCTGCTGATCAACCTGCTGATCTGGAACGAGGCGGCCGACCTGCCGCGCCTGGCGCTGGGTGGTGCGGTGATCGTCGCGTCGCTGGGCGTCAATCGTTTCGGCCTGCGCCGTCGAAAGGAGCGCTTCGCATGACCATTTCCGGACGTGGTGTAGCGCTCTCCCTGGCGTCATCCGTGCTCTTCGTGACGCTGCCCGGTTACATCCATTCGCTGGAGCCGCTGACCAGCGTCCAGGTGATCGCACACCGGGTGGTGTGGTCCATCCCCATGGTCCTGCTGCTGGTGCTGTTCACCCGCCAGGGCGGCGTGCTGCGCGACGCGGGCCGGCGCCTGCTGCGCGAGCCGTGGCTGCTGGCATGCTTCCCGCTGACGGCAGCGATGATGCTGATCCAGTGGGGCGTGTTCATCTGGGCGCCCATGGTCGGGCGAACGCTGGAGTTGTCGCTGGGCTACTTCCTGCTGCCGCTGACCATGGTGCTGTGTGGTCGCTTGTTTTATGGCGAGCGCCTGACCCCGCTGCAGGCCATCGCGGTGGCCTTTGCGCTGGCGGGCGTGCTGCACGAGTTGTGGCTGACCCGCGCATTCTCCTGGTTCACCCTGATTACCGCGCTGGGCTATCCGCCGTACTTCATGCTGCGCCGCAAGATGGCGGTGGATTCGCTGTCCGGCTTCGTCTTTGAGATGCTCGTGCTGTTGCCGTTCGCCCTGGTGACCCTGCGGCTGACTGATAGCGGCAAGGTGCTGGAGGCAGTACCCCGACTGTGGGCGCTGCTGCCACTGCTGGGGTTGATCAGCGCGCTGGCATTCGGCGCCATGATGGCGGCCAGCCGGCTGCTGCCGATGGGGCTCTTCGGGATTCTGAGCTACGTCGAGCCTGTGCTGTTGTTCGCCATTGCCGTGCTGTTCCTCGGCGAGGCGTTCAATCCGGCGCAGATCTGGACCTACGGGCCGATCTGGATCGCCGTGCTGCTGACCGGTTGGGATAGCGCGCGGTTGTTGCGCCGGCAGGCGCGCCGCGGCCTGTAAGGGAAGGGCGAGAGAGGAAGGTGCTCTCCCGCACGGGGAGAGCGCGCGGTGTCAGTCGAAGCGGCGACCGACGTCGGCCTTGGCCAGGGTTTCCGGCAGGATACGGCGGGCGGCGGTGTAGTGCTTCTTCCAGTAGTCGCCACCGAGGTCGGAGACGCGGACCTTCTGGCCGCGACGCGGCGCATGGACGAACTGGTTGTCGCCGACGTAGATGCCGACATGGTCGACATTGCGGCGGTTGTGGATGCGGAAGAACACGAGGTCGCCGGGCTGCAGGTCGTCGCGGGCTACTTTCGAGTTGCCGCGCATGCTGTACATCTGCTGCGCGGTGCGCGGCAGGTCGACTTCATCGACGTTCTGGAATACGTAGTTCACCAGGCCGCTGCAATCGAAGCCGCGCTTGGGCGAGGTGCCGCCCCAGCGGTAAGGCGTGCCGATCATGCTGTAGGCGCGCTGGGTCACCTGGTGCGCCTCGCTCTTGGTCTGCTTGACCGGCTTGGCGTTGTAGGTCAGCAGGGCGCTGCCCTGGACTGGAATACGCAGATCAACCGGTGCGGGTTGATAGGTGCGGGAAATCTTGGAGGAGGCGGTTGCCTCGGTGGCGGCCAAGAGGGTCGCCAAGCCTATGGAAAGGCATGTCAAAAGTGTACTTCGCATTCGGCATGTCTTCTTGCTGGTTGATATCGCCCAGGCTCCGCTGGATCGCCATTGTTGTCGGCGTGGTTTCCTTTGGTCCGCTCAAAAATTCCACGCATTCTGAACGACTTTTCATGACGATTCGTACCGTTTGTCGATTCTGACAAATGCTGTGTGACTTGTAGGACGCGACGTGACATGTGCTCTGACGCATCAGTCACGCCCCGACCTTATAGCCGCAAGCCTTATAAACCGGGGGTTCTGGCGCAAAAGCCTAGTGCGCGCAAATTGCTGGCGAAAAGCCAGGCAATAAGGATTTCTTAAGGAAAAACCCGACGAAATGCAGGTAATTGAGCTGAACGAATCAGCTCAGACGAGCAAGCAGAGCGGGGAGGACCTGCTCGCGCAGCAGCGGGGCGAGGTGATGAGGGTAGACGCCGGCCGGGTCGAGCCAGGCGAGCTCCTCCAGCTCGGCGGCGGGCTGGACGGCATGGGGCAGGGCGGCAATGAAGACGTGGGCCTCCACGCGCATGTCCGGTTCGTTGGCCGCCTTGGCCTGGAAATGGCCCAGCGGCGTCAGCGCCGAGCTTGCCAGGTGCAGGTCGAGCTCTTCGCCCAGTTCGCGCAGCAGGGCCTGGACCGAGGTTTCGCCGGGTTCGTGCTTGCCGCCCGGCAGCATGAAGGCCTGGGTTCCGCGCTTTCGCACCAGCAGCAGGCGTCCGGCTTCATCCAGCAGGCAGGCGGCGGCGATACGAATGGTGGCGGTCATGGTGAGGGCGTTTCCTTCAGAACCTGATAGCGCATCTGCACGATGCCGCTGGGGAAGCTGCGCTGCTCCAGCAGCTGCAGGCGTTGCTCGAGGCCGATGCTGAACAGGGGGATGCCGGCGCCGAGCAGGTGCGGAATGATGCTGACGATCACCTCGTCAAGCAAGCCTGCGGCCAGGAAATTGCCGGCCAGGCTGCCCCCGCCGACCAGCCAGATGCGCTCGCAGCCGCGCCCCTGCAAGGAGGCGAGGGCGTCCACCGGCGTGAAGTGCTCCAACGCCACCTGAGGCGCGGCCTTGGGCAGATGGTTGGAACGAGTCATCACCAGCGTGGGTTTGTCCGGATAGGGCCATTGCTGCTGGTTCAGGCAGAACAGGTAGGTGGCCCGGCCCATGAGCAGGCCATCGATGCTGGCGTAGAAGGCGTTGTAGCCATGGTCGTCGGCCTCGCCGCCGTATCCTTCGAGCCAGTCCACGCTGCCGTCGGGGCGAGCGATGTAGCCGTCGAGGCTGGCGGCCACGTAGTAAATGAGAGTCGCTGGCACCTGTATGCTCCTTTTTGTCAGGCCCACCAGAGCATGGCATCGCCCTTGGCCGAGCGCCGCTACGTTTGTCGGGTTATTGACGCGGCGGCCGTCGGGTCGGGCGTCGGCAATATTTCCAGCGCGCAGGCTCGGCAAACATTAAGCTATGCAGCTATTTGGTCTTTACGTGATATCGAGGTCTGCCTTGTTCTCCCAATTCGCCCTGCACGAACGCCTGCTCAAGGCGCTCGATTCGTTGTCCTTCACCGAGCCGACCCCGGTCCAGGCTGCGGCCATCCCGAAGGCCCTGGAGGGGCGCGACCTGCGGGTGACCGCGCAGACCGGCAGTGGCAAGACCGCCGCCTTCGTGCTGCCGCTGCTGCATCGTCTGCTCGCCGAGGAAAAGCCCAAGAGCGGCGCCCGTGCGCTGATCCTGCTGCCGACCCGCGAGCTGGCCCAGCAGACCCTCAAGGAAGTCGAGCGCTTTGCCCAGTTCACCTTCATCAAGGCCTGCCTGATCACCGGTGGTGAGGACTTCAAGGTGCAGGGCGCGCGGTTGCGCAAGAATCCGGAGATCATCATCGGCACGCCCGGCCGCCTGAACGAGCAGTTCAACGCCGGCAACCTGCCGCTGGGCGACGTGGAGGTGCTGGTCCTCGACGAAGCCGACCGCATGCTCGACATGGGCTTCTCCGAGGACGTGCTCAAGCTCGCCGCGCAGTGCCCGGCGCAGCGCCAGACCCTGCTGTTCTCCGCCACCAGCGGCAGCGGCCTGCACGCCATCGTCGAGCAGGTCCTGCGTGAGCCGGAAAACCTGCAGCTCAACCGCGTCAGCGAGCTGAACGAAGAGGTCAGCCAGCAGGTGATCCTGACCGACGACGTCGGCCACAAGGAGGCCCTGCTGCAGTGGCTGCTGAGCAACGAGACCTATGAGAAGGCCATCGTCTTCACCAACACCCGCGTGGCGGCCGACCGCCTGACCGGCCGCCTGATTGCCGCTGGCCACAAGGTCTTCGTGCTGCACGGCGAGAAGGACCAGAAGGACCGCAAGCTGGCCATCGAACGCCTGAAGCAGGGCGCGGTGAAGATCCTCGTCGCCACCGACGTGGCCGCCCGGGGCCTGGACGTCGACGGCCTGGACCTGGTGATCAACTTCGACATCCCGCGCCGTGGCGACGAGTACGTGCACCGCATCGGTCGTACCGGCCGCGCGGGTGCGGCCGGCACCGCGATCTCGCTGGTGGGCCACGGCGACTGGAACCTGATGTCGAGCATCGAGCGTTACCTCAAGCTGCGTTTCGAGCTGCGGACCATCAAGGAACTCAAAGGCACCTACAAGGGGCCGAAGAAGGTCAAGGCGTCGGGCAAGGCTGCCGGCACCAAGAAGAAAAAAGACGACGCGAAGAAGACCGGCAGCAAGGCGCCGGCGAAGAAGAAATCCGCGGCCAGGCCCAAGGCGGGCCCGTCGAAGGTGGTGAGCCAGGACGGCCTGGCGCCGCTCAAGCGCAAGAAGCCGGCGGCGGAGTAATCAGCGGAGCTTCGTGCTGGGGCGTGCCCTCTCCCCAACCCTCTCCCTGAAGGGAGAGGGGGCTGTCCGCGCCATTCGGGCTGCGGTGCGCCCGATTGACCTCGCCACGCTTTCGTCGGTTGGCTGCAAGGTGCCCAGGCGTTTGATCCAGTCCCTTCCCTTCGGCGAGAGGGACTCTTGATGTTGGATTCCTATCCCAGCGTCTCCGGCGGCGCCTCGTAGCTGCCCGACTCATAGCTCACCCCATGGCGGATCACCGGCGGCGCGTCGCCCGCGTGCAGGCTGGTGACGTTGTCGATGATGGTCTTGTCCTCGATGGTCAGGCGATCGAGCATGCGCAGGTGGCCGATCCAGTTGTCCACCAGGAACAGTTCCTGCCAGATTTCCGGGTTGCTCACGTCGCGGTACAGCGCCCAGCGCTCCGCGCCGTTGCGCAGGCGCAGACGCCGCAGCGGCTTGGCCGCGCGGACGAAGTCACGGGTGCGCTCTGCGGGAATCCGGTATTCGATGGACACCAGCACCGAGCCGCGTTCGGGGTTGAACACGAAGGTCGGCTGCCCCGGCACACCGCCCGGCGCGCGGGCGATGCTGGTGGAGTCCAGCTCCGGCAGCCGCGAGTTGTACAGCAGCGCTACCGAGACCAGCAGCAGGCAGCCGGCGGCGATCAGCGCGCCCTGCACGCCCATGGTTTCGGCGAAGTGCCCCCAGAGGAACGAGCCGGCCGCCAGCCCGCCGTAGATGGCGGTCTGGTACAACGCCAGGGCCCGGGCCTTGACCCAGTCGGGCACGAGGATCTGCACCGCGGAGTTGTAGGTGGCCACGGCGGCGATCCAGCAGGCGCCGCCGAGCACCAGGGCGGGGAAGATCACCCAGAGGTTGTCGACCCAGCCCAGGGTCAGCATCACCAGCGCCAGCGTGGCGGCGGCGAAGCTGATCAGGTGACTGCTGCCCAGCCACTGCCGCGCCTTGCTCACCATGGTGCTGGCGACGATGGCGCCCAGGCCCAGGGCGCCGAGCATGTAGCCGTACACCGAGGCGCTGCCGTCCGGGTTGCGGTGCGCCAGCAGCGGCAGCAGCGCCCAGATCGCGCTGGCGGAGAGGCCGAACACCGCCGAGCGCAGCATCACCAGGCGGGTGACGCTGGAATATTGGGTGAAGCGCAGGGCGGCGATCACGCCTTCGAAGATGTGCTCCGGCGGCAGGGTGCGTTTGGGCACGTCGCGGCGCCATTGCCAGATCGCCCAGATCAGCGCGGCGTAGCACAGGCAGTTGAAGAGGAACACCCAGGAGGCCCCGGTGGCCGACAGCAGCAGGCCGCCGATGGCCGGGCCGACGGCGCGGGCGACGTTGTAGTTGACGCTGTTGAGCAGTACGGCGTCGCCGAGCATGCGCGGTGGCACCTGCTCGTTCACCGCCGCCTGCCAGGCAGGAATGGTGATCGAGCTGCCCAGCGACAGCCAGAGGATCGACACGATCAGCAGCAGCGGGTCGAGGTAGCCCATGAACGCAAGCGCCGTCACCAGCGCGGCGCCGGAGAGCTCCACCGTCAGGCCCACCAGCATGATCTTGCGGCGGTCGTGGTTGTCGGCCAGCACGCCGGACATGATCGACAGCAGCACCAGCGGCAGCGCCGAGGCGACCTGGATCATCGCCACCATCAGCGGGCTGGCGTGGGCCTCGGTGACCACCCAGGCGGCGGCTACCGATTGCGCCCAGGTGCCCAGGTTGGCGAACAGGTTGCAGATCCAGATGATGCGGAACGCGGCGATGCTGAAGGGTGCGAGGACGCCACTGCGGGGTTCGACGGGATCGGGCTTGAGCGGAAGGTCTTGCTTGGGTGAAACGGACTGCAGCATGGGGACGCCCTTATTTCGAGTGGCCGGCACGCGCGTGGAGCCGGTGCCTTTCCATGCCGGGCAAGTGTAGTGGCTGGGACCGTATGCGCCATTGATGATGGTCAGCCGTGGCGTTATCGGTGACTCGCGCTGGCAGGCTTCGACAGTGCTGGCGGGGCTTCGGATTGTTAGGCTGCGTCGGAATTTTCCGTCTTGCATTGCCAATAAGAGCGAAGAGCCGATGAAGCGACTTTCCACCTGCCTGCTGGCCGGCCTGCTGGCCCTGCCGCAAAGCCTCTGGGCCTGGTCCAATCACACCCTGGGCAGCTATCTCGCCTTGCGACAATTGCCGGCGCTCACCCAGGCGCCCGATGTCGAGGTGGAACCGCTGGAGAGCTTCATCAGCCAGCAGCGGGCCGGCCTGGTGAAGCTCCTGGACGAGCAGGAAGCCTACGCCCGCGAGCACTTCCGGCAGTACCCGCCGCGCCCGGACGACCTGCGCCTGGCCGAAGACGGTCGCGACGACCTGCTCAAGGCGTTCCTCATGGCATTGCGGCTGAACCCCGAGATCAAGCTGGCCACCGCCGTGCAGCCGCCGCCCGGCGGCGAGTTGCCAGGCGATGAGTTGCACAAGCATGTGGCGCTGCAGCCGGCGGACGTGCTGGTGTTCCGCAACCTGTCCGGCTGGAACCAGTGGCGCTTCGTGCAACTGCAGGCGGGGGAGAAGGTGCCCGCACTGGACGTCCTGGCCAGCGCCGCCGACGAGCCGGACTTCGGCCACGACATCAACCTGTTCAGCGACAATCCCGGCGACGCCGGCCAGCGCTACGGTTTCGGCACCCAGCCGTTCGGCGATCCGCGCTACGAGTTCAGCTCCCAGGCGCCGTTCCACATGGGCTTCTACCATGAGGACGCGATCATCTTCACCGGCGCGCCGTACCTGGAACGCAACTGGCCCGAGTGGCGCGCGTACCAGTTCCATGGCCTGGCGCGCTTCGCCTTCGGCACGGGGCATCCGTACTGGGGGTACCGCTTCCTGGGGTGGGCGATGCACTACATCCAGGACATGACCCAGCCCTATCACTCGACGCCGCTGCCGGGCGAGACCACCGCCAGCATGCTGTGGACGGCGGGCAAGTCCATGGCCGGCTTCGACGCCGACAAGCAGGCGGCGATCCAGCGTGTGGCGGACCGGCATACTGGGGTTGAGCGGTACGAGGTCGACTGGCTGCGCGAGACACTGCGCCAGGGGGGCGAGTCGCCGTTGCTCGCGGCGTACGCCGATGTGAGCGGCGACGGGAGTTATCCACCTTATTCGACGGCGTATCTGCGCGAGGTGGTGGCAAGCGAGTCCCATGCCCATGCGGCGGCGTTCGATGCCGCGATCGGCCATTGGCTGGACAACCAGAAGGTGCCGGCGGGGGATTTCAGTGCGGGGAACTCACCGGAGCCGTTCCGCCACGACGCGGCGCTGGATGAGCAGATCGTGCAGTTGATCCGCCACTTCGGCGCGCACAGCCGCAATATCGCCAGGGCGGCGCTGCAGCCGTAAGCGGTGAATGGCATTCCCGCCGAGGCTGCGTGGGCCACGGCGGGAACGCGCAAATCGCTTAGCCGCCGGAGCAGCCGTTGCCCCACACCTGGTATTCGACCGTGTGGCGCTGACCCTGGGAGTCTTCGTAGGTCATGCGTGCCGGCACGATACCGCACTGGTTGGAGACGTCGGTGGTCGAGATGACGTGGGCGACGTCCAGTTTCATGTCGTAGGTGTACTGCTCCACGGCCGCGCTTGGTGCCTGGCCGGCGGCGTTCGCCTGCTCGGCCAGGGCGAGCGAGGAGAAGCCCAGCATGGCCAGGATGACTACAGCTTTCATGAATTTACCTGCCTTGTTCCCGGTGTCCGGACGTGACGGGTCCGTGACGCTCAGCTCATGGCTGCGTCGGGAAACGTTGGGGATGAGGATGGGTCTTGGGTGTGTTGCGGCGCGCGCTGTAACAGCACGGAAATAATAGGATTTGCCTGACCCAAGTCATATATCCAGGCGCCAACAAGACTTCGTACTCAGAGGCAACAATCCAGCATTGACGCGGCTTGCAGGGGTGGCTCTGCGGCGGGCGGTCGCGGAGATTCGGCTTCTGCATAAGTGAAGTATCGGCACTGGGGCATCCCCTCACCCCAGCCCTCTCCCAGAGGGAGAGAGGGCGACCTGTGCCGGCTAATGCCGCGTTTTCATCCTCCACCGAACTGCCCCCTCTCCCTCCGGGAGGGGGGCGACCTGTGCCGGCTAATGCCGCGCTTTCATCCTCCACCGAACCGTCCCCTCTCCCTGCGGGAGAGGGTTAGGGTGAGGGCCGACCGGGGCGAAAAGCTGTCTGGCGGGAGCGGCTCTGGCGCGGCTGGAGACTCATCGCGGACGGAGTCCGCTCCTACGATCCATGGGAGTTTTGTGCCGTGCGGTGCGGGGGGCGGGGCCCGGCGCCGGGGGGGGGGGGTGGGGGGGGTGGGGGGGGGGGGCTTGGGGGGGCCCCCCGGG